>QZIZ01000105.1 GCA_003599195.1 Deltaproteobacteria bacterium | reverse complement strand
CATGCGGGCTCTGGGAATCGACCCCCTGGACCATGACATCCGCTTTGTGGAAGACGACTGGGAATCCCCCACCCTGGGGGCCTGGGGCCTGGGCTGGGAGGTCTGGCTGGACGGCATGGAGATCACCCAGTTCACTTACTTCCAGCAGGCGGGCGGCATCGACCTCCATCCGGTGAGCGGCGAGCTGACCTACGGGCCGGAGCGCATCGCCATGTACCTCCAGGGCGTGGAGAGCGTCTACGACCTGGAGTGGACCAAGGGCGTCAAGTACGGCGACGTCCACCACCGGGGGGAAGTTGAGCACTCCACCTACAATTTCGAGCAGGCCGACGTGGGTATGCTCTTCAAACTCTTCGACATGTACGAAGAGGAGTCGAAGCGCATCATCGGCCTGGGCCTGGTGCTGCCTGCTTATGATTATTGCCTGAAATGCTCCCACACCTTCAACCTGCTGAACGCCCGGGGCGCCATCAGCGTGGCGGAGCGGGCCAGTCTCATCGGCCGGGTGCGGAATCTGGCGCGGCTGTGCGCCGAAGGCTACCTGAAGCAGCGGGAAGAGATGGGATTTCCTTTGCTGAAAAAATAGAGGGAAAAAATGGCGAGCGAATTGTTATTAGAGATCGGCACCGAGGAGATTCCGGCCCGTTTTATCCCGCCGGCGTTGGAGGAGATGGCCGCATCTTTCAGGAAATTGTTGGAGCAGGAGCGCATCGCTGCCGGCGAAGTCCTCACCTGGGGGACGCCCCGGCGTCTGGCCCTGGTGGCCCGGGACCTGGCGGAAAGCCAGTCCGAGGCAGCCACGGAGATCGTCGGGCCGCCCAAGGCCGTGGCCTTCGATTCCTATGGCAACCCCACCCCGGCGGCCCAGGGGTTTGCCAAGAACCAGGGCGTGGCGGTTGAGGATCTCATCGAAGTGGATACACCCCGAGGCATTTACCTGGCGGTGAGCAAGCGCACTGCGGGGCGGCCCACCCGGGAGCGTCTCCAGGAGCTTTTACCCTCCTTTATTCTCGGCTTAAGCTTCCCCAAGTCCATGCGCTGGGGTTCGGAAAGCATCACCTTTGCCCGGCCCATCCACTGGGTCCTGGCCCGGTTCGGAGGCGAAGTGGTGCCCTTCACCGTGGGGGACGTGACCAGCGGCGGGTTTACCCGGGGCCACCGGTTTTTGGCGCCCCAGGACGTAGAAGTGAAGGACGCGGCCGCTTATGTCGCGGCCTTGCAAAAAGCCCAGGTGATCGTCGATCCCCAGACCCGGCGGGCGCACCTGGAAAAGGAACTGGCTGCAGCCGCGGCCAAGGTGGGGGGTGAAGTGGTGCCCAATCCGGGTCTCCTGGAGGAAAACTCCTTCCTGGTGGAATACCCCTCGGTGGTCTGCGGCAATTTCGAAAACAGGTTCCTGGCCCTGCCCGATGAAGTGCTCATCACCTCCATGCGGGAGCATCAGCGGTATTTTTCGCTGCGGGGAAAGGACGGGCGCCTCCTGCCCCATTTCATCGCGGTGAACAACACCCTGACCCGGGACCCGAACGTGGTGCAAAAAGGCCATGAGCGGGTGCTGCGGGCCCGGCTCAGCGACGCCATGTATTTCTATGAAGTGGACTCCAAGACGCCGCTCGAAAAGAGGGTGGAGGCCCTGAAGGGCGTGGTCTTCCATTCCCTGCTGGGCACCTCGTATGAAAAAATGGAGCGCTTCCGGGAAATGGCCGCATTTCTGGCACAAGCCCTGGCCCCGGACCTCACCGAACTGGTGCGCCGGGCCGCATACTTAAGCAAGGCCGACATCGTCACCGAGATGGTGGGGGAATTTCCCAGCCTCCAGGGGGTGATGGGCCGCCAGTACGCCAAACTTTCCGGGGAACCCCCGGCGGTGGCGGAGGCCATCTTCACCCATTACCTGCCCCGGCACGCGGGGGACCTCCTGCCCGGGGACCTGATCGGCGCGCTGGTGGGCATGGGCGACCGCTTCGACACCATCTGCGGCTGTTTCGGGGTGGGCCTCATTCCCACCGGGGCCGCGGACCCTTACGGCTTAAGGCGCCATGCCCTGGCCATCATTCACATCCTCCGGGATCAGGGTCTGCACCTCAATCTGCCGGAGGCAATCTGGGCCGCGCTGGACCTGCTCAAGGGCAAAATCTCCCGCACCCGGGAAGAAACCTCGCTGGAGGTGCTGGACTTCTTCCAGACCCGGCTGCAGCACCTGCTGTTGAGCGAGGGGCTGGATAACGAGACCGTGGCCGCGGTCCTGGCTGCCGGCGGCGCCGCGGACGTGGTGGATGCCGCGGACAAGGCCAAGGCCCTGGAAGAAGTGCGCAAGAGCCCCGATTTTCCCGCCCTGGCCGTGGCCTTCAAACGGGTGATCAATATCGCCCGGGGCGCGGAGGCCGGCGAAGTAACCGACCTGCTTTTCGAGCATCCGGAAGAAAGGTATCTTTACGAAGCCACCGGCCTGATGGAGACGGAAGTGGCCGCGGCTCTGGAAAAGCGGGATTATCCCGCGGTGTGCCGGGCCCTGGCCCAACTCAAAAATCCGGTGGACGCCTTCTTTGATAAAGTGCTGGTGATGGCGGAAAACGAAAACCTGAAGCGCAACCGCTTGAGCCTGCTGGTCAGGATCAGCGACACCTTTTTGCAAATGGCGGATTTTTCCCGGATCACCACCGGGTGATATCCGGTTTAACTTAAGAAGTATCTTTACAGTCTGAAAAATTCAGGAATAATTAAGGGGCGGGCCTATGGGCCCGCCCTGTGGTCTTTGTAATCTTGTTGATTAAAAGCGTTTCCTGTAGGGGCGAACCTTGTGTTCGCCCAATCGCTCAGGGCGAACACGAGGTTCGCCCCTACGAGTCGTTGTTTTTTCAAAAGGAATATTGAATAACATGCGCCGCTGGTTCAGACGCAAGAAAGAAAAAGAAGAAGAAGATTTACCGCCCGAGTCCGTATCCCCGACTCCGGCTGAAGCGGAAGCAGTCCCGGAGGGAGAGGCCCAAGCATCCGGCCCCGAAGAGGGAAGCCTGGTTCCGGAAACTTCGGAAACCCCGGAGATTGATGCGGTCTCGGACCAGCCTTTCCCATCCCTGGAAGCAGAAACCATCCCGCCGGCAGCGGAAATGCCGGCGGAGTTGCCTCCCGAGCCTGCCGCCGGCGAAGAGCGGCGTCCCGGGTTTTTCCGCCGGTTATTTAAGGGCGAAGCAGAAGAGGCTCCGGTTTCTTCCCCCGAGGCAGAGGGTTTGCCGGCAACCGGGGAACCCCTCGAAGCGGTAATGCCCCAAGCCCAGGAGGAACCCCAGACTGAGGCCGCTCCTCCGGAAGAGGAGGCCCTGGAAGCCGAGGAACATGAAGCCCTGGAAGAGGTCCCCCCGTCCCGCAGGGGATTGTTCAAGCGTTTCCGGGACCGGTTGCGCCGCAGCCGGGAGGCACTGGCCGGCGGCCTGGACCGCCTGTTTCTGGGCCGGAAGGAAGTGGACGCGGCTCTGCTGGAGGAGTTGGAAGAACTCCTGATCACCGCGGACCTGGGCGTGGAGACCACCCTCAGGCTGGTCGAGGGTCTGCAAGACCGCCTGAAGCGCCGGGAACTGGGGGATGTGGAGAAACTCAAAGAGGCCCTGGCGGAGGAAATGCTATCTCTCCTCGGCGTCCCGGTTCCGGCTCCGGCCGCCGCCCGGCCCCGGGTGGTGCTCATGGTGGGGGTCAACGGCGTGGGCAAGACCACCACCATCGCCAAATTGGCCCACCAGGAGCGCCTTCAGGGCCGTACGCCTTTGCTCGTCGCCGGAGACACCTTCCGGGCCGCGGCCGCGGAGCAGTTGGAAATCTGGGGCGAACGGATAGGTGCAGAGGTCGTCAGGCAAAAGGCCGGGGCCGATCCCGCGGCGGTGGTCTTTGACGGTCTGGCCGCGGCCCTGGCCCGGGACGTGGATACGGTGTTCATCGACACCGCGGGCCGGCTCCACACCAAGGTGAATCTCATGGAGGAGCTGAAAAAGGTGTACCGCACCGCGGCCAAGAAACTTCCCGGCGCGCCCCACGAGGTCTTTCTGGTTCTGGACGCCACCACCGGCCAGAACGCCCTGAGCCAGGCCCGTCTCTTTCATGAGGCCGTGGGCATCACCGGCATTATCCTGACCAAGATGGACGGCACCGCCAAGGGCGGCGTGGCCCTGGCCGTGGCCCACGAAACCGGATTGCCGCTGCGGTATCTGGGCCTGGGGGAAGGCCTGGAAGATCTCCGCCCCTTCGACGCCGAAGCTTATGTGGCCGCGATTCTCGGAGGGTGACAGGGAATAGTAATCAATGATCAGCAAAAAAATAGAGCACTACTGATTACTGATGACTGATCACTGATTACTTTTTGGCCGGGTCCTTTTTCAAAAACTGCTGCCAATGATTATGCAAGTATCATCAATCCGCCAAATCTGCCTCTACTGGCTGCCGCCCCTGTTGTTCACCGCCGGTATCATAACCCTCTCCGGGGATTTGGGTTCCGGCGGGCATACCAGAAGATGGCTGCAATGCCTGTTTGCCTGCCTGCCTTTTTTGGAAGCGGGGGAGGTGGAGACGGTCCACGTCATTCTCAGGAAAGCCGGACATGTTACGGCTTACGGGTTTCTATACTGGCTCTGGTTCCGCGCCTTTGCGCCGCGGTTTTCCTCCCGCCTTCGCCTTGCCGTCTTCTGGTCCCTGGGCCTCTGCCTGTTGACCGCCTCGACGGATGAAATCCATCAATCCGTGGTTGGCACCCGAACCGGGTCTATCCTGGATGTGGCCCTGGATTTTGGCGCCGCCATTTTAACGGCCCTTGCATTATCTTTCAAGAGGATATAATTTTATATTTTAAGCGACTAACTTCCAGGAATCTCAACTTTTCCGGGAGACAAGATTATTAACCATGGCCCAACGTCAGCCAATTAAACATTGCCATTAGCTATCCGCCTATGAGCCTGATCCTTCCCCCAAAAACTCCCGGTTCCCGATTTGCGGCGCGGAAACGTCTTCCTGTTACCCTGGTATCCCTGGCCTGCCTCCTGGTCCTGGGAATCTTCTCCGGCGCGGCTGCGTCTCCGGGTCCCGATCTCTTTGACCGGGTGGTGGAGCACCGCCTGCCCAACGGCCTGAAAGTCCTGTTGCTGCAGGAATCCCGGGCCCCCATCATCAGCGTGCAGATCTGGTATAAGGTGGGCTCCCGCAACGAAGAACTGGGCAAGACCGGCATTTCCCACCTCCTGGAACACCTGATGTTCAAGGCCACGGAAAAGTACGGCCCCAAGGAATTCTCCCTCCGGGTGCAAAAGACCGGGGGCAGCGACAATGCCTTTACCGGCCGGGATTATACCGCCTATTTTGAAAACGGCCCCAAGATCGAGATGAAGAACTGGCTGGAAATGGAAGCCGAACGCATGCGGGGCCTGAAGGTGGGCGAAAACGACTTCGCCACCGAGCGGAACGTGGTCCTGGAAGAAAGGCGCCTGCGCACGGAAGACGATCCGGTGAGCTTTCTCTTCGAAGAGGTGATGGCCGCGGCCTTCAAGGCCCATCCCTATCAATGGCCGGTCATCGGCTGGTTCCATGACATCGAGACCCTCACCCGGGAGGATTTTCTCCAGCATTACCGGCGGTATTATGTGCCCAATAATTGCACGGTGGTGGTGGTGGGGGACATCGACCCCCAGGAGGCCCTGAAGGCGATAGAGGCTACTTTCGGCGCGATTCCCGCGGGACCGGCCCCCCCGAAGGTCACCGCCAAAGAGCCCCGCCAGTACGGCGAGCGCCGGGTGGTGGTCAACCGGGAGGCGCAGCTGCCTTATCTCATCATGGCTTATCATGCCCCCAATTGGGAGGATCAGGACGCCTATCCCCTGGAGTTGCTGTCCCGGGTGCTCTCCCAGGGGCGCAGCTCCCGGTTGTACCATAATCTTATTTATCAGCAGCGTCTGGCTCTGCAAGCCGGGGCGGATTACGATTTCGACACCGCCAACCCCACGCTCTTTTCTCTGTATGCCCAACCCCTGCCGGAAAAAACCGTGGCCCAGCTGGAGGCTGCGCTGGAAGCGGAAGTGAAACGCGTGCAGACGGAAATGGTGGGCGAAAAAGAATTGCAAAAGGTGAAAAACCAAACTGTGGCCCAGTATTATATGTCCCTGGATTCCCTCTTTTTCCGGGGCATGATATTGGGCCGGCTGGAGACCGTGGCCCGCTGGAGCCTGATCAAGGAGTTCGTACCCAAAATCTTGCAGGTGACCGCAGCGGACGTGCAGCGGGTGGCCAAAAAGTACCTGGTGCCGGAGAACCGCAATGTGGGCATACTCTCGCCCATTAAAACCGACAAGCCGAAAATGGAGCGCTTTACTCCTGGTGGACAGATTAATTAAATTCCTATCTTGTTGGGCCGTCATCGCCCTGGTCTGGACCGGCGCGGCCTTGGCCGCCTCCCCTCCCCAGGCGTCTTCCCAGGTTCTGGGAGTGCGGGAAAAACTCCCCAACGGCCTGGTCTGGCTCTTCTCCGAACAGTCCGGGCTGCCCCTGGTGACCGTCAAACTCCTGGTCAAGGCTGGAACCCTGCAAGACCCCCAGGGCAAGGAGGGTCTGGCCAACCTCACCGCGAGCCTCCTGATGAGCGGCACCAAGAAGCGCACAGCCGCTCAAATCGCCGAGGAACTGGATTTCCTGGGGGCCAAGCTCGGCGCGGAGGGAGGGGACGACTTCGCGCAACTGAGCCTCACGGCGCTGAAAAAAGACCTGGCGCCGGGACTGGAGCTATTCCAGGATGTCTTGCTTAACCCGGCCTTTGCCCCCCCGGAGGTAAGCCGCAAGAGAGCCCAGATCCTGGCGTCGCTTACGAGCGATGAAGACGAACCCATGGTGGTGGCCTCCCGCACCTTCAACAAGGACCTCTTCGGAGCCTTTCCCTACGGCCACCCCGTCCGGGGCACCAAGGAGGGGCTGGCGGCCGTCACCCCCAAGGACCTCTCCGAGTTCCACCGCCGGTACTGGCGTCCCAACAACGCCATCCTCTGTGTGGCCGGCGATCTGACCCTGGAAGAGGCCCAAAAGTGGGTGGCCCGGATCTTCGGCCCCTGGCAGGCCGGGGAAATTCCCGCGGCGAAGCTGCCCCCCATCCCTCCCCTTAGCGCCCCCAAGGTGGTGATGATTAATAAGGATATCAGCCAGGCCAACATCATCCTGGGAAATTTGGGGATCACCCGGGCCAACCCGGATTTTTACGCCCTCCAGGTGATGAACTACATCCTGGGCGGCGGAGGCTTCGCCTCCCGTCTCTTGGACAACATCCGGGTCAACCGGGGTCTGGCTTACAGCGTGAGCAGCCAATTCAATCCCGGCCTGGAACCGGGCCCCTTTGCGGTGGCCCTGGAAACCAAGAACGCCAGCGCCAAAGAAGCGGTGGAGCAGGTGCTCTCGGAGATCAAACGCATCCGGGAGCAGCCGGTGAGCGATTCCGAGCTGAACGACGCCAAATCCTTCCTTATCGGCAGTTTTCCCCGGAAAATGGATGCCCTGTCCAAGCGGGCCTGGCTCATGGGTTATGCGGAATTCTACGGCCTGGGTCTGGATTATCCCTGGCGTTATCCCGAGCTGATCCGGAATTTGACCGCCGGGGAAATCCAGAAAGCGGCCTGGAAATATCTCCACCCGGATAAATTCCTCCTGGTGGTGGTGGGAAAAAAATCGGAAATTCCTCCCTTGTTCGGGGCCGCGTCCCCCTCAGGGGGAGAGGAGAAGAAAGATGTGCAAAAGAAAACTGATAATTAGTTTCGTAGTTTTGGGACTGCTGTCTCTGGGGGCGATGGCTCCGGCCCTCCTGAACCCCTCCGGGGCCCAGGCCGCCCTGGCGCCGGAGACGTTCGCCGATCTGGCCCAGAAAGCCTCTCCCGCGGTGGTGAACATCAGCACCGAAAAGAAGATGAAGACCGATAAGACTCACGAACGGATGCGGGAGTTTTTCGGACAGAAGCCGGGGCAGCCGTCCCCCTTCGGCCAGGATGACCCCTTCCGGGAATTTTTTGAGAAATTCTTCGGCGACATCCCCAAGAGCTTTAAATCCCGCAGCCTGGGCTCCGGCTTTATCATCGACGCCGGGGGTCTGATTATCACCAACAACCATGTGGTGGAAGGATCTGACAAAATTAAGGTCAAATTGGATGGCGGCAGGGAATACGAGGCCACCATCAAAGGCCGGGACCCCAAAACCGACCTGGCCCTGATCCAGATCACCAATCCCCCCAAAGACCTGCCTTTTCTGGCCTTGGGGAACTCCGATTCCGTGCGCGTGGGCGACTGGGTGCTGGCCGTGGGCAATCCCTTCGGCCTGAGCCACACGGTCACCCAGGGGATTATCAGCGCCAAGGGGCGGGTCATCGGCGCCGGTCCTTACGATAATTTTCTCCAGACCGACGCGTCCATCAACCCCGGCAACAGCGGCGGCCCTCTCCTCAATCTCAAGGGGGAAGTGGTGGGCATTAACACCGCCATTTTGGCCTCCGGCCAGGGCATCGGCTTCGCCACCCCCAGCAACATCGCAAAATCCGTCATTCCCCAACTCCGGGAAAAGGGCAAGGTGACCCGGGGCATGATCGGCGTCCAGGTGCAGAACGTCACCCCGGAACTGGCCAAGTCCTTCGGCATGTCCGAACCCAAAGGGGCCCTGGTGGCGGAGGTCAACCCCGACACCCCCGCGGCAAAGGCCGGCATCCAACGGGAGGATATTATCATCGAGTTTAACGGCCACCCCATCCATGAAATGAACGAACTGCCCCGGATGGTGGCCGAAACCGCGCCCGGCACCCAGGCCACCGTGAAGGTCCTGCGCCAGGGCAAGGAGAAGACCTTTAAGCTGAACATCACCGAACTCAAAGACGAGCGTCCCGCCAAGGCCGCAGGCGGCGGTGAGGAAGACCACAGTCCCTTGGGCCTGAAGGTCAAGGACCTGGACTCGAACCTGGCCCAACGCCTCCAACTCAAGGAGAGCAAAGGCGTGGTGGTGATGCAGGTGGAGTCGGGCAGCGCGGCTGCGGACGCGGGCTTCCGCCCCGGAGATCTCATCGAAGAGATCAATGGCCAAAAGGTGGCCAGCGTCAAAGATTACCTGAAGACCGTCACCCAACTGAAAAAAGGCACGGTAGCCCGCTTCTATATCAAGCGGCAGGGCAAAAATCTCTACCTGACCGTGGAGATACCCCAGAGCTAAAGGGAAAAAGGTGGGGAGGGTGGCAGGAAAACCATCCCGGTTTTTATTCTGCCGCTCCTCCCCGCCTCAAAAGGCAAAAGGCCGGGGTAACCGGGGCAATTGCCCCGGCTATCCCGGCCTTTCAAATTAAACAAAATCTACTTTCTTTTAACTGGCCCCTGACCACTGGCCACTGTATTTAATCCTTCTTAATCACCACCAGGGTCTTGTTGTTGACCAGGGGGTAGATTTCTTCCAGGTCCCGGTTGGTGAGGGAGACGCAGCCCTTGGTCCAGTTGAGGCCGGATAAATTTTTGCCGTCGTCTTCAGTGCCGTGGATGCCGATGGCGCCGCCGATGTCCGCATCTTCAGGCACGCGTCCCGCTTTCTTGGCCCGGCCGAACTTCAACCAGTTTTGGGTGTTGGGATAATCTAGAAGGATGAAGTAAGTCCATTTCTGATGGGGGTATTTGCACACCACCCGGTAGACTCCCTCCGGAGTGCAAGTATCGCCCTGACGCAATTTATCGTTGTAAGGATCGTTACCAAGAACGATTTTATAAGTCTTAAGGGGTGTAGTGCCCTGGTAAACGGTGAGTTTGCGGGCCAGCTTGTGCACCACCACCACGGTGGGTTTCCTGCCGTTACTGAAGCCGTTCTTGCTGAGCAGTTGCTCAATATCTTTTTGTTCCGGCGTCAGCTTGGTCTCTTTAGGTTCGTATGCCGGCAGAGGCTGATCGAGACTGGCTTCCGGAGGTATACTCGCCCGGCCCCCGCAGCCGGTGAACACCATAGCGAAAAAGAGCAAGAGCAAAGCCCAGGTCAGGTTGCGCATAAGAGTTACATCTCCCCCCAAGTGATGGCTGCATTGTAACTGTGGCCCACTATAACAAAATTAAAGTCCATTGGCAACATTGTTTATGGCCTTACACCTGATCATCGACGGCTACAACCTGATCCGGCAGTCTCCCTTTTTGCAGGAAATGGACGCCCGGGAGTTGGAGCTCGGCCGGGAGGCCCTGTTGGAGGTCCTGGCCGATTACCGCCAGGCCCGGCCCCGGCATAAAATCACGGTGGTCTTCGACGGTTGGCTGGGGGGAGACCTGATGGAAACCCGGGACCGCCGCGGCGGGATGGCCGTCGTCTACTCCCGGCGGGGGGAGCGGGCCGACGAAGTGATCAAGCGCTTGCTTCAAAAAGAGCGGAGCCGGGCGGTGGTGGTCAGCTCCGACCGGGAACTCCAGGAATTCGCCATAAAAGTAAGCGCCACCTGGATCAGCGCCCCGGAGTTTGAAATGTCCCACCTGCGCCTGGCCGGGGCCGGTTCCCCGGAGGATGACGCAGAAACCTCTTCCGGCCACGGCCCCCAAAAGAAAGGGCCCGCCCGCCGGGCCCCCAAACGCCAGCGGCAGCGGCGGCAACGGTTGAAGAAGCTGTAAAACTAAAGATCCACCACAAAGACACCAAGGCACAAAGATGCACCAAGTAAAATTCTTGCCTTGGCGCTAAAGCGCCAAGGCAAAAATTATTCTTTGTGATCCTTTGTGTCTTGGTGTCTTTGTGGTGAAATTTCCTTTCCACCCCGCCGCTTCAAATAAACCATCAACACCGCCAGGGCCGCGGGGGTTATCCCGGAAATCCGGGCCGCCTGGCCCAGGGACAGGGGGCGGACCTGCTTCAGTTTTTCCCGCACCTCCAGGGACAGACCCGGCACCATGTCGTAATCAAAGTCTTCCGGGATGCGCTTCTTCTCGCCTTTGGCGAATTTTTTCGCCCCTTCCTCCTGGCGCTTGATGTAACCCTCGTATTTGTGCTTAATCTCCAACTGCTCCACCACTCCCGAAGGCACCGGCGGTTCTTCCCCGGAGAGGCGGTACAGCGTGGGCAGGTCCAACTGCGGGCGTTTCACTAAATGCAGAATGGGGGCCGGTTCTTTAAGAGGCGTGGTGCCCCGCGCGGCTAATTCCCGGTTGACTTCCGGTGAAGGATAAAGCCGCCGGCCCGACAGCCGGGCCTCTTCTTCGGCTAGAAGCCGCTTTTTGGCCTCCAAGCGCTCCATGGCTTCTTGTTCCACCAGCCCCAGTTCGTGCCCCCAGGCCAGCAGCCGGAGGTCGGCGTTGTCCTCCCTGAGCAGCAGGCGGTACTCCGCCCGGGAGGTAAAGAGGCGGTACGGCTCCCGGGTGCCCCTGGTCACCAGATCGTCTACCAGCACGGCCATATAAGCCTGGGAGCGGTCCGGCAGGAAGGGGGGCCTTCCTAAGATCCGGCAGGCGGCGTTGATCCCGGCCCAGAGGCCCTGGCCCCCGGCCTCCTCGTAGCCGGAGGTGCCGTTGATCTGCCCGGCCAGATACAGCCCCTTGATCAGCTTGGTCTCCAAAGTGGGCTTAAGCTGCAACGGGTCCACGTAATCGTACTCGATGGCGTAGGCCGGCCGCATCACCTCGGCCTGCTCCAGCCCGGGGACGCTCCGGAACAGCTCCAGCTGCACCTCCACCGGCAGGCAGTTCCCCAGCCCCTTGGCGTAAATCTCCGCGGTGTCCCGGCCTTCGGGCTCCAGGGTCACCTGGTGGCTCTCCTTCTCCGGAAAACGCATCACCTTGTCTTCCAGAGACGGGCAGTAGCGGGCGCTGACTCCTTTAATGACCCCGCTGTAAAGGGGGGAAAGGTGGATGTGCTTCCTGACCCAATCGTGGGTGGCCCTGGTGGTATGGGTGACGAAGCAGGGCAGTTGCTCCGTTTCGATCCCCGCGGTGCGCCAGGAAAACTGCGGGGGCGCTGCGTCTCCCTCCAGGCGGCTCATGGAGCTGAAATCGATGGACCCGGCCCGGAGGCGGGGCGGGGTGCCGGTCTTCATGCGCCCCATCCTGAATCCCAATTCCTTAAGGTGCGCGGCCAGGGCCACGGCCGCGAACTCCCCGGCCCGCCCGGCCTGGATGCGGCAGGGGCCGATGTGGATGAGGCCGTTCAGGAAAGTGCCGGTGGTAATCAGGACCGCCTTGGCCCGATAGGCCAGGCCCAAAGTCTCCACCACGCCGATGACCCGGCCGTCCTCCACCAGAAGGCGTTCCACCATAGCCTCCCGCAGGTGGACACGGGCTTGCTTTTCCAGCAGCGCCTTCATGGCCAGGCGGTAGGCCTGCTTGTCGCACTGGATGCGAGTGCCCCTGACCGCCGGGCCTTTGGAGAGATTCAAGGTGCGGAACTGGATGCCGGTTAAATCCGCCAGATACCCCATGACGCCTCCCAGGGCGTCGATCTCCTTGACCACGTGGCCCTTGGCCAGCCCCCCCACCGCGGGGTTGCAGGCCATCTGGGCCATGGTGTCCAGATTGAGGTTGAACATCAGGACCTTTAAGCCCATGCGGGCCGCGGCCAGGGCGCCTTCGCACCCGGCGTGGCCGGCACCCACGACGATCAAGTCATAATCTTGCGGATAAAAAGCCATGGAAGGAAAATCAGGGTTGAATTGCGACCGAATGCTGCTTATCTAATAAACAGTCGTTAACGCCCATCTCAGAGCTGAGGAGAAGATTATGGTTCATCCGGTTCACGGCCAAGATCCCGAAAAAATGGTCCATCGTACTTATAAAACTCTTGATCCCGCAGGGGAAATTGCAGTGGTCCAGCGCCCCGAGGGGGTGCTGAAAGTGGTGGTGTACACCGGCAGCGGCGAGAAGCAGAAAGAGCATTTCTCCATCAAATTGGACCGCCAGGCCGCGTTCGACTTCGCCATGGAGATGCTGCAACACGCTTACCGTTTAGGCGAAGGACTGTAATAAGTGAGAAGTGAGCGGTAAGCAGTGAGCAGGTGTCGTCAATGGGCTATTTTACTGCTCACAGCTCACTGCTCACCGCTCACTAACATCACCTCTCCCATTCCACCTCCCGCACCAGGTCCAGGAATTCCGTGGATTCGCCGTATTCCTTCATGGCTTGCTGGTAGTCCAGCCAGGTCTCCCAAACCCGGAACCACGCCTTGTTATGCCAGTAATAAGGGCTTTGCTCCCCGGTGCCCCGGAGGCGCACGAATTCCTCGTATTCTTCCTGGCAGCCGGCGCAGAAGCGATGCGGCCCTTTAAAGCGCTGGTACATCTCCTGGGTGTCGAACTGGACGTTGCATTTGGCGCAGCGGGCCAAACACCGGGTGCACTGGATGGTGCGCCGCACCGCCTCCAGCTTCTTGGCCTTGTCCACCTTGGCCTTTTTCTTCTGCTCCAGCTTGAGCCGGTCCTCTATATCAATCACTTTGGACATAACTGACCTCGGGTTGGGGCCGGGGAAAACAATCAGGTTTTCTATACTTCATCCCTTTTCACCTAATAAATTATCAAGCCCGGCCAGAGGGGTCAATAGGCGGCCAAAATTTCAAAAATACTATTACAGTGATGCCGGCCTCCAGACACCGTCCCATTGCTCGCTGCCTGGCCGGACGCGCAATTGGCGCACCCGGTCGAGAAAAAGCCGGGAGGGGCCGTCCTCGGGGCAGAGTTCCAGGCAGCCCTTAAGGGCGCTCTCACTCCGGTCCCATTCCTGGGAACGGTAGGCCTCCAGGGCTTCCCCAAAACGTTCACTCAAAGCCAATTGCGCGTCCGGAACCTCTCCCTGTAATCCCACCACCTCGAAAACCCGGGCGATCTCCGTTTTCCCCTTGACCACTAGAAAATCAATCTCCCGGGCCACGATGGCCGAGCCGGCGCCGTCCCGGGTGGCTTCGCTCACCAGGATGTGGGTGCCATAGACTTTGTTGGCCGTTTCCAGCCGCTGGCCCAGATTCACGGTGTCGCCGATCACCGTGTAGCTCCGGGCGCTCTCGGAGCCGATGTTGCCCACCACCACCTCGCCGGTGCTGATGCCGATGCGGAGATTTATATGCGGCAGGTCTTTCCTCAGGCCGGTCACTTCCGGAAGATCGGCGCGCAGGTTCTTCAGCGCCGCCAACTGCCCCAGGGCTGCGCGGCAGGCCAGCAGCGGGTGTTCTTCGGGCGTGGTGAAGGGCGGTCCCCAGAATGCCAGAACGGCGTCGCCGATGAACTTGTCGATGATCCCCTGGCATTGCTGGACGGCTGCGGCTTGCAAGGTGAAATGGCGGTTGAGCAGATTTACCAACCCGGTGGCCGTAAGATGTTCCCCAATGCTGGTAAAGGCCTCCAGGTCGGAGAAAGACACGGTCATCACCCTTCTTCCATCCGCCTGGGCCCCCGGTTGCAAGATGACCTGATCCAGGACGCGGGGGTCGATGTACTGGCCGAAGGTGCGCTTGATCTGTTCCTTGGCGCGCAGTTCGCCGACGAAATAATTAAACGACTGCGTCAGGGTGCCCACTTCATCCTGGGAAGCCACCGGCAGTTCTATGCTTAAATCGCCTTGCTCCACGTTTTTAAGTCCGGCGATGAGGGAGCGGACCGGCTCCACCAGGCGGTGAGCGATGATGGCCGCCAGCGCCAGTCCCAGGAGCACCGCGCAGATAGTCATGGCCCCGGTGAGCCAAAAGGCCTGCTTCTCATGGGCGGTGGCGAGTTCGGCCGCGTCCTGCATCAGGGCGGCGGTGGCGTCCTGGAGCTGCTGCCGCTGGCCCTGGACCAGGCGTTGCAAGTCGTTCAACACGTTGTCCAGGTCGTTGGCCCGGTCATGCCTGCCGGCGGCCTGGAGATCCAGCACCTGGACCTGGCGCGCGCTGATCAGCGGGTAGGCGGCCTCAATCTGGTCCAACACGGAGCGGATGGCGCTGAGCTTCTCCCGCCGGCGGTCCTGCTCCGAGACGTTGGCGAACAGTTTCTTGGCGATGGTGAATTCCTGTTGCAGCTTATCGGTATAGGCCTGGTAGTTGGCCTGGGCTTCCCGGACGATCTCCTGATTCGGTTTGGGGGAGTTAAGGGCGCCGAACCAGCGCTCAAAGGCCAGGCGGCGGCGCAACCCGTATTCGTCGAGTCTGGACAGCGAGGCTGCCAGGGGCGCCTCCCGCCGGGCGATGAGCTCCAATTCATCCTGAAGCTGGTCCACGCGCCACAACAAGAAGCAGGCCAGGGCCACGGTCAGGCAAAGCAGAAGCACCGCCAGGCCGAAGACCTTGGCGGCTATACCGAGGCGGTTGAGCATTTATTTCTTCCTCAAAAAAGCATCCCGATGTATCAGAACATCACCATTAAGAGGCCTTATTTATCTGAAGCCTCCTCCATTTTTTTTAAGGGTTCATTCTTCTTCGACCCGCTCCCCCTCCCGGTCCGGGTCCAGGTTGAAGAGGCGCCGCACCAGGTCCAGGGACTGGGTGGGACGCTCCGGGTGTTGGTCGCCTTTGAGGAAGAGGATGGGGTCGTGGATGAGTTTACTGGCGATGGAATGGGTCAGCACCTCCAGGGCCTGGCGCTGTTCGTCGGTGAGGGGGCCTAAGTGCTTCAGGGTCTTGTCCAACTCCGCTTCGCAGATGCGGTCCGCTTTTTCCTTGAGGGAGATGATGGTGGGATAGACCGCCAGGGTCTCCAGCCAATCCAGGAATTTCAAGGTCTCTTCGGCCACCACCCGCTCGGCCTTCACCGCCTCCTGCTGGCGGCGCTGCCAGTTGATTTCCACCACCTCTTTTAAGTCATCGATATTATATAGATAAACGTTATCAAGATCATTGATGGCCGGGTCCAGGTCCCGGGGCACGGCAATGTCGATGAAGAATAAAGGCTTGTGCTTGCGCCGGCGCATGACTCCTTTCACCTGGTCCCGGGTGAGGAGGTATTGGGGGGAGCCGGTGGAGCTGATGATGATGTCGGCAAACAGCAGTTGCTCCGCCAGTTCCTCCAGGGAGACGGCTTCCCCGCCGAACCGCTGGGCCAGCTCCAGGCCCCGCTCCAGGGTGCGGTTGGCGATGATGATGCGGCCCACACCGTCGCCCCTTAAGTGCTCCACGGCCAGTTCCGCCATTTCCCCGGCCCCCACCAGGACCGCGGTCTTGCCCGCCAGGGCCCCGAAGATCTTGCGGCCCAGGGTGACCGCGGCGTAACTGATGTTCACCGCGTAATCGCCGATGCCGGTCTCCCGGCGCACGCGTTTGGCCACGGAAAAGGTCTTGTGCAGCAGGCGGTTCAAAATGGGGCCGGTGGCCCGGTGGTCCGTGGCCTGGCGGTAGGCCTCCTTGATCTGCCCCAGGATCTGGGGCTCACCCACCACCAGGGAATCCAGGCTGGCCGCGACTCTAAAGAGATGCTGCACCGCGTCCCGGTCCCGGTGCGCATAGAGGGACTTTTTCAGTTCCTCCGGGGAGGCGTCCGGCAGATGGGAAAAGAAGTCCCGCAAGCGGCGGAGGGCGCCCTCCGGCGCCTCAGTGGCGCACAACACCTCCACCCGGTTGCAGGTGGAATAGAGCACCAATTCCTGCAGCTCCGGACGGGACTTCAGGTCAGCGTAAGCACCGGCCACGTCCGTGACCAGGCCCGCCAGTTTTTCCCGGAGGGCCACCGCCGCGGTCTTATGGTTGAGTCCGAGAAGCACCAGGTTCATGGCTGTGTCAGAAAGCTGGCGAAACTGTGGTAGCCGCCGAACCACAGATTCGCGCCCACAAAGGTGGCCACCAGGACCAGAAAGCCGCTGATGGCCAGAAGCGCGGCCCGGCGCCCCCGCCAGCCCACGGTCAGGCGTTCGTGCAGCAGCACCGCGTAGATCAGCCAGGCGATGAGGGTCAGAATTTCTTTGGGGTCCCAGTTCCAGAAACTCCCCAGGGTGTATTGGGCGTAAAGGGAGCCGGAAATGATACCCGCGGTGAGCAAGGGAAAACCGATGGTCAGGCACCAGTAATTGAGCCCGTCCAGCTGCTCCAGAGACGGCAGGCGGCGGTAGAAAAAGCCGAATTTTTTCTGTTTCAGCTGCCGCTCCTGCACCAGATAAAAGATGCCCCCCAGGAAGGCCAGGGTGAGGGCCGCGTTCCCCAACAGGGCCAGGATGATATGGAAGGTCAGCCAGAGGCTCTGGAGCATGGGGGAGACCGCGCCGTGGCCCGGGTGCAGTATTAAAGTCCCGGACACCATCAGGGCCGCCAGGGGCGCGGTCAGGGCCCCCAGGACCTTAATGGGGAACCGCCAGTAGAGAAAAAGGAAAGCAGCCACCAAGGCCCAGGCCGACACCAGCAGGGTCTGGCCGAAGGTGGCCACCGGCAGATAGCCCGCGGCCCAGGTCCGGGAAATGAGATCCAGGGTGTGAAACACCAGGCCCGTTCCCAGCAGCCAGGCGCCGCCCCGGCAGAGATTCTCGCGCTGGGCCAGGAAAAACCCCAGCCACAGGCCGGTGGCCCCGAAGTAGGCGAGGAGGGTGAGGTAGATTAAGGCGTTGCCCATGGTCGGTCTTTTAGTTCAAAGTTCGAGGTTCAAGGTTCAAAGTTAAGGTGACCAAGTTCCGTGTCAACAGTTCCAAGTTCCTGGTTCCAAGTTCCAAGTTAAAAGCAAGGGGTTCTGGAGGTTTTCTTGTTCTGGTTCCCAATCTGTGCTTGGGAACCAGAAAATGTAAGGTGCGTTTCACGCCCCATTTTAGGTGCGTAAAACGCACCCTGCCAGGATTTCCTCCAGAGCCGCGGCATCCAAAACCTGGCCCAAAACCTCTTGGAGGATTTTCTTTGCTTCGTTAATATCCCCCCGGCTCAAGGCCGGGAGCAGCGGGCTGTCCACCAGGCGTTTAAACAGGACGGCATTCTCCGGGTCTCCCCGCCGCGCTGCTAGGACCCGGGTCCGCACCGCCTGCATCAAGGCCAGATACGGGCCGTATTCCGGGCCGAAGTGTTCTTCCAACTCCTCCCGGATCTTCCGGGCCAGGGCCGGAGACGCGCCCCCGGTGCTGATGGCTAAAGTCAGCTCCCCCCGGCGCACCTGGGCCGGGACGATGAAGGTGCACAGATCAGGCTGGTCTACTATATTCACCCAGATGTTCCGGGCCTGGGCCGCGGCGCTGACTTTGGCGTTGACCTCCATGTCGTCCGTAGCCCCGACCACCAGGGCCATGCCTTGGACCTGCTCCTCCTGAAAATCTCCGGGGAGATGGCGGATTTCTCCCCTGGCGGCCATTGCCGCCAGTGCGGGCGTCAGCTCCGGGCTGACCACCGTCACCCGGGCCCCGGCCTCCAGCAGGTCCTGGACCTTGCGCTCCCCCACCGCGCCGCCGCCCACTACCAGGCAGGGCCTTTCATCCAGGCGCACAAAAACAGGATAGGTTTTCATGGGTAATGACAATGCTCCGATCTTTCCGGAAAATCCCCCCTTTATTGCCTTAATTTAGTAATTTAACAATCAAGGAAGGGGGATGCAAGGAGATTGCGCCCCTCCTGGGCAAATCGACCCCTTCAAGCTTTGCCTTCAAGCTTTGCCATTGACAGGGGCGGTAACTCCTGGTTATATGAAACAGCAGACGAACGCCGGGCCCCTTTGATATTTCCCGGGGATCAGATTTGTGCCAATCCTTCGTTTTCTCCCATTGCTTTTGATTTTAGGGGCCATGGCCGCATCCAGCCCGCCCGCACCGGCCTGGGGGGAGGAGAAAGCCATGAGCATCAGCGAAGCTGATAAAAAGCGGCTCCTGGAATTGGCCCGGTCCAGTATCCGGGCGCACCTCAAAGGGGAATCCATTCCTTCTTTGGCCGGGGCTTCGCCCCTGTTGTGCGAGCCCAGGGGCGTATTTGTCTCCCTGCACCGCCAGGGACGGCTCCGGGGCTGCATCGGCTATCTGGAGGCCGTCAAACCCCTGGGGCAGTCGGTGATGGAAATGGCGGCCGCGGCCGCGTTTCACGATCCCCGGTTCCGGCCCCTGGGGCTCGAGGAACTGGCCGACCTGGAGGTGGAGATTTCCGTGCTCACCCCCATGCACCCCCTGGATAAGGTGGAAAAGATCGAGGTGGGCAAGCACGGCCTTTACATCGAGAAAGGCCGGTGCCGGGGCCTGCTTCTTCCCCAGGTGGCGGTGGAATACCGCTGGGACCGGACCACCTTTTTGGAGCAGACCTGCTGCAAGGCCGGCCTGCCGCCCCAGGCCTGGAAAGAGCCGGACACCCGGATTTTTACTTTCACTGCGGATATTTTCTCGGATCATCCCGGGCCGGATGAATCCCGGAAGTAGGAGCCCCCATTTCCATGACCGTCAATTCTGAACCCCAACCGGAACGCCGCCTCCCCATCCCCGCGCCCCCGGAGACCCCGAGTCCCGAACCCGGCGGCTTAAAGGGGCTGTTGCGCCAGCGCTTCTTGATAGTCGCCCTGATCATTCTCATCTTTTTGGGTTTTATGTTCTTCCGGGGCACTTATCAGAGGCTTTATATTGAAGAGGCCCAGGAAGCGGCCAAGGAAGAAAAGCATGAGGCTGCTCCCAAGGAAAAACACGATGCTGCTCCTAAAATTGCCACTCCCGCTCCTCCCCCGGCCGTAACTCATGAAGCGGCCCCGGAACACGCGGCCAAGGCTCCTCCTCACCCTCCGGCGGTTGCTCCGTCTCCCCGGATGGAGCCGGTGAAAGGGGAGAAATTTACCCGGGCCCTGATCAAGATCATGGACGATCAGGTGAATAAGCCCATTTTCGGCTGGCGTCCCAATTCCATCCTCTTCGGAAAATTCGGCCTCACCGATAACGTCAACAACATCCAGCTAGGGGTCCTGGATGTGGTGATCCGCACCGTTTTGGTCCTCAACGAGAACATGACCCGGTTTGCCATCACCGAGGCCTACGACCCCAATATCAAAGAGGCCAGAGATTTTTTCATGGTAAGCCCGGACAAATACTGGTTCCCTTCGGCTTCCGGCAAATACCGGGAAGCCATGGGAGATCTGGGACAGTATATCGACTCCCTGCGCAAGGGCCGGGCCCGCTTCTACACCCGGGTGGACAACCTCATCGCTTTGTTCGCCACTTATAAGGACCTTCTGGGCTCCAGCTACCATAATCTCATCAAGGACGCGGAGGCGGATGGCTCTGCGATTTCCTGGTGGGTGGCGGATGACTACTTTTACTATGCCCAGGGTCTGGCCCTGGGCATGTCCGAGATGCTGGAGGCCGTCAAGGAGGATTTTCATCTGGAGCTGCAGAAAAAGGGATCCCATAAGCTCCTGGAGGACGCCATCCACGCCCTGCACACCGCCTCCCACCTCTCTCCCTGGGTGGTGACCAGCGGCGGCAAGGACGGCATCCTGGCCAACCACCGGGCCAATATGTCCACCTACATCGGCGAGGCGGAACATGTCATCGCCACTCTTCAGACCGTTCTAGCTACGAACTGATGGCAATGGCATAGCTATCAGCTTTCAGTTTAAAAAACTAAAACTGGCCCCTGCCCCCCTATTCCCCAGGCATCCCTCCGGCTCAAAGAAGAAGCAGGTTAACGCCATCCAACGACGGGATGCCCTTGAAATAGGGCAGCGCCCCCATATCGGCCCGGGTATTGCCGGGATCCTTGGGCAAAGCGGGATCGCCGGTGTCGATACAGGGGGATTTGGTCCCGTCGTTAATTGGATAGTTGGTCCATCTAAGGTGGAAGTCCCCGCCGGCGGGGTTTACGAAAAGCGGATCAACGGCGATGCATCCGGTGCCGAACCAGCTCTCCCCCGAGCCGTTTTGCACGTCGGAATAGGTCATGGTAATCGGGACGCTGCCGGCGCCGAAGGAAAAATTGAAGGCATTGGGGGTATTCTGCCAGAGGATGTTGGTGTTTAGCGTAACCGGAGCCAGGGCTTGATCCAAATAAAGATAGACTCCTCCGCCTTCTGTCGAAACAGTATTTCCGTAGAAGGTGTTCTTGAATAAGTTGACCGCGCCCAGGGTAGTGGAATAGGAAAACCCTCCCCCGACATTTTCAGCCCGATTGGCATTAAAGACATTTTTAGAGATGCTGAACGTTGCCGTATTGCTGGCGACGCTCATGCCGCCTCCATTCTGGCCGGCCTGGTTGGAAGTGAAGGCATTGCCCGCAAGGGTAGCCGTTCCCTGCCACATCTCGATCACGACACCGCCGCCGTTTTCCCCGCAGCGGTTATTGCTGAAGGTGTTGTTATTAAAAGTAAGACTGCCGTGGTCCAGATAAACCATGACCCCGGCGCCGCTGCCGATAGTAGCCTGATTCCCGGTAAAGGTATTGTTCCTGAGTATTACCGAGCCCCCGGCGTTAAGCCGCACATCGGCTCCGCCGGCCCCCAATCCGGCGCGGTTGTTAGTGAAGGTGTTATTTTCCAAAGTTACCGTGGAGTTTTCCCCCAGGGGATAGATCATCATGCCGCCGCCGTCCGGGTTGTCGCCGCCTGAGGCGGCATTGCCGGTGAAAGTGTTGCCCAGGATATTGATCTGGCTGGTCCCATCCGAGTACACCATCGCCCCGCCGCCGTCTCCGAAGTAGGTGCTTCCTCCTGAATTTATTACGCTGTTTCGATCGAAGGTGCAGTTGGTGAGGTTAATAATCCCTGAATTGGTGCCGGTAAACAGCCCTCCGACATTCCCGGAGCTGGTGTTGTCTCTAAAAATAGAGGTGGTGAGGGAGATTTCGCCGGTATCGCTCGTCAGGTTGGCGCCGCCGCCGACGCTGTCGCCTGCCGTGGCGGTGCAATCGCTAACCCGGCAATTCCTTAAGGCAATGGAAGCCGAAGTTACGCTTATTTGCAGGCCGCCGCCGCCTCTGGTGGTGGAGCCGTGCTGCAATCCTAGGCCTTGCACCGTGACGTCAGCGTTTGCGGCGTTGGTGGTGATGGCAAGGATGCGGACCGTGGTGCCGCCATCCAGAACAGTGGCATTGCGGCCCGCGCCGTTAATGGTCAGCGCATGATTCTCCGCTGATGAATAAAGCAAAGTAGAGGTGAGGTTATAGCTGCCGGCCGCGACATTAATGACATCGGCCTCACCGTTAGCGGCTGCAGTGGTGAGGGCGGTCTGAAATTCGGCCGGGTTGGCTACATTAAACGTGGCCCCCTTGACGGGAGAGATGGAAATGCAGGACAAAAAGCCTATGATTGCCAAAACAAACCGCACAATTTTCATGGCTAATCCCTCCCTTAACCCAAGACTGCACGGCAACCCGGGGCGCCGGCGTTTAAGGATGGTTTGGGAACGTCCCATCCGAGGTTTAATCTTGAGAGGGTCTCTACTGCGGCAGCCGAATCATGTTGAAGGAATCACAATAGCACAAAATTCCATCAAAATATATCTATCCCTTTGAACTTTCCAAAAGGATGAATTTGAATTATTGTCGATTTCAGATAAATTTTAACTGGCCATTGGCCACTGACTACTAACCATGCCCATCCCCATCTCGTATAGCTACCGCAATCTCCTGGCCCGGCGTCTCACTACTTTTCTGACGGCCGCGGGCATGGCGTTGGTGGTCTTTGTCTTTGCTGCGGTCTTGATGCTGGCCGAGGGACTGCGCCAGACGTTGGTGTCCACCGGCTCTTATGACAACGCCATGGTGCTTCGGGCCGGGACCGAAACCGAGGTGCAGAGCGTCCTGGACCGCACCCAGGCAGGCATAGTCGCGTCCCAGCCGGAGATTGCCGCCGGGCCAGAGGGGCCTCTGGTGGCGTCTGAAGCCATCATCCTGGTGAACCTGCCCCGCCGGGGCACGGGCCAGCCCGGCAACGTCATGATCCGGGGGGTGCAGCCGCCGTCTTTTGCCCTGCGGCGGGAGGTGCGCCTGGCCCGGGGCCGCTGGTTTAATCCGGGGTCCAATGAAATCGTGTCCGGCATCCAGATCGCCGAACGCTACCAGGGCGCGGGGCTGGGCGAGACGGTGCGCTTCGCCATGCGGGACTGGCGGGTGGTGGGGGTCTTTGACGCGGGCAACA
>QZIZ01000038.1 GCA_003599195.1 Deltaproteobacteria bacterium | reverse complement strand
GCTGCTGAGACAATTCAGCAACCTCTTCTGCGAGGTCAAGAGATTGCCGGGCTGTGTCCCGGTCGAACAACTCCCAAGGAGTCCGTCCGCCCGCCTCATCGCCATAATCGCTTTGCACATGGATATCCGGCCCCAAAAGCTCGGCACACTCTGCCAGGCGTTCCACCTTAGGCGAAATGTCCGCATCGAATTCTCCTTCTGTCAATGCTTCTCGCAATAGCAAAGAGGGATTGTGAGTGCGCCCCACTGGTCCTAACAGCGCCAACACCGCCTTGGCTGCGTTTTCCGTAGCTAATTGACTATTATCGACGCATGAGCGCAGCGCTCCAAGTTGAAGTCCTGACGGGCTTCTTCCAGAAACCCCAGAACCAGGCGCAGGCGATAAGAGGCTTCCTCAGGAGCTGGCATCGGTTATTCTCTCCACTCAATTGCCCAGGGTTGCGGAGGCTTTTGCCGCCATCTCCAGACCTCACCACCCGGAGACTGTTTACGATAGAGGCCGGTCTCCGTTATCAGGCGCTGCAATTCAGCTAAACGCTGTCGAGCATATCCGTGGGGGTCAAAGAGAATTTGACCATCCTGTGCGATATCCAGATATAAAGAGGAAATCTTTTCTTCAAATTCCAGGGGAGTCTTTGCCAATAGAGATACTGCGCCGCGATATGCCGCCGGAAGAAAACGCTTTAAAAGGATGTGTCGCTCCCATAGTTGCGCCGGCAAATCCGAAGCAATGATAAAGAGATCCCAATCACTGGCCTGGCGCGCCTGACCACGGGCTCGGGAGCCATACAAAACTATGGCCACCAAGCGCTCTCCTAAGCCTTCCTTGAGAGATGTCACTATTTGAGATAGGATTTTTCCCTGGTCTTCCCTAGCAGTCATCTCCTGATCTTCCAAAGGTCAATTTAACTATTAAGCCACTTCCTTAATGGTACGCAAGTTACCAAAATTAATTATGAACGCCAAGGTCTTTCAGCAGTTCCTGGGCGATATTGCGCTTTTCAGCCGCATAATTCTACCTTGCGCACTCCCGTAGCTGAGAAGATTGATGCTGCTGCACCATATGATTTTCTGGTCGATAACCGCCGATGAACCGGCATCTATATCTATTTGAGGATCAATGTGGCCAGGCCAAGTAATGATACTGAGGCAGGGGGCGAAAATAGAATCTATTGGGCCAAGCCTGTCAATATCAACAATCCGCCGGTCAAATTGCTGGTCAAGAACGTGGGTGGCTTCCTCCCAGGCCCATCCCTTCAAATCCATCCGCAGCCTGCCAGGGACCTCGGCGCGATTTCCCCCAATTCCAAATTCCCAAATCCTGCAAGAAGATTTATAATTTAGTTCAGTGTTTCATTCCAAGAATCTGATTCAGGGGTCAAGCTGATGCGCAAAGGGTTATTGTTAGTAGGAGTGATGCTGGCGGCCGTGCTGCTGATTGCCGCTGGGCCGGCGCAATTGTCGGAGCAGGAACTGCTCATTAACTCTCCGGAGTTTGGAGATTTTCATAAGGCCAAGGAGATTAAGGAAAAGGGCAAGCAGTCCCTTCAGGTTTGGGCAAACTATAATGAATTCCTGAAAAAACAGCCGTCCCTGGTCAAAAGCCCGATGCTCCGGGGGCCGGGGGCGTTGGAGGTGGCTTATGACGAAATCTGGGTGGCGGAACGGGACTATAATCCCCTCCTGATGGTCCCGCGGGAATACCGGGGCAAGCCTTTTCTGGTCAAGATCTACTGGCTGGAACATAAGGTGCAGGCCCTCACTGTGGAGAAATATTGCCAGACCGACCCCCTGACTTGGGAGAAACTGGATAAACCGGGGTATAGAATCATCGCCCTGTTGGACCGGCAGGCCCTGGAGCCGGAACTGGCCAAGCTGGCCGCCAAGGAGCAGACCTTTTCCGCCCTTTCCCCCGGGGCCCATCTTCAGGAGGCGCAAAAGGCTCTGGCTGCGGGCCATCCGGAGGAGGAGGATATCAAGAAAAGGACTTACGGCCGCCTGGAAGACGCCCGCCGCCACCTGGAGGCCATCCAAAAACAGCTGAAGAAGCTGGATGAGGAGTCCAAAAAGGCGCTTCAGGAAGTGGAAAACCGGGAAAAAGACCTGAAAAAGTATAAGGAAGTGATGCAGAAAACCGTCAAGGAACAGGCCCTCAAAAAGCGGGAGGCGGCAGCCAAGGAACTGGACCGGGATTTCTTGAGCAAGGGCTTCGACGTCAAGATTCACCTGGAGGGTTCGGAAAAAACCACTATCAAACTGGAAAGCGCCCTCTTTAATCGGCCCATGGTCTTCGCGCTCATCGATAAATCCGATTTTCTGCAAAACTTAAGGGACGCGGGCTTTGAAGGAGTCGTCTTCGCCAACAAAAATATCAAGTTTATCTGGGAGATTGATTTGAATAATTGAAGAAAAATCAGCAAGGTTCAACAAAAGCATATCTCCAAAATTTCCATAAATATGCCAAAATTATGCCGATCCAGAAGATAATTGCGATCCACAAGAACCATAGGCCCCGGAAAGTCTCGAAGGCGGTGCAGACTGCCAGAAATGAGGCCAGGTAGATAAGAATGTAGGTCCGGCTTAGTTTGATGCTTAATTCCCTCCTATTGACGATGTAGTCTCTGATCTCGTTAAAGTCCACTTTTTTCCGATAATCTTTGATAAGCAGGCTAATGAGCACGGAAATCCAGGCGAGCGCCTGGACCGCGACGAAAGCCTGGGAGAAGGGCAGGATTTTATGCTTGTGGGCCATGGACCCCAGGACTGGAGCCAGGAGGACGAGAAAGAAGGGACCCTTGGAAAGGGCGAGTTTGAAATATTGGGATGAGACGGAAACCCCGGGCTTCTTGATCAATGTAAATAAAGCCAAAAAAACGGCGGCGCCGACTACCACCAGGGGCAAAACTATGGGTGGAAACATTTGCTCAAAAAAATCCGGGAAAGGGAGATCCTTTAACTTTTCTATTTTATCCAGGCTGGGCAGATAAAAGGCCAGGTAAACGAAACTTATCAGGATCAGATTTACACAGAGGCCAATGGCCGCCTTGGCCCTGATAAAAACGAGTGACAGCGAGATTGCCGCCAGAGCGACCCCCAGGCCGAATCCCAGGCGGTGAGCCAGTTCGTGCAAAGGGATATAGTAAAATAAGGGCATCAGGGCCAGAGGCGGCAGAAGGTTTAAAAGCCAAAAGGGCTTACCGGCTGCCCAGGACCTGGTTTGCAAAACACATTCGCCTTCATCCAGCTGCTTCAAAGAATCCTTCGTCATCCTTATTACCAACCGGTTGAACCCGTACCCGGGAATTAGCACCCCGGCCAAAAGAAGGCCATCGAAGTTAAGATGCCCCTTGCCCGTCCAGCCAAAGGCCCCCATGACCGAAAGCGCCAGGCAGGAAATGGTGATGGGAAACCACACGCCTTTGGAAAAGCGTTGAAGATGCTTGATCGCCGCCTGCAGGGTGGTCCGCTTCTCCGCCAGGAACTCGTCTTTTCTTTCCAGGCCGAATTCGGCGGGAATTTTTATGGGTTTTTTTAAAGAGCGCCGCCCCAAGGTTTTCCAGGCAAAAAAGAAGAGCAGCAATTCGCCCCAAAGGACCAGGCCGGCAAAACCAAGAATTTGATTAATGGTTGAATTCAGGGGGCCTATTTTTTCACTGTAAGATTGTTTACTGGGCGGCTTTTTCTCTGCTACTTGACCGTCAGACTTTTGCTTTTCCCCGGCCAAGGCCTGTTGCAGGGCCTCGATGAACGGGGGGTCCATCCGGCAGCCCAGACTTTGGACTTTTTGGACGTCTTGCCAGGCCAGTTCATATTGCCCGGTTTGATAATAAAAACGAGCCCGGTTGTTGTAAGCCGTGGCATATTTGGGGTCCGCCTGGAGGGACCGGCTTAATGAGGCAAAGGCCAGTTCTTTTTGGCCCCGGGCGAAATAGATCAACCCGCGGTTATTATAGGCCATGGCCAACTCGGGGTTTAGCTCCAGGGCCCGGTTATAATCATCCATGGCCTTATCTAGCTGTAATTTAAGGCGGTAAGCTTCTCCCCGGTTGTTGTAAAAGAGGGCATCGTTGGGACGCAGCTCGATGGCCCGGTTATAGTCGGCCAGGGCCTTATCGTACTGGCCTTTCTTCTTATAAGCATAACCCCTGTTTAGAAAGGTGCCGGCCAGCTTCGGATTGAGGCTGAGGGCCCGGTTGTAGTCGGCGATGGCTTCGTCAAGATGATCCAGGTAAAAATGCGCCAGACCGCGGCCGGCATAAACCCCAGCCTGATCGGGCTCATATTCCAACGCCCGGTTGTAGGCATCGAGGGCCTTTCGGTGATGATTTAAGGTCTCAAGAATATCGCCTTTCAGTTCGAAAAAATGTCCCAGGATTTTTTCCTGGTCACAGCCGGAAAGGCTCAACGACAGGCCCAGAATCAGGACTAATCGGAGAAGAAGACGGAACTTCCCGGCCCGGATTCTCTGCTTAGGGCCCAAAGTGCAGGTTGCCACTTCTCGGCCTAAAGAAAGCTCTCCCATATGGCCTTCTTTCCCAATGATCGCGGCGAGGGGGTCTTGTGGCGGATATCTTGTAGGGATAATCGGTAATTATTGCTTACGGGTTAAATAATTAAGAACTAGGGTCAGGATAGGGGAAGTTGCCGGTTGCCGTGGGTAAATGGAAAGAGCGCATTTTAACCGGCCCATGGGCTGCGCTCTCATCGATAAAATAAAGTTTGACTGCATATAAAAATAATATATAAAATATATACTTAAGAAGGCAAACCTGTTCCGGGGTAGGAAACGCCATGGTATCAGGTCTTTCTTGATTTGAGGCTGCCGAATTGCCGGATGCGGGCGAGGCGGCTTTTTTTGTTTTAAATCCCCCCCTATAAATGAGCGGCTCGCAAGGAAGCAGCTTAATTGAAGTAAAGGATTTTTTACGGAAAACTTGTCAACCGTCTTTATCCTCTAAACCATTTTTTAATTTCAATAATCAATTTCAATAATCAAGTCTGCCGCATAACCCGGATCAGTGGTGTAACGATCCTGGCCAAACGCCTACCCGCACAATTATGAAACACTTATAGAGAGACATCTGTTCTTCCAGGCGGAAACCTCCCCCCTCACCTGTCCTCTTTGACAACGTGCGCAGGCAGTCTTAAAGGAAACGCCGTGAAGGAGGAAGCCATGAAAAAGACCTGGCTGTTTCTCGGGTGTCTTGGTGTCTTGACGGTGTTGTTGGCCACAGTTTCAGTTCCGGGGTCAACTTCAGAAAAGGCCGCAAACCAGAGCGAACCGGCTTCTATGGTAGTGCGGGACTTGCCGCAACCGGAAAAACCCGGACCTTCTGCGGCGAAACCGCAAAAGCGCGGCCTAGTCGCCGATTACGGCAAGCTGCCCCTGCCTTTCATTGAGAACCGGGGGCAACTGGCCGAAGAAGTGAAGTATTACACTCGGGGCCGGGGCAAGGCCGTCTTTTTTACCCCGGAAGAAATCGTTTTCTCCCTCCAAGACTTTCCCTTATCAATGACCCGAGACCGGGCGCCTCTGCACCGGAATAATCCGCCAGCAGCCCTTGAATCCCGGCGGTCCGCCGTGGCCCGCCTATCTCCGGTGAGGGTTAACAAAGAAGTGGAAATAGTGCCTCTGGATCCCCTGGAGGGTAAGGTCAATTATCTCACCGGCAACGATCCCCGGAATTGGCGCACCGATATCCCCACCTATGCCGCAGTTCTTTACCGGGAGGCGTTTCCGGGCATTGATCTGAAGTTTTACGGTGCTAGACGGCTGCTGGAATACGACATCATTGTCAAACCCGGGGCCGACCCCCGCCGGGCGCAATTCGCCTATTCCGGCGTCAGGAAGCTGGCTCTTACCAAGGAAGGCGACCTGCGGGTGATATTGCCGGAGGGCCTGGAAATTAGCCAGAAAAAGCCCGTGGTCTACCAGGAGATCAACGGCCGCCGGGTGGCCCGCCAAGGGAAATTCATCCTGGGGCAAAAGAAGGGGGACTCTTTTACTTACGGCTTTGAGGTGGCGGCTTACGATCAGCGCCATCCCCTGGTCATCGACCCGCCGGTGCTCATCTACTCCTCTTATCTGGGCGGGAGCGGCGGCCCGAATCTTCCCGTGGGTGCTACCGCGTTTGATGGCGGTAATGGTATTGCCGCGGACGCCAACGGCAACGCCTATGTCGTGGGGACAACCGCGGCGAATTCCTTTCCGGTCAAAAACGCCTTCCAGCCCAGCCGGAAAGGCGACTTCGATTGTTTTGTCACCAAGATCAACGCCGCGGGCACGGTCGTCGTTTACTCCACCTACCTGGGGGGAAACCATGATGAGAGCGGCTTCGCCATTGCCGTGGATGCGGCCGGCAGCGCTTATATCACCGGCAAAACCAATTCCACCGATTTCCCTCTTAAAAATGCCTTTCAAAACGCCAAAAAAGGTGAATGGGACGCCTTTGTGACTAAACTGAGTGCCGACGGCAAGGACCTGGTTTACTCCACTTACCTGGGGGGATCGGGTCTCGAAGCGGGTTGCGGCATCGCCGTGGATGGGGCGGGCAGCGCTTACGTAAGCGGTGTAACCATTGACGAAGGCACTTTTAATATCAGTGCATCGATCATTACCTACACCACTGACTTCCCCCTTAAGAACGCGCTGCAGCCCATGATCGGCCATCGGTTTTTATCTTTTCCTCCATCCTACGGCAACTTAGACTCTCAGCAGCATGACGCCTTTGTCAGCAAATTCAGTCCCGACGGCCAAACCCTGATTTATTCCACTTTTCTGGGGGGAGAGGCTTATGAGGAAAACCCCCGCATCGCGGTGGATAACGCCGGGAACGCTTACGTGGCCGGAGTCACCACTTCCATCAAGTTTCCGGTCAAGAATTTTTATCAAGGGACTATCAAGGGAACCTGGAAAACCCCCCAGGGCGAAACCTGGGGGCGCGATCTTTTCCTGACCAAGATCAATGCCGCGGGCTCTGATAAAGTCTACTCCACTTATCTGGGGGGCACCAATTCGGAATACTTCGAAGGAATCGCTATTGACAACATCGGCGGCGTCTATCTGACGGGGTGGACCATCTCCGCAGATTTTCCCACAAACAATGCCATTCAGTCACTCCCGAAAGGGAATGACGACGGCTTCGTAACCAGGTTCCGGGAAAACCTCGTCGGCACAGCCCAATTCCCACAACTCGATTATTCCACCTACCTGGGAGGTAAAAATCCCGACTATTGCTACGCCATCGCCGCGGATGACAAGGGCAACGCTTATGTAACGGGCAAGACCGCTTCCAACTTGTCTTTTCCGGTTTATGACCCCCTCCAGGGCACCGGCAAAGGTTTATGCGACATCTTTGTGGCCATGATCAACCCCCTGGGCAAGTTCATTTATTCCACCCAACTGGGGGGCGGCGACGTGGATGGGGGCCGGGGCATAGCCGTGGATAAGAAGTCCAATGTTTACGTCACCGGGGAAACGAGTTCCACCAATTTCCCCACCAAGGTTCCTTTCCAACCCACCAAGAAAGAGGGGATCGATGCTTTCGTCCTCAAGATCGCTCCCAAAATCCAGCAGGATGGGCTGAAGGCCTTTTTCACCTTGGACGGCGACGCCAAGGATGTGAGCGGCAACGACCGGCACGGCCGGGTAAGACTGGCCAGGAAAATCAAGAGAGGGCTTGAGGGCGGATGTTATTATTTCTACCAAACCGGCAGCTATATCCAGGCTCCGGTTTATATCAATCCCGATGAATATCCCCGCCTGACCATAGGGGCCTGGGTGAGAGTCCCGGAGCAGGTCTTGGCCGAGCCCGCCGTGAGAATGGTGCTTTCCTGTGACAACGGCGGCTTTGACCGGGGCTTCGGCCTGGACTACCGCGGCGGGACCTACGGGTGGTCGGCTTTTTGCGGCAATAAAGCCGTTTTGGGGGCTTTGCCGGTCACCCCGGGCAAATGGACCTTCGTAGCCGTGGTCTATAATCAATTGGCCGGCAGAGGGCAAGGAACCGTCAGGCTCCATGTGGACAACCAGGTGTTAACCGGCCAGGGGATCCTGGGTAAGGGCCTGAATTATATCCACATCGGCGCCAATCCCACTTATGGGGAATACTTCGAAGGCCACATCGACAACGTGTTTATCTTTGATTGGGCCTTAAGCCCGAAACAAATTAATTATATCCGGAGAAACCGCGCCTCCGGGGTCCTTTCCCTGCCGCGGCCCGAATAAGAATCGGGATAGCGCACGTTTCTTGAGATTATCGCCTTCGGGCGGGGGGCGTGGCGTCAGCCGAAGTCACGCCCCTCGTTTTACCCCTGGTTACTCGTATTGGTTGCCAAAAAGTTTTCTCCGCCCCCCTCACCCCACCATCCCCCCTCCGGGGGGAGAGGGGATTAATATTGGAGTATCCATAGGTTAGATTTCATGCTTGGTATTTCCCTCCCCCCCGCTTGTCATTACCTACAAGACCCACAAGTTTTAGTATCGGTGGCGCAGCCTTTCCAGGCTGCGCCGAAAAACTGCGCAGGCTGGAAAGCCTGCGTCACCAAAGAATAACTCAAATCAACCAATTCCTGATACTTGTGGGTAATGGCCAGACTGGGGGAGAGGGAATAAAGAAAGAAACTTTGGCAAAAGCTTAGGTAATCAAATGACAATTTTTTGGTTTCGCCCGAATGCATTCGGGGCGAACACCAGATTCGCTACGAAATCCGGAACCCGCGGTGATACCGGTCCTGAATCTTCCTGGTTTTCTAGGGCAATTCCTCCCCCGTCAACACCTTCAACGCCTGGACATAGCGCTCCCGGGTGTTGTTGATGACCTCCGGGGGCAAAGGCGGCGGCGGGGGTTTTTTGTTCCAGCCCAAGGATTCCAGGTAGTCCCGCAAGTACTGCTTATCGTAGCTTTTCTGGGGGCCGCCGGGCCGGTAGTCTTCCATGGGCCAGAACCGGGAGGAGTCCGGGGTCAGGACCTCGTCTATAAGCAGCAGTTTGCCGTCCGCCAGCCCGAATTCGAACTTGGTGTCCGCCAGGATGATCCCCCGGGGCTCGGCCCAGGCCTGGGCCTTAAGATACAAGGTGAGGCTGATCTCCTTCACCTGGGCCGCCAGGCCGGTCCCGATTTTGGCGCCCATGGTTTCAAACGAGATGTTCTCATCATGTTCCCCCAACTCCGCCTTGGTGGAGGGGGTGAAGATGGGCTGAGGCAGGCGGGCCGATTCCACCAGTCCGGAGGGCAGGGCCAGGCCGCCGATGGCGCCGCTGGCCCGGTATTCCGACCAGCCGGAGCCGGACAGATAACCCCGGACGATGCATTCCACGGGCAAGGGCTTGGTTTTCTTGACCAGCATGGTCCGGTCAGCCAACAGGTCCCGATAGGGCTGGCAAGGGGCGGGAAAATCATCCACGTTTAGCGACAGGAGATGGTTGGGGACCACGTCGGCCAGGTGCCGGAACCAGAACGCCGAGAGTTTGGTAAGGATGCGGCCCTTGTCCGGAATGGGTTCGGCCATTACCACGTCGAACGCGGACATGCGGTCGGTGGCCACCAGGAGCAATTTATCCCCCAGGTCGTAGATGTCCCGGACTTTCCCCTGGTGGCGGGGCCCCAGGCCGGTTAAGGAAGTGGTCAGGACCGGCTGGCTCATCTGCTGGACCCCCTTCTTGAAGCGTTGGTCTGCGGAGGCGCCGGCTTCAGTTGGGCTATCCGGGGATTAAGCTGTTCTTTGGCCTTTAACCGGGCGGCCGCTTCCTGCGCCTTCTTTTTCTCGGTGAACGGCCCCAGGCGCACCAGATAAGTGGTTTTCCCCTTAATGGTGGTCTTGGTGACCTGGGCCTGATATTTCTTGCCCTTCAGGCGCTGGGCCAGGGCCCGGGCCTGGTCCAGTTGGGTAAAGGCGCCGGCGATTACCAGATACCTTTCCTTTTTCAAAGCAGGTTCCGGCTGAGGAACCGCGGGAGTCAAGGCCGCGGACGGGCCTGGTCTCACGGCAGGGGCCGCTTCCGGCTGGACCGGGGACTCCGCGGTTTCCTGCATCGGGGGTACGGCGGACGCGACAGGCGCAGGCGCAACCTCGGCCGCCGGCCGCGGCTCCGGCGGGAACGCGGGTTGCCGGGTCACCTGCCATCCCAGAAAGATCAGGACCAGCAGCATCCCGGCCAGGCCCAGACCCAAACCCAAACGGCGGGAGAGGGGTATACGGCTGGTCCGGAGGCTGCCCAGGGCGCTATAAGCCTTCTCACCCCAGGACTTGCCGCGGCTCCAAACCTTCTCCAGAATGCCGGCTGCTCCGGCCCCCATCTTCCCCCAGGCGGTCCCGGACTCTTCCTGTTCCCCTAAAAACCATGGTTCCCGGCTTCCCTTGGAGGGTAAGTCCCGAAGTTCCCTGAGCTGCGTCAAAAAGACCCCGGCGTCGGCAAAGCGGTCTTCCGGCTCCGGGGCCAGGCACTGGAGGAGCAGATTCTGCAAGGGCAGAGGGATTTCATCCAGGTCCACGGGCATGCTTTCCAGACGGTAGGGGAAGGGCTCATCGAAGGTCAGTGGATACGGCAGGCTGCCGGCCAGCAAACGATAGCCCAGAACTCCCAGGGAAAAGACGTTGCCGGCCGGAGAAGCCTCTTCGCCCCGAAGGAGTTCCGGGGGGGCATAGGCCTTGAGTTCCAGGTGCAGGGCCTGTTCGTCGTTCAGGGCGGGGCTGGCGAAGTTGGCCACCCGCAGCTCATCATCTTTGAGGAGAATATGCAAAGGGGTAACGGTCTGGTGGGCTACGCCCCGCTGATGGGCGAAAGCCAGGGCTTGGGCCACCCTCTCCAGCAGGCTGAGCGCCTCGGGGGCCGAAAACCGCTGCTTCCGGGAGAGGCGTGTCATCAAGCTCTCCCCGGGAAAGGGCTCCTCCACCAGGTACAGGCCGTCTTCGGCCTCTCCCAGGAAGAAGACTCCGAGGATCAGGGGATGGCGCAAGGTCAAAGACAATACGGCTTCCCTGGCCAGAATTTTCCGGCCCGTGTCCCAATCCGGATCGGTGCGCGGCAGGATCTTGAGGGCGATTTCAGTGCGCAGGAGACGGTCAGCAGCCAGCCACACCTCGCCCCAAGGCTCCTCCCGGAGCCGGTTCAGCAATTCGTATCTCTGTCCCAGTTCCTCCAGAGACTCCTGGTCTTCGTGTTTGGAAACGGTCATCTTAATGTCCGCCTTGGCTGCAAGGGTCGGCCTGCCGGCAGGCCGCTTTGCTCATGCAGCATAGCACAGAACCCGGCGACAAAAAAGCCCCCTTTTATCTCGTTTGCCGTTTTCGGCTTTCCGTTTTCCGTTAAAAAATAAATATTTGCGGTATGCTACCTTATGAAATTGTTTCTTTTGTCAGAGACCATGGTATCGCCTGGGGCTGAGGGGCGATGGGAAGATTTGAGGAGGGATTAAGGATTGGAAACTGAAATTCTGATAATAATGCTTCCCGCTGAAATTATTCTGCCCGGAAATCGGCCAACTCCCGAAAGCGCATCGCCATTTCGGGTCCTTTGGCCTCCTCCTCGTGTTTAAAAAAGACGAAGGCCCTCTCCCATTTCTGCAAAAGGATGCGGTCCAGCCACCGCAACAGCTCGCTCTCCGGATAATCGCTGCGGCGCAGGCGCAGGTACCCCCAGGACGCGGTGGGGATAATCTCCCGGACCGGGTTCTCATCCGTATCCGCCAGGCACAGGCTGCAGCCCCATTTGCCGAGGAGGCCGAGAATCTCCCCATCGAGCCAGGAGGGGTGGCGGAACTCGAAGGCGCCGGAGATGTGGCCGGGAAGCAGCGCCAGAAAATCTTCCAGGATCGCACGGTCCTTGTGAAAACCCGGGGGAAACTGAAACAGGACCGGCCCCAGTTTCTTCTCCAGAACCGGCAAGGTCCTGAAAAAGTAATCGGTTTCATCCCCCACGTTCCGCAAGCGCTTCAGATGCGTGATGACCTGGGGCGCTTTCAACGCGAAGACAAAATCCCCAGGCACTTGCTCCCCCCAGGCGGTCAGGACCCTCGTCGTGGGCATGTGGTAAAAGGTGTTATTAATCTCCACCGCGGTGAGGCGGGATGCATAATAACCCAGCATCTCCTGGGGCCGGATTTTGGGGGGATAGAATTTTCCCTTCCACTCCTTATAACTATAGCCGCTGGCGCCGACGAAGATTTTCATATTAAAAGATTACCTCATGCAAAGACACCAAGGCGCAAAGCAAGACGCAAGATAGCTATTCAGCGATATATTGATTACATATAAAAATTCTCTGCGCCCTCTGCGTCTCTGCGGTTGAATCGGGTTGCGGGTTGCGAGTTGCGGGTTGCGAGTTAAAAACCACATCTTTTTATAATCCGTAACCCGCAACTCGTAACTCGTAACTTAATGCACCGCAGAGACGCAGAGAACCCAGAGGTGTCAAATTTCCTCCGGCAACTCCCGCACCACTTCCGCCGCGGCTTTATCTTCCCGGAGCCTGGAAAAAACCGGCTGCCGCATTAACCCGTCTTCGGTCCAGCCGGCAAAGGCCACCTCGCAGACCAGTTCCGGCCGGACCCAGGTGACCGGGGTGTCGCCCGGGGGCTCGGTTTTAAAGGGGCATTCTTTCCGGATCAGGGGCTGCAGGCGGTCATGGATTTGCTTGAGATTTGCCGCAGAGAACCCGCCTCCCGAATGGCCGATGTAAGTCAACTCGCCACCATCATAGGCCCCCAAAACCAGGCTGCCGAAAAATTTCCTTCCCCCCCGCGGTGCCGTGAATCCGGCGATCACGCCTTCCTGGCTGAGCCGGGTCTTGATCTTCAGCCACTGGCGGCTCCTTTTGCCCATCAGGTAGGGGCTTTGGGAATGCTTGGCGACGATGCCCTCCAGCCCCTTGTCTTTCACAACCTGGTAAAACAAGACACCCTCTTTCCAGACGTGATCGCTGAATTTTATGTGCCTGTCCGCAGGAAGAACCTTTCTCAGAAGGTCTTTTCTCATCCGCAGGGGCAGATTGGTCAGATCATGCCCTTGAAAGAAAAGGAGATCAAAGACATAGTAAAGCAAATGGCCGCGGCCGGATTTCCGGTAATTTTGCAGCATCTGAAAATCCGGGCGCCCCTGGTCGTCCACCACCACTATTTCCCCGTCCAGCACCGCCGCAAAGCCGCATTTCTGCAGGGCTTCGGTAATAGGCGCATACTTCTTGGCGAGGGGGATTTGATTGCGGGTATAAAGGGAAACCTCTCCGTCCCGGATTTCGGCAATAGCCCGGTAGCCGTCCCACTTCACCTCGAAAAGCCATTCCGGATGATCAAAGGGGGCTTTCACCAGGGTGGCGAGCATCGGCGCAACACCGTGGGGCATGGCCGCGAGCGGCGCCTCCTCCAGCTCATCGTCCGCCATGGCTTCCCGGGGGCGGCTCCGGTTATTTCGGTCCTGCCCGTGAGCCCTTTCCGGGCCGGCCGCGGCCATCTCCTCCACGGTCATATGGGAGATAACAGAACGGTTCTCCTTGAGGATATCCTCCCTGGTGGCATAGCCGTCTTTTTTCTTGATGAGCAGCCATGACTTCTCGTCCATCTTGGTTTTGACCAGCGCGAATTCACCCCGCACCTTTTCCCCCGCCAGCGCCAATTTGAGATTGCCTTTTTCCAAATCAGCCAGCAGCAGCCGTTCGCTTTCCTGCCTATCTGAAGCTGCGGGGTGCCGGTAAAAGCCCCGGTCCCAGATAATCACACTGCCTGTGCCGTAGTTGCCCTCCGGGATCACGCCCTCAAAATCTTGGTAATCCAGGGGATGGTCTTCGACCCTGACCGCCAGCCTTTTTACGACAGGGTCCAAGGACGGCCCCTTGGGCACGGCCCAGCTCTTCAGCACCCCCTCCAGCTCCAGCCGCAGATCGTAATGCAGGGCCCGGGCCGCGTGTTTGTGCACCACGAATATCAGATGGTCCCCCGGAGGCCCCTGGACGGGTTTCGGTTCGGGGGTTTTTTCAAATTGCCGTTTGGCTTCGTATTCCTTTAAACCCATAGGGGTAAAAAAAATGGATTAGATCTCACGCAAAGACGCCAAGGCGCAAAGGCGCAAGAATTTTTAATAATATTAATGCTTGGCGTCTTGGCGACTTTGCGGCTTTGCGTGAGATAAAAAGACACTCAAAGGTGCGGCAGTCTCTGTTTGGCCGCCAGCACTTCCCGAAAGAGGTCGCCTTGTTTTTCTGCCCGGCTCACGGCTTCCGCAGTTAAGACGTGCAGCCTTGCGGGATCGCCCTGCCCTGCCAACTTCTCCAGTTCCCCCCAGGCCAGGGGACAGGAGACATAGGGTTTTTCCCGGGCCCGGAGGGAATAGACCGAGATCATGGTCTTGGCCCCGTCGTTTTGGGACCAGTTGATAAAAACCCGGCCCTGCCGGTATTCCCTGGCCATTTTGGCAGTCACCAGGTCCGGGTAATTTTTTTCCATGATTTCCGCCACGGCCTTGGTAAAGGTTTTGGTATCCGTAAAGGTCGTCTCCGGCCGGTTCAAGGGGACGTAGACATGAAGACCCTTTTGCCCCGAGGTCTTTGCATAGCCGGCAAGCTGCAAATTGCCGAGCAAATCCTTAAGAATCAAGGCCACCCGGGCGCAATCCAGAATACCGGCCGGCTCGCCGGGGTCCAGATCGAAGACCAGGAAATCGGGGGTTTCAGGGGTCGCGGCCCGGGCCAGGGGCACATGGAGTTCCAGGGACGCCAGGTTTCCCACCCATATCAGGGTTTCGAGATCGTTGACCAGGCAGACGGTTCTGAGCCCGCCGTCATCCTGGCGGACTTCTGCGGTCTTCACCCAGCCGGGGCGATGCCCGGGACAACGCTTCTCGAAAAAGAAGTCCCCATCCACTCCTTCGGGATAGCGCTTGAAGGTCAAGGCCCGGTCCTTTAAGTGGGGCAGGATGAAGGGGGCCATCCGCCGGTAGTATTCCAGGATCTGGGCCTTGGTGAAGCCGAAGGAAGGATAGAGGTCCTTTTCCAGGTTCGCCAGGGAGAGTCTTTTCCCGGCGATCTCAACCAGTTTGCGGCTCACTGCTGCTTTACCCGGCGCATGCTCTCCTCCAGAGCGGCGATGAGATCAGCCGGGCCTTCCCCTGCTTCCTCCGCCGCCGCGGGAGCCTCCACCTCGCCTTGTTCTTTGGCCTTTTTCTTCAGGAGATCGATGATCCTTTGACGCCGCGCGTCCGCGTATTTCCTGGGATCAAAGTCCGCCAGCATTTTTTGGATGCTCGTTTTTATAAGGCTCTTCTCTGCGGCGTCGGCTTCTGCCTCCGGAGGCGAGATGTCTTCTGCGCCCAGTATTTCTTCGTGGTAATGCAGGGTGATCAAGGCCAGCGCCCCCTCCGTGCTTTTGAGCAGCACCGGGTACTCCCGCTCATGCAGCACAAATTTGGCGAGCCCCGCTTTGTGGGTGCGAAACAAAACTTCGGCCAGCAACGTGTAAGCCTTTTCGCCGCCTTTGGCAGGAATCAGATAATACGGGTGGTCAAAATAAACGGAGTCCACTTCCGCCAAATCGATGAAATCGATGATCTCAATGGTGCGGCTCCGTTCCGGGGACACGGATTCCAGTTCCTCATCCGTAACGGTCAGGTATTTACCGGGGCCGATTTCATAGCCCCGGATGATCTCCTCCGGGGGGACCATTGCTTCTTCCCGGGGACAGAACATTCTCCGGGCCAGGGGGGAGTAATCCTTGTCATGGAGCAGGCGGAAGGAGACGCGGCCGGGCTCGACGGCCTTGACCAACTGCACGGGAATCGCCACCAGGCTGAAACTGATGGTCCCGCTCCAGATTCCGTGGATCGCCCTTTCATTCACCATTGCTTAGGCCATCACATTTATCATCCATTAGGGTTTTCCCTTCATGCCACCTTCTTCAAGCTCGCTTCCAGGGCCTGCAAAAGCTTGTCCGACGCGGTGGGGGGCAAGCGCTTGGGGCGCAGCAAGGCGATCTTTTCACCCCGGGCTTTTTTCTCCAGCAAACTTTGCAGCTTGGCCAGATGCTCATCCGCGAACTTTTGGGGTTCAAAAGGAACGGTCAATTGATTGATCAGATCGCTGCCGACTTTCAGTTCTTTTACAGATAAGAAAAATTTCTGGAGTCCCAGAGAGGTTGCCGGAATCACTTCGTCGGCGTACCTGAGGGTGCTGAGGCGAAGGAGCCTCCCCCGAGCCTGCAAGGCCCCGAGATAAGAGCGCTTTCTCATAGTCCAGGTGCAGACGCCGGCCGCGTCCAATTCTTCTAACGCTGCGGCCAGGGCGTTATATTCCTTTGGGGAGGTATCGGGTTCCAGATAGTACAGGCGGTCAAGAAAGATAGGATCGATTTGCGCGGTTTTGACGAATTCGTGTATTTCGATCATCCGGCTGCCGGCGGGTTCGGTTGCTTCGAGTTCCTCCGGATCGACCAGGATGAATCGGCCCTCCTCCAATTCAAACCCTTTGGTCTGTTCCGCCGCCGGAACGGGGACTTTTTCATAAGCGCAGACCATCTGCTGCTGTAGTTTCACCCCATCCGGCTGATGGAGCAGGTGAAACTGGATCCGCTTTTCCTTGACCGCGGTATGCAGCTTTACGGGCACCGTCAGGTCCCCGAAATGGACGGCCCCGTTCCAGATCGCCCTTCCCGCCACCGCTAAACCTCCAAGGCCCTTTCCGGGCCGTCCGTTTATCGCGATTTTCCTGGCAATACTTCAAAGATAAGTATCACCCAAATTCGCGGTCAAGGCCGGAGGCAAGGTTTTATCCGAGTCGACGCCGCTACAGTACCCCCTCCCTGCGCAGGCGGGCCAGGACTCCGGCTGTGGAGTGGCTCCGGTCCATGGTATAAAAATGCAGCCCCGGCGCGCCGGCGACGATCAGTTCCTTACATTGCGCCGCCGCGAAATCGATGCCGAAGGCGAGCAGCGCCTGGTTGTCGCCGGCAGGCAAGGCCGCCAATTTTTGCCGCAATTCGCCGCTGATGCTGGCGCCGCAGAGTTTGGCCAGGGTGTCCATCATTTTGATGCTGAAAATCGGCATGACGCCCGGGAGAATGGGGACCGTGATCCCCAGTTTGTGGCAGTTGTCCACAAAATCGAAGTAGAAACGGTTGTCGTAAAAATAATTGGTGATGATATATTCCGCCCCTTTATCCACCTTGAGCTTCAGGTACTCCAGGTCCTTCTCCTTGCTTTCGGCTTCGATGTGACCCTCCGGATAACCGGCCACCCCCAGACAGAAGGGATAGCGCGGGCGGATATATTCCATCAGATCGGAAGCATGGGGCAGGCTGGCGGGGTGCGGCTTAAAATCCGGTTGCCCGTGGGGGGGATCGCCCCGGACCACCAGGACGTTATCCATTCCCAAATTCAGATAGCTGTCCAAAACGCCTTGAATATCATCCGGTCCCAGGCCGAAACCGGCAAAATAGGCCATGACCTCCTGTTTTAATTCGTGTTTCAGCCTGTCCACCAACTGCCGGGAACCTTCCCTGGTGGACCCCCCGGCCCCGAAGGTGACCGAGACAAAATCCGGCCCCATCATAATCAACTGATCGATAACCTTGTTCAGTTTCTCGGCGGCCTCCGCATTCCGGGCCGGAAAAAATTCAAAAGAGATGGTGGGCTTCTTTTTCTGCCACAACTCCGTCACTTTCATGGGCTCGGCTCCTGAGGATCATTTTGGGTAAGCTCAGATATCGGCGTGGGCGGCTTAAGTTGATTTAACATCTGGAGCCGGCACGGGGATTCGAACCCCGGACCTGCTGATTACGAATCAGCTGCTCTACCACTGAGCTATGCCGGCTGTTTATGCATATTGCGGGGCTGATAACAAGTTCGCAGGATCGGGTCACAGATGATAGATCGGCGTATATCGGCGTGAGCATCGGCGGCTGATATTTCCCCGCCGATTACGCTGATGGACGTCGATTATATTTGTTTGCCCGGAGAAGCGATTTAGCTATCGAGCGATATCCATAAAAAGATATGCCACTATCCCGAAAGCGTCAAGGAGAATTGGCCGTCTGCCTCCAGGGTTCCGGCTGCCAGCCGCGGCAGTTTCCCGAACGACTTTATCTCCAGCCTGCCTTTTAGTATCTTGACGCTGAGGGCCTCTCGGGTTATATGTAAGGGCACAGGCACGTAGCTCAGGGGGAGAGCACTACCTTGACGCGGTAGGGGTCAGGGGTTCAAATCCCCTCGTGCCTACCAGGATTTTCAAGGGGTTACGGCTTATGGCCGTGACCCCTCTTTGCTTGCGGCGGCCGGCCGGTTTATTCCCCAACGGCAGCAGCTGTTTCGGGGTCCCTATTCTCCGGGACGAGCCCGCCGCAAGCAGCAGCGCCGCTACCTCGAGCGCCATACGCCCTCCTTTCTTGGATGATCTGGGCCATGATGCTGACCGCGATCTCCTCCGGCGTGGTGGAGCCGATGTCCAGGCCCACGGGGATGATGACCCGCCCGATGTCCTCCCGGGAAAAGCCGCTCTCCGCCAGGGCTTTGAAAAGAAGCGCCTTTTTTCTCCTGCTTCCGAGCAGGCCGACATACCCGGCTGCGGTCTTGAGGGCCGCCTGGAGGGCCTCCAGGTCGTGATTATGACCCCGGGTGGCTACGACGATAAAGGTCTCTTTTGCCAGGTCCATCCCATCAAAGGCTTTGTCAAAATCACGCACCAAAAGATCGGTGGCCTCGGGGAGGTTTTCCCGGTTGGCGTATTCTGCGCGGTCGTCGATGACGGTCACCCGAAAGCCCGTGAAAGAAGCGAGCCTGGTAAGCATTTTCCCCACGTGGCCCGCGCCCAGGATCACGAGATGGGGGTCCGGCAGCACCGGCTCAATGAACACTAGGATCGTGCCGCCGCAAACCAGGCCGCTTTCCTCCTCGATGAGTTCGAAGGGCAGAGTCCGGGGCCTGCGGTCCTGCATGGCCCGGAGGCTGTGTAAGACCACGTCCGCTTCCACGCACCCGCCGCCCAGGGTTCCCAAGGTGGAGCCGTCCTCCCGCACCAGCATCTTGGCTCCCTGCTTCTGAGGGGACGAGCCTTTGCATTCCACGATGGTGGCCAGGGCTGAATGACGGCCGAGTTTCTTGAGCCGCACGATCTCTTCGTACAGATCCATTGACTTCTCCACAAACGCCCACCGATCTGCGTATCTTTTCTCTGCGCTCTCTGCGTCTCTGCGGTGAATTCTTATTTTTCACCGCGGAGACGCAGAGAATTCGCAGAGAGAATTATGGTTAAATAAGCATTTTATAAACGGCTCGAAAAACGAAAAACCAAAAACGCAAAACGATCTTATTCCGGGCAGGCCGCGCCTTTCTTGACCCAGGTGCGCAGGTGGTCCACGAATTCCACGTGGCTCGGCGGCTTCGAGCGGCCGTTGCCGGGGTCCCAGCCCCAGAGGACCAGTTTATCGTGGGAGACATGGTCGATCAGTTCTTCCAGGGTCATGCCGCCGTTCTGCGCCGGGTCCTTCAGTTGCTTACAGAGATCGCCCGGTGATTTGCCCTGGAACACCATGCGCATCCCCGGCGGCGGCATGTGCCATTTCGGGTTGCCGGGAGGCAGGTTTTCCCCCGGCAGGTTCGCGGCCTGGTGGCAATTGGCGCATTTCAACGCGTATCTGCCCCGGCCTTCCGGGCCGCGTTGGACGTTTTGGGCATGGGGCAGGCTGTCATCGCCTTGCAGCGGCGCATCCCCCGCGGGGTGGCAATTCAGGCAGCGGGGATGCATGAAGACCGGGTACGCCTTGAGGAACGCAGCCCGGGCGCCGGCATCGTCCCGGTCATCGGCCGCCCAGGTGGATGGAGCCAGCGCTCCCAGGCAAAGGGCGGCGATGACCAGCATTATCTTCACCGCCAACTGTGTAAGGACCTGGCTGCTGACGTCAGTCTTTTCCATCACGGCCTCCTTAACGATCGGCGCCTGCTAAAACTAAACCTTCTTTAAGTCCTCGCCGCGAATGGGCAGCCGCCTGATCCGCCTGCCCGTAGCCGCGAAGATGGCGTTGGCCACCGCCGGCGCGATGGGCGGCACCCCGGTCTCGCCGACGCCGCCCATGGCGTCCTTGCTGGACACGATATGCACTTCCACCACCGGCATTTCATTGATCCTGAGCACGGGATAGTCATGGAAATTCCGCTGCTGAACGCGGCCGTTCGCGAAGGTGATCTCTCCGTACAGCGCGGCGCTGAGGCCGAAGACGATGCCGCTTTCCATCTGCGCGGCGATGGTGTCCGGGTTCACCACCGGGCCGCAGTCGATGGCGCAGACGACCCGATGCACCCTGATTTTACCCTCTTTGGAGACCGAGACTTCCGCCACCTGGGCCACAAAGCTTTTAAACGATTCGTGGACGGCCAGGCCGCGGCCCATCCCCGGAGGCAGCGGCTTGCCCCACCCGGCCTTTTGGGCCGCGAGTTCCAGGGCCCGCTTATGCCGTGGATGATTTTTGAGCAACGCCCGGCGAAACTCGTACGGGTCCTTGCCCGCGGCCCGGGCCACCTCGTCAAAGAAACTTTCCACCACAAAGGCGTTATGGGAATGGCCCACCGAGCGCCACCAGAGGCAAGGGACGGCGCCGGGCGCCCTCTTCCAGTCCACCAGCAGGTTGGGAATCTCGTAAGGCAGCCCCCGGGCCCCTTCCACTGCGGAGGCATCGACGCCATGTTCCATCATGGCGCCCTCGAACGGTGTGTCCACTGTGAAGGACTGGCAGACGATGCGGTGGCGCCAGGTCACGGGGTGCCCCGCCCCATCCAGGCCGGCGGCGATGGCGTGATAGACCACGGGCCGGTAGTATCCCCCGCGAATGTCGTCTTCCCGGGTCCAAACCACCTTGACCGGGGCCTTGACGGCCTTCGAGACCTGCACCGCTTCCCGGACGAAGTGGCTATCAGGGACGGCCCGGCGGCCGAAACCGCCGCCCAGCAGCATGGTATGGAGTTTAACCTGCCCGGGTTTAAGTCCGGTGATTTCCACCGCGGTATCCCGGTCTCCGGTTTGGAATTGGGTGCCGACCCAGATTTCGCAACTGCCGCCGCGCACGTCCGCCACACAATTAAGGGGTTCCATGGGCGCGTGCGCCAGGTAGGGCAATTCGTAAATCGCTTCTATTTTTTTGGCTGCACCAGCCAGGGCCGCGTCCGCGTCCCCCTTTTGCTTGGCCACGGCTCCCGGCTGTGCGGCAAGTTCCGCGAACTGCTCGCGCTGCTTGCGGCTGTCCAGGCCGGCCTGGGGGCCTTCGTCCCAAACGATGCCGAGCGCCTCCCGGCCGCGCTTGGCGGCCCAAAAACCCTCGGCCACCACCGCGATGCCCCGGTCGATCTGCACCACCTGCCGCACCCCCGGCACGGCCTTCGCCTTTTCGGCGTCGAAGCTCTTTACTTTGCCGCCGAAGACGGGGGGGCGGGCGATGAGGGCGGTGAGCAGGCCCGAAACTTTGACATCCAGGCCGTAGACGCCTTGGCCGTTGACCTTCTCGGGGGTATCGAGGCGCTTGGCCGGTTTGCCGATGAGTTTGAAATTTTTGGGGTCTTTCAGTTTGACATTCTTGGGCGGCGCCAGGCCCGCCGCCTTCTCCGCCAATTGCCCGTAAGTCAGCCGCCGCCCTGAGGCTGTGTGCACGACCTGGCCCTGCTCCGCCCGGAGGCTCGAAGGGGCGACCTTCCAGGCCGCGGCCGCGGCTGCAATCAGCATCGCCCTGGCTGTAGCCCCGGCCTGGCGCAGCCGTTCATATTCCGTCCAGGTGCTGGTGCTGCCGCCCGTGGCCTGCATGCCCCAAAGGGCGTGGTTGTAAACCGGGTCCACCGGTGCTGCTTCGAAACGGACCTTGCTCCAATCCGCATCGAGTTCTTCGGCCACCAGCATGGGCAGCGCGGTATAGACTCCCTGGCCCATCTCCGAGTGGTTGACAATCACCGTAACCAGGTCATCCGTACCGATCTTCAGGAAGGCGTTGGGAGCGAAAGTCCCTTCTATTGGCGGCGCCGCGGCTGCCGCCCGGTCCAAACCGGGCAGGTAAAAGCCGAGAATCAGGCCGCCCCCGGCCAGCATGCCGGCCTGGCAAAATTTCCGGCGGCTGAGATTAAAGATCCCGCTCATCTCCCGCCTCCTTGGCCCTGTATCCGGGCCGCCAGGTGAATGGCCCGGCGGATCCGCTGGTAGGCGCCGCAGCGGCAGATATTCCCGGCCATGGCCGCATCGATGTCCGCGTCCGCAGGGCGGGGGTTTTCCCGGAGCAGGACTGCAGCAGACATGATCTGCCCGGACATGCAGTAGCCGCACTGGGGCACGTCCTCGGCAATCCAGGCCTGCTGCAGCGGATGGCCGGAATCGAGGGAAAGGCCCTCGATGGTGGTGATCTCCTTGCCTTCAGCCCGGGCCACCGGGGTGACGCACGAACGCACCGCTTCGCCGTCCAGGTGAACGGTGCACGCACCGCAGAGCGCCATGCCGCAGCCGAACTTGGTCCCGGTCAGCCCCAGGTTTTCCCGCAGCACCCAGAGCAGCGGGGTCTCCGGATTGATGTCGACCGTATATTCTTTGCGGTTGACCTTCAGCTTGATCATGTTGCCGCCTCCTGATTAATCATCTAGGCATGTCGGCCAATATTCGGGGAGTCTGGCGGGAAGGCCCGTTAAGGAACGTGAGGAGGAGCAGGGCCTTTAAGCATAAGGAATCTGGCGAATGCCTAAATGCTAGGTACTGTGGTTCTCCATGTCAAGGCAAGGAAATCACCGGTTTTCCAGGGGACCTTAAATCCGTAAAGTTTTCGGCAAGAACGCGATATGCGATTCCAGCCCCGGGTTCTTGTAAGAGATTTTTGGACAAACAAATCAGAAATTATCTGATTTCAAGTCATTACTTACCCTGGTAAGTAATCTCTACGGTTTCCGCCAGAGAATTAACGTCAAATTTGCACCTCCCTTTCTGGCAATCCAAATGACAATAAACCGCATAAGAGGAGCAGCCTATGAAGACAGTGGCTGAGAAGATAAAGGAGTTGAGGGAGAAGGAGGCCAAGGTTAAGGGGATGGGCGGGGCCAAGGCGGTGGAGAAGCAGCACGC
>QZIZ01000071.1 GCA_003599195.1 Deltaproteobacteria bacterium | reverse complement strand
TCGGTTCCGCGCATGGACATCGACCTCCGGCTTGATGTCCGGCAGTATAGCACCATTGATAACCAATCGCGATTGCTAGTTTTTCAACACCCTGCTAGACGCCTGGCTTACTGAACACCCCCAGGCCCGGCTTGTCATAATTGACACCCTGGCCAGAGTGAAGCCCCAAAGGGGGAAAAATCAAGACAGCTATGATGCTGACACGGCCGTGATCGCCACTTTGCAGGCAATAGCCATAAAGCACAGCCTGGCCCTAATCCTTGTCCATCATACCAAAAAAGTAGCCACAGACGACTTTGTAGAAGCCGTTTCTGGAACCTTTGGCTTGACCGGGGCGGCTGATTGCATAGCGGTCCTGATTCGGAAAGACCGGACGGCGGCGGATGCTGTCTTGAAGATCACCGGGCGGGATGTAGCCGACATTGAAAAAGCCCTGAAATTTCATCCTGACTTGGGAGCCTGGGAAATTCTGGGGGAAGCCCAAGAGTTTACCCGAACTAAAGAACGAGAGGACATTCTCTTGATTTTGAAGGAAGTGGGGCCAAAAACTCCGGCACAACTGGCTGCATTAATTGGTAAAAGTAGTGGAGCCGTGCGAATTACCCTTATGCGCATGAAGGATAAAGGGGAAATAATCTTAAACCAAGATGGTTCTTATAGCCTGTAACGGCGGTAACGAGTAACAGGTGTAACGGGTGTAACGAAGCGTTACAGAAGAGGATAAAAGGGGTGTAACGGTTATAAGCTGTTAACCATGCGGGATAAAAGGAAGCGTTACAAGCGTTACAGCTTTTACTTAAGAATGGCGAGATTAGAGGGCAGATTATGCCACTTGACCCGAATCAGAGAAGGCCAAACCTCAAGGAGCTTCTTACCCGCGGCGATTTAATTAGCCCGGAAGAATTGGCGGCGGCCTTAAGGGTTGCCCGGGTCACGGCTTACAAATGGGCGGCACGGGGGGTGATACCCTGCCTAAAGCTTGAAAGCGTGGTGAGGTTCGCCCCCGAGGACATAGAGGCATGGTTAAAAAGTAGCCGGAGAACGGCCCCTTGCTCCGAATGGCCCAAGAAGAACCCCAAGGGGAGGGCGGCCCGGAACGCGCCAGAAAGGAAGGGATTATGAGCACTCCGATTTGCGAGATACCCAAGAATAGCCGGGAAGCTATCAAGTTTAGTCTGGGAGAGTTTAAGGGCCACAGATTCATTGACATGCGGGTGTATGTCCAGGAAGAAGGCAAGGATCAGGCCCCCACAAAGAAGGGGCTGGCGGTGTCTCCCGCCTTGTGGCCGGAGTTCAGGAAGGCCCTGGCCCAAGTAGAAGAGGCCATGGTGAGAGAGGGGTGGCTTGACCGGGAAGATTTGGAGGGCCAGGGATAGGGCTGACCACCTGACTACAGAACAGAGGATACAATTAAATTGATAATAAAATTGATTAGTTACAAAAGCAGTTTACCGGCGATTTACCGATAAGAAATAGGCAAGTGTCTTGAATTGCCCGTGAATTTTCAGAGGTGCGTGCTATGGCGAAGTGGCAAAAAGGGCAGTCGGGAAACCCCAGCGGCAAACCAAAAGGGTGCAAGCACAAGGCGACCCGGGCGGCCTTGAAGCTCCTGGAGGGGGACCTTGAGGCAATAACGAAAAAGTGCATCAACGCAGCAAAAAAAGGCGACCTGGCGGCCATTAAGCTGATTCTGGACAAATTTATACCAGTAGCCCGGGAGCTACCCATTACCTTGAAGCTTCCCAAGATCGGCGGCGTGGCGGACGTTCCCAAGGTGCTGAACGTAATTTTAAAGGCCGTGGCCGCCGGCGAATTAACCACAGAGCAGGGGCAGAGCCTGGCGGCGATGCTTGAGGCATATCGCAAAGGGATAGAAACCACAGAGCTTGAGGCCCGGATTTCGGCCCTTGAGCAACAGGGAGAGAACCAATGAGACTTTCAAACCGAGTAACCCGCCTTGAGGGTCTAAAAGCCCCCGGCCCTCCCCTTGAGGCAATGCTGATTCACCGGCGGCCAGGAGAGCCAAAGGAGCAAGCGGCGGAAAGGTACTTTACCGAGTACCCGGAGCGACGGGGGGATACCAAGACCCCGCGAGTTTTCTTAACCCTCAACCCCTTTCCAGAGGTGAGCACATGACCATCAAAAAGCGGTTGGATAAGCTGACAAAGAGGCGGGGGCCACAGGGCGGCGGTGTAGTGACCGAGCTTCCCGGCGGCGGTTTTCGGTATCAAGGCCAAGAGTATGCAGACCTTGGGGACCTCCCCCACGGCGGCGGGGTCTTGGTAATTCCTGAGACCCTGCCCCCGGAAAGGTGGGACCCTCTGGCCGTCAAGATGCATCGGGAGCAAGAGCAACTAATCATGGAGCGGGGAAATGAGCGAGAGCAGCGTTAATCGCAGGCTAAAAAATTTGGAAAGAAGGGCAACTATCATGGCGGAACCGCAGCCGGATGAAGTGGCTTATGCCATGATGGGTTTTCATGAGCACAACGGCGAATGGCTAATAGAGACCCGGCCCCAGGTCCGAAAACTTGCAGAGCGCCTGATGGCTGGTTCGGCTGCGGGGATGGCTATTTTTAACTCATTACTGGAAAAATAAGGAGAAAGGCAATGAGTAAGAATTTGAATCAGGAAGCGGCAAAGGCCCCCGACCTTGTACAGGCCGGGGTTGACGAGACTACTCAGGCGGCGCAATACGACCCCCGCGCGGTGGGAACGGTGAGCACCCCAAAACCCAGCACCCCCGACATTTCGGGGAAACCGAAGGGGTTATAACCATGGCCACCCTTCACCCCCTGGCCCAAAAGTACCCCCGTTTGGTCAACTCGGACCTTTCGGCAGACCTGAACACCTTTTACAACACCGTGGGGGCGACTTTGGGAGAATACGAGGCGGCCCTTGATAAGGCCCGGAAAGTTGACCACGACTTAAAGGACAGCGCCCGGGCCGAACGCCAGCACAGAATTGTTGATACGGCCCGGCGGAAATTGAACCGGGCTTTGAATGTCGAAATCCAAGCCCTGAACGTCTCCGCAGAGAATATCCGGCAAGAAATCGCCAAAGCAGCCCGGCCCCAGGCGGCGGAAACCGAAATCAGGGAACTCATAAACTACCTGAAAGAAACCGAACTGCGGGCCGAACTCCGCAAGCTCGACTCCGAGACGCGAGCCAGGCTTTTGAGAGAATCCGCCGGCCGGGGTGACCGGAGCATTTTGACCGCTCTGGAAAATTCCTTAACCCCCATCTGCGCCCCACAACTCTTGGATGCAGCCCGACAGAGCTATAGTGAGGCTGTGGCAACGGAGCCGATGCAGCGCCTTGCGGTGGTGGAGCATATCACCCGTAGCGCCACAGAGACAGCCCGGCGCGCTGAATACGAAGCAGAGGCCATGCTCCGGGGGGCAAAGGAGATTCTCCCCAAGCCTACAACCGCGGCTTTTGAATCTCCCGTTAAGAACCTAAGCGATTCGGAGAAAACCCGGCTAATCGGGCAGGTGGGCGCGCAGGGTTACCGTGAAATTTTGCAAGGTGCCCGAGAGCTTCCCCTTGAGTTTGCCTTGACCGATGAAACCAAGGCAGCCTTGAAGGAGTGGGCTGGGGAAACAGCTTATCTCGAAATCATGGCGGGCAAGCAGGAACTCCCCCCGCAGTTTGCCATAGCTCCGAATGAATAAATTACCTGGGAGTGCTTCACCCCCGGCTCTGTTTTTCGGACGCTGGCAGGGCCGGGGGATTTTCAGAAAGGAACCCATGGGTAAAAGAAAATGGCGGCGGGTGCGCCTAGCGGACTTGGCAACCCAGGAAGATCAAAAACACATGGCCGATTTGCTTGAGCAAGTCCAAGCCCAAAACCAGAAAAGAGAAACCCTGAGGAAACAAAGAGGTAGCAATCATGGGCAAACAAAAGCGTAAAAGAGAACAGAAGGAAGAAAAACGTAAAAGAGAAAGAGAATGGAACCCCCCGGCTCAAACTTCGCTGGTAACACCGGCTATTCTATCCCTCCCTGAGCGTTATCGTACAGATATTAAAAATCTAACCCTAATAAATTATGAGCCTGTGACCGGATGCACCCCAATCAGTGTAGGTTGTAGAAGCTGTTACATGGTGCGAGTGGCTGAGTGGTTAAAAGGAATGGGCAATCCGCGCTATAAAAACGGCCTCAAAGTAACAATTCACGAATCAGAGCTAAGTAAACTGTCATCGTTTATTAAAAATAATAACAATAGAGCACAGATCGATGTTTGCTTCAATTCAGACTTATTTCATGAAGATGTACCAGATGATTTTATTATAGATGCGCTGGCAGTAAGCAAACATAATTACTGGAGAGATTCATATATTCTCTTAACTAAACGCAGTGAGCGCCTTTTAAAAATAAACGAAAATCCGAGAATCAAGGATATGTTCAATTATTTTAGGGTGGGGGTGTCTGTTGAAACCCCTGAACAATACTATAGAATCAGACACTTACAGCAAGTAAAATGTGCTCATCGCTATTTGTCACTCGCTCCTTTTCTTGCCCCCATGCCAGACTTGCCCTTAGAGGGGATCAATTATGTCCGGCTTGTCCCGGAAGGTGGCCCCAAGGTGAAGCCTATTGACCCCCAAGCTATTGATAATGTTCGCCTACAATGTATAACGGCAGGGGTTAGATTTAAGCAAACTTGGTTCAACCCGGAAAAGATATTTATTAGAGATGACAACATTGCCGCTGGCCCGATGGAAATATTTCCAGAATCCATGATTTATCAGTTAATCGAACGTACAGGCGGACTTCAAGTCATACCACTTCCCTGGCATCCGCGGGCTGGCGAGTGGATAGAACTTCGAAAAAAGTTGCGGCATTTATCACATATTAAAATAGCGGAAATGGTTCGCCAGGTAGCTCCGGAGTTTTTCGAGGGGTGAGAGGACATGCAATCCGCAAGTCATGGGCGCCAGCAAAGGGCATCCTAAGAATAGTTGCGGGGAGGTTGCGGTTTTTATACGAATAGTTAATAAAATATATTGACAATTAACTTTAATTGACATAAGGTAAGATCATCTCAAAAGGAACCTGCCATGCCAGAGAACAAAACACAGGATCAGCTTCTTACGCCAGAGGAGGCAGCCGCACGTCTCAAGATCAGCCGTCTAACTCTGGGAAACTGGTTAAGGAGTGGCAAGCTCAAGGGAGTGAAGGTAGGCCGCCTGTGGCGGGTGCCTGAAAGCGGTTTGGAAAAGTTTTTACATGCCCCACCATCCTATGAATTTAAAGACGGCTATCCGGTTATACCCTGCAAGAAAGTGGGATCAGAACTTATTTTTCTGAAACCCTGTCCTTATTGTGGCGAGAGACATACTCACGGGGCGGCTGGCGGTGGAGGCCATAGAGCAGCCCATTGTCCGGATGAAATTAGGCAGGGCCAGAAATATATTAAGGTGCCTACTGAGGCCCAACGAGGCTACTACCTTGAGGTAGTGGAGTAAGGACATAAGGATATAGGAGGGATTACCGGCAAAAAAGCAGACCGGCCCGAGTGCGCCAACACCCGGCCCGGCCCTAACCACAACACAAACCTGTAAGGAGGTTCATGTCATGGCTGAAGAGCATCTTACCCCAAAAGCGAAACAAAAAATAACCCAAATCACGGATCACCTGAAAACCCTTGACCGCTATTCCAAGTTTTTAGACACCCTGGCGGGCCACCAGGAGGCCCTGGAGGAAAAGACCGTCAATCTCAGTCTCGACACCATTGAGGCTATCGCGAGTGCCATGAGCATGGCGGTTGATGCGATTTCGGCCGAATTGGGTTTAGACAGATATGAGGGGCGCCCTGAGGCCGACGCCTATGTTCTCAAGACCCCTTCCCCGGCCGCTAACCCCACAGAGGCGCATTAGGGAGGCAAGATGAAAACTGCTGATTTGGCGGTTCTGAATGAAGCTATCCGGCTGAAGGCCCTGGGAACTTCCCTCCAGGCTATGGCCATAGCTGCGGATGAACACGATCTTTCCATTGACTTTGTCCAGGTGGAAGAGATCGGGAAGATGATTTGTGAACTTACCGCAACTCTCCAGGAGAAGCTGGAGGAATGGAAACCGGCTCAGAAACCGAAAGCGGCATGACCACGGCCAGGGAAGCCGGGGCGGGGAAGGACCTGCCCCGGCAAAATCTTAGAACACAAAGGAGGTAAGGCGGGATGAAAAATGAGGGAAGGAGGTTGAGGCCATGGCGAGTCTGAGAAAGCAAACCAGCAAAGCGGGCAAGGTGTCCTACCTGGTAGACTTTCGCGACCCCCAAGGGAAAAGGCTCAAGAAGTGCTTTCCGAATAAGACGGACGCCAAGGCTTTTCTGTGCAAGGTCCTGGAGGCCAGAACGGGGGTGCTACCATGGCAACCGTGAGAAAGCGAATCAGCAAAAAAGGGAAAGTCTCCTATCAGGTTGACTATTACGACCCCCAGGGCAAGCGGATAATGAAATGCTTCGTGAAGAAGGCCGAGGCCGAGGCTTACGGGGGCAAGGCTGAAGCGGCCAAACTTGAGGGGCGATATGAAGAAATTTTCGACGTGAAGAAAGGAACCAAGACCCTCTTTAACGAACTGGCAGATAAATATGTTGAGAATTACCGGGGCCAGAAATGCTTTTCCCGGCTGAAATACTACCTGGTGGAAGAATACCGGGTGGTTTTCGGGGAAAAGCTCCTTTCCAAGATCACCTATTTTGACCTGGAAACCTACCGTAACCAGCGCCGGGCAAAGCCCACCAGAGCCGGGAAGCCCCGGACTGACGCCACTGTAAACCGGGAACTTTCCACCTTGCGGCACATGCTCAATAAGGCCGTGGAATGGGGCATGTTGGAAACTTCCCCCTTCGCCAAAGGCTCACGCCTGGTGCTCAAGGAGAATAACCACAGGCTGAGGTTTCTTACCGAATCCGAGATTGAAGCCCTGCTGAAAGCCTGTGATGATTTAAAGACCTCTACACCCCACTTGAGGCCCATTGTGGAAGTAGCCCTTTTGACCGGCATGAGGCGGGGCGAGCTTCTTTCCCTGAAGTGGGAGCAGATCAGAAACGGGTTTATCTATCTGACCGAAACCAAAAGCGGTAAGGCCCGGCAAATCCCGATTAACAACCGACTGGCCGAAGTGCTCAAGGAGGTGCGCCGGGGCAATCAGTTAAAATCGCCTTATGTGTTTTGTAGCCCGGATGGTAAAAGGTTCTTTGAGGTGAAGCGGTCCTTTGCTTCAGCTTGCCGGCGGGCCGGGATTGAGGCTTTCCGTTTTCACGACCTCAGACACACTTTCGCCAGTCAGCTTGTCATGAGGGGGGCCAGTCTCAAGGCCGTTCAGGAACTCCTTGGCCATGCGTCCCTGGCCATGACCATGAGGTATGCTCACCTCTCCCATGAGCACCTGAAAGACTCGGTAAATCTGCTTAACGATATGCCGAATGGTAAACAAATGGTAAATATCGGCCCGAAAAGCAAAAAGGCCAGCAACCCTCAGATTGCTAACCTCTTGTAATTCCTTCCGATTCGTGGTGGAGATGAGGGGACTTGAACCCCTGACCTCCTGCATGCGAAGCAGGCGCTCTTCCGGCTGAGCTACATCCCCACGCATCTTAAATTATGGCTGGGAAATTCTTGATGTCAATAAGAATCGCCATTTGCTCATTAACTTCCGGATTATGGGAAAATAGGCCGGTGGTCTCAATCAACCCAAGTGACCCATTTTTCCAGGGGTTCCCGCTCCGTGCGAAAGGCATTGGCCGGGGCTTCGGGGTCCGGATACCCCAGGGCGATGCCGATGACGATCCTGCGGTCCTCCGGCACCTGCACATGGCGGCGCACCAGTTGCGGATAAAGGGCCAATTGGGCCTCGACGCAGGTTCCCAGCCCCTGGGCATGGGCCGCCAGGCAGATGCCGTGGGTAATGGCTCCCAGGTCAAACATGGTATAAGGGACCTGCAGGTCGGCGCTGAAGAGGACGTAAACAATCACCGGCGCGCCGAAGGCCCTGGTCATGTTGAGCATATGAGCCTTGCGCCTGGATTTGTCCTCCCGGGCGATGCCCATGGTGCCGAACAGGCCGGCGGCGCAGGCCATGTAGCGGTGTTGCTGCGCGTCCGGGAAGCCGGCGGGCATGGGCACCTCGGGATTAGGGACCTCCTTTTGCTCCACTGCGGCCACCAGGTCCGCGGTCAGCCGCGGCACCACGCCGCCGGCCACCACCAACGCTTCCCAAGGCTGGGTATTGCCCCAAGACGGCGACCAGCGCGCGGCCTCCAGGATTCGGGTGAGCAGCTCCCGGGGCACCGCCTCGGGTTTATAGGCCCTGATGCTTTTTCTGGTTTTCAGTCCTTCCAAGAGTTCCATGGCTACCTCCGATGGTCACCAGCAGGATTTTAAATGGGTGAACCCTTGTATCCCATAATTTCTTAAGATAATAATAAAAGGATTCAGCGGTGTCTATTCCCTTATTTGAAAAAGGGCGCCGAGCAGGCTCTCCGGACCTTGATCCATGCAGAGCTGCGAAATTTATTGTATTTTAAAATCCCTCTGCGTTCTCTGCGTCTCTGGGGTAAAATTGAATCACCGCAGAGACGCAGAGGACGCAGAGATCAAAAATGTTCATTTACTGCGGTCGATTGGTTAAATTCCTTTCTGAAAAATCATCGGAGGCATCATGGGAGAGGAATGGGAAATTGTCGCGTTTCCGGTGATTTTGCCGTGGCGCAAGGAGTTTTGGACCCTGCCGCTTTATTTCCACCATCTGCAAGTGGGAGTGGCGCCGGATTGGCCGGACAAATTGCCGTATCAGCATCTACCCATGCCGCCGGAAGCCGAAGGCCCGATCCGGGATCTTAAATATTTCCAACGGGGCGAATTGCGCCAATGGCAAGCCTTCCAGGATTACCGTCGGGAACAGGAAGAAAGAGAGGACGACCTGATCCAGGCCATCCGTCAATCTAAAACCGTCGCTCCCCCTGCTCCTCATTCCACCGCGGACGCATGGAGCCTGGTCTGGCAGTTGGAAAAGATGCTGGCGGACCAGGAAGCCCGGATGTCGCAGGTGGACCGGAGCCAGGAATGGTTGGCGGAAATTTTGGCTCCCGAGCCCTGGGAAGAACGGCTGCAGTTCGGGCCGGTCCCGGGGGTCGACGAAATGGTGGATCCGGAGTTGGCAAGACTGCGTTACCATCTCTGGCGGCGGGTTATGGCTCCTTATCTCCAGGGCGATTGGTCTCCCCTGCTCCTGAGCCGCTCGTCCCGCTCCATCTTCCTCACCTTAAAGGGATGGCCGGAGTGGACTGGACTCCAAACGGTGCAGGTGGCCCTGCCGGGCTGCCGTAGCGAAGAGGAATGGACCAGAGTTAGGGAGACCGCGGGCCTGGGGAGCCGTCTGGCCAAATTCAGGGAGCTGTTGTCTCAAGGTCTTGCCGGCATCGAGAATTCGGAAAAAGTCCCGGTGCTCTCGAGAGAACTCCAGGATTTTGTTAAAGAATACCTTCTCCCCCACTGGCCCCTGGCGCCGGTCTGGAATTGGCATCTGGAAATCTGGGGGCCGGGCGGAGAAGAAGAAGAAGAGACCGTACCCGTGCTCTGTTGGGCCGAAGCCGGGGGGGGAGTGCTGCCGGGATAGAAATGAAATGTTGCCAGTGGCCAGCGGTCAGTGGCCAGTAAAAACCATGGAGCGTCGAGGGGTTACTCCCTCTCCCCCCGCCCAGCGAGTCTCCTTTCCACCCTGCCGCTGACTGGCGGGGGGAAAGGCCGGGGTGAGGGAGGATCGGGCTTTTCATGTTTTAGGAAATAGTACGCGTTCCTATTTTTCTCCCTATTCCTCCAACTTTTCCGGCAGGCCCGGCAGGGGGCTGGCGGACGCCACCTTTCCCGCGGCAATCTCCCGCAAGGCCATGACAATCTCTTTGTTAGCACCTTTAACCAACACCGGCGCACCCCGGTAAAACTGGCGCACCCGTTTGGCCGCCAGGTGCACCAAACCGAAGCGGGTGGGCACCTTGTTCAAGCAATCTTCAATAGTAACCCGGGCCACGGATTACACCTCCGAAATTTTTTGCGTTCAGGGAACCATCTGCCTGTTAGGTTAACAATTTCTTCCCGTCCCCGCAAGCGCCTGCGTCCTTCGTTCAGACGAGAATTATTCGATTCTCTTACTGAAAACTAAAAACCGAAAACTACTCCCTTCTCCCCGGCCAGGCGCACGAACTCCAGTTGGTCCCCGGCCTTGAGGACGTAGGACGCGGCCACATCCCGGCCGTTTACCAGGGCCAGGGCCCGGGGGTCGATGTTCAAGGGTTCTTTCAGGGCCTGGCGCACCTCGCCCACGGACTTGCCGGCAATGGCCGCGTCCAGGTGGTGCACGCCGTAGCTGACCTTCACCTGGCCGGAGGGAGTGCGGCCGATCTGTTTAAGCCGGGATAGGTCTTTTAGTTGAGCGCTCATGGTTCAGTTCAAAGTTCAAGGTTCAAGGTTCAAAGCCTGGTGGCCTGCACTGTCCCCATTTTCCGCCTGATCTTTTTACCGAGAACAGAAAACAGAAAACGGAAAACAGAAAACCATCCTACCCGCACTTGGGCTTGGGCATCTCGCCTCCGCCCCTTTGATCCAGCAACTCCTTAAATTCTTCCGGCGTATACTTATGGCCGCAACCCGGGCAGCCGATTTCCACCCCCTGTCAGGTGGGATGGACGATGATTTGTGCCTTGCGGCAATAGACGCATTCCATAATTTGTTTCCTATTGAGGCTCTTGCAAAAGTCTTTCTCTGCGCCCTCCGCGTCTCTGCGGTTAAAAGATTCACCGCAGAGACGCAGAGGGCGCAGAGAATTTTATGAGATTTGCAAGGGTCCCCTTTTTTTTCACAAATACCGGGAGAGACTGGGCAACCCCGGGTTCACCTGGCGGCACTCCCGCAGCAGGGCGTTCAGGTACAGCCAGGCAAAACTGATGAGAAGTTCCGGCGCGTATTTTTTGGCCCCATGGCCGTCAAAGGCCACCTGCAATTCCCGGAAGGCCACCCGGAGGCGGTAGGCGCAATCCCCCAGGATGGGCCAGACGATCTCCCAGCCGTCGGGAATGGTCTGGTAAACGCCGGAATCGAGGCGCCTGACCGCCACCTCCACCACCTCCGGAGCAGCCATCAGCAACAGCTCTTGGCGAGGGCCCAAGGAGACCTTTTCCAGAGGCCCGGACAGGGCCGCGGCAAAGTCCCGGAAAGGGAGGAAGTCTTTACCCGGTCCGGCCTCCTCCAGGGTAAACGCGCCCCGGCCGTAGCGGGCCAGGATCGCCAGAAAATCCCAGGCGAAGACGTAGGCGTCCTCGGTGGGCACGGATAGGCTCTTCCGGGCGTAAAAGACCCGCAGGTCCGCGCCGTGGTCCCGGTCATGATCAAAGAGCAGATAGAGCTCCAGGGGCCGGAAGGGTTTTACCCGGATGGCCCACCGGATGCTGGCGTAGGGGCGTCCCTCCAGGACCTCGCCCCCCAGCAGCCGGGCCAGCGGCCCGGGGTCCAGGGGCAGCAGGCCCTCCAGGTCCCCGCGGTATTTCTTCCGGGAGTATTGGCGGATTTGGGCCTCCCAGCCCCAGCCCGTCTCAAACTGGCCCAGGGACACCAGGTCGTAAGGAAAGTCCAGGGAACGCGCTGCGGTCTTACTCAGCTCTTTTTCGCCTCCACCCGCTGATTGAACTTCTCTGCATTTATTATAAACCGTTCGTGCACCGCTTCGCCAATCTTTTCCTTTTCGTCGAACCCTTCCACCTTGAAGGTGACCTTCCGGCCTTCCACCTTGGTGACTTCGGTGACCGCCCGGACTTCCATCCCCAAAGGTGTGGGCGCGGTGTGCGTCAGGTTCATGGAGATGCCCACCGACTGCTCCCCGGAGGCGAGGTGTTTGGCCATGAGGTCTGCGCTCACCCCCTCGAACAGCCCCCCCAAAAACGGGGTGCCGAAGACATCGGGGACACCATGGAAAAATTTTTGGGCCGAATGCTCCGGACCGGTCATCAGCCGCAACTCATTCTTCATTCCCACTTCGATAGCCATCGGGGCCTCCTTGAGTTGAGTTGGATGTAGTGGATTAGGCAGAGTCTTCAGTAATCAGTGATCAGTGATCAGTGATCGGCTGTCTTTACTGATTACTGATGACTGATTACTGATCACTATCATTGCCGGCTATAGCCAGAGAAACTCTATCATACCGCCAGCGGGTCCATCTTAATCTCAGGCAAAACCTCCCCCTGGGCCAGTCGTTGGCCCAAAAAGGCGGCCGCGGCCAGCTCCTCGGTTCGGCTCTGGATCGCGCCTTTTTCATCCACCCCCCGCACCAGGATTTCGGCGGCGTAGCTGACGTTGATGGCGTCAAAAAAGTATTTGGCCACCAGACGCGCACCCACGAAGACCAGGCGGCCCTTGGTGGCCCCGGTGCACAAGAGCACCCCCTGGCGGCCGCCCCCGGGAAAGTCCTGTTTCAGGTGGTAGCGCCGGGACCACAGCGCCTGGGTGCGGTCGATCATGGCCTTGGCCTGGGCGGAGACGCTGTAGAAGAAGATGGGCGAAGCCAGGGCCACCACATCCGCGTCCAGGAGTTTATCATATAAAGGGAGCATATCGTCTTTGATGGGACAGGTGCCGTCTTTGAAGCAGTGATAGATTTCCATGCAGGGCGAGATCTTCAGTTCCCTGAGGGAGACCTTCTCCACCTCTGCGCCGCCCTGGACCGCGCCCTTAAGGAAGGCGTCCAGCAGGACTTCAGAATTGCCGCCCCGGCGGGGGCTGCCCCAGATGCCTAAGATTTTCATGAATGACTCCCGGCCGCGGCGGGGGTGGTCTCCGGCAACCGGCCCCGGCCTGAATGAAGTGGCGCAATGCTATATAAAGCGCCTTAATTAATCCACACTAAGCGCTCTCTGCGCCCTCTGCGTCTCTGCGGTGAATCTTTTAACCGCAGAGACGCAGAGGGCGCAGAGATTACCTATGTCACATGGTATAGATTACTATTCATAGGGAATTTTAGGCCGATGTCAAGTCGGATAATCGCTGGGGCTCCTTAGCGAATTCCCCTGAGAGGAAATCAAATTGTTACTGAGGCTGGATTTTGATACAATTAATAAATAGATTTGGAGCAGCTTTTCATCTTACTCGGTAAGGAGACCTATAATGCCAAAAATTTTCCAGGGCCGTTCCCGCCATATCTTCCAGGGGCTGATTCTGGCCGCCTGTATCCTGGCCTTGGCCGGGAGCGCCATGGCCCAGGGCAAAACCGCGCCGGACTTTTCTCTGCCTGATGTTCTTTCGGGCAAAGAAATCAGCCTGAGCCAGTTTAAGGGCAAGGTGGTGATGATCAACTTCTTCACCTTTTTCTGCATGCCCTGCCGGGAAGAGATGCCGGATTTAAACGCCATCTACAAGGAAATGCAGGGTAAGGGCTTTCAAACTTTGGGCATCGCCCTCGGTTCCGATCCCGTGCAGATCCGCTTTCTGGTTAAGCAAATCGGTTTGAACTACCCGGTGCTGATTGGCAATGACAAGGTCAGCAAGGACTACGGCAACGTGGAGGTGGTGCCCACCACCTTCATTATCGACAAACAAGGCAATATCGCCCACAAAATCCTGGGGACTCGCAAGAAAGAAGAGTTCGTCAAGATGATTCAAGGGTTATTGTAAGGAAAGTTGGCAACCTTTTACCGGTTGCCGATAGCGGTGGGGCTGTAAACGGCCCCCGCAAGCGAGGTCAACTATGGGGCCCGAAATTAAACTGCCTGAATGGGCCCAGGAATTGGAGGAACACCTCCAGGCCGGGGAATCGGCCCTGTTCATTCTCCACGGCCAGGTGTTCGATTACGTCAAGGTGAACGGCGGCTACCTGCCCTGCCGCTCCTTTCTGGGGGATTGGCTGGGTGAGGAGCGCCACGTAGTTTTCTATAATTTAGGTTTGGGCCTGGAATTCGGAGACGCCCAGGTGGAAAGGTTCTTCCGCCAGGCCCTGGCCCCCCCTCAACCCGAAGAAGACGAAGAGGAAGACGTCTCCCGGGTTCGGGCCCGGGCCTTAAATGCCCTGGGGCAGCGGCCTGGATCCGAACCCCTCCCCCAAAGCCCCCGGGAAGTGCTGCAGCTGGCGGAACGGGTCATGACCGCGTGCTGCAATTTTCCGGGACCCAGCAAGCCGCTGGCTTTTATCCTGGAATACGCCGAAACCATGGTCCCGGCCCTGGAGCTGGGCTCCATGACCGAGCCGGACCGGGCCTCCCTGGTGACCCTGCTGCGCTGGGCCCGGCACCGGGAGCTCATCGAAGCCGGGCATGTGGTGATCCTCACCACCGGCAATCTGGCGGATTTAAACCCCATCCTGCTGCTCAACCGCTACGGCGCCCAGATCATCGACGTCCCCGCGCCAGAGTTGGAGGACCGGGTGAAGTTCATCGAGCACCTCCTGGCCCGGGGCAAATATAACCTGGCCCTTTCCGCGCAAGAGCTGGCCAACCTGGCCGCGGGGCTGAGCCTCCGGGTGGTGGGCCAACTCCTGCGCCAGTCCCGGCGCAAGCCCCTGACCATGGACCTGGTGCGCAAGAAAAAGAAGGAGTTGCTGCGCCAGGAACTGGTGGGCCTCATCGAGGTTATCGAACCCCGCTACGGCCTGGCGGAGATCGGGGGGCTGGACCCCATCAAAGAGTATTTCGCCCAGATCGTCAAGGCCATCCAGGCCGGTGAGGACAAACTGGTGCCCCGGGGCATTACCATGATGGGGCCGCCGGGCGTGGGCAAAACCGCCCTGGCCGAGGCCCTGGCCCGGGACTGCGGCTTCAACTTCATCAAACTGCTGAACCCCCGCACCAAGTGGGTGGGGGAATCGGAGCGCAATTTCTTAAAGGCCCTCCAAACCCTGCGCTCCCTGACCCCGGTGGTGGTGGTGGAGGACGAGGCCGACCAGAGCGAACACGGCCGGGACGAATACTCCGGGGACACCGGGGTGAGCAACCGGTTGCGGCAGATGCGTTTCGAGTTCATGGGCGACCCCGCCATCCAGGGCAAGGTCCTGTGGATCAGGATCACCAACCGCCCGGACCGCCTGGACAAGGCGGACCTGCGCTCCGGGCGCTCCAGCGAGCGCATTCCCTTCTTCATGCCCGATTTCACGGAGAAGGTGCATATCCTGGAAGTGGTGGCGAAGCGCAGCGATATCCCCTGCGACGCCGGGGACTTCCCCGACGTGGTGCGCCACCTGGAGGCCCGCCACCCTGAGGTGATCACCGGCGGCGACCTGGAGGAGATCGTCTTCAGGGCCTACCGCCGGGCCCGCCTCCAGGGCCGGGAAAAGATCGAGCTGGAGGATTTCCAGGCGGTCATCGACGACTTCCTGCCGCCTCACCAGGTGGAAGTCCTGCGCCAGATGGAACGCCTGGCCCTGAACCAGTGCTCGTCGAGGCGCTTCATTCCCGAGCGGGTCTGGGCCTGGGCCGCGCGTAGGGAAGAGGCGGAGGCACAAGGATGAATTTGGGGAGGGCCGGGGGAACCGCTTCCCCAGCCCTCTCACAAACCCGCTCCCAACCTCTCCTTGAGTGCTTTTTAAATTTTGGGGTGAATTAAAGAAGCAAGTTTGAATGAGGAATTGATGGAGACATGCCCTGTATGCAAACTTAACGACAATCTAATAGTTATTGAGGAGTTATCTCCTATTGCTATAAGGATTGAATGTCCGCGATGTGGAAAATTTACTATTTTGGATCGAGTAGAATTCACAGCTCCAAATTCAAAGTTTAGACCGAAATTGTCAGCTTGGGTTCGCGATCTAAAAGAACAAGACGCCAAGGCTCCTCAAATCACTTCGGACTTGCTCAATAACCTTCAATCAAGCATTCCTGATCGCAGCCCTCGAGAAAAGCAGATAAAGCTTCTGCGAAGCATCGAAAGAAAGACCAAATATCCAGGTCAAATAATTGAATTAAACTGGAAGTACGATTTTCCTTTAGCTTGGGCTTCAAACTATGAAGAATTTCTTTATTATATAAACTCGTTACATGATCGAGGATTCCTTAGTAATGAAATGACGAGTGGGCTTTCTAGTGTTACTATAACCGCCGATGGTTGGGATTATCTTGAAAAATTAGAACGACACATGGAAGAACGTACCCAAGCATTTGTCGCGATGTCCTTCTCGGAGAATTTAAAAGGCATTTGGGAGGGACCAATAAAAAATGCTATTACAAAAGCGGGTTATACACCGCATCGTGTCGATGCAGAACCACATATCGACCGAATAGATGTCAAAATTATTTCTGAAATCAAAAATTCCCGATTCGTTGTAGCCGATATTACAGAACAGAAGCGTGGCGTATATTTTGAAGCAGGATATGCGCTAGGAATGGGGTTGCCGGTCATATGGTGCGTCAGGAAAGATGACCTGGAAAATGCTCATTTCGATACCCGCCAATACAACCATATTGTGTGGGAAACTGAAGATTACCTCGAAGATCAGCTTTATCATTTCATTTGTGCGATTATTGGTAAAGGAAAAGTAAGCTAATTTTGAAAGCAGGCCCTGCCTGCCATACTTGAGTGGTAGCACAGGCCTTATGGTCTGTGCCAGCGCACTCCCCCCTCACCCTACCCTCTCCCCCCGAAGGGGGAGAGGAAAAAAGGAAAAGACCCTGCCAGGAAAAGCCACAAGCCACCTGCCAGGGTAACTTTCCTGAAAGTCTTGGGCTGTTTTTTCCCCCTCTCCCCCCAGCGGGGGGAGAGGGCCGGGGTGAGGGGGGAGATTCGGAGCGATAGCCATCAGCGAAAAAATCATCTTCACCGGCCGGGAGGCCCAACTTCTGGAGGAAAACGGCGATCAGGGCTCCCGCATCGCCCGGCGGGCACCCATCGATTCCCTGCTGCGTTATGCGGCTAAAGTAATGCCGCCGCCTTTGCCTCTCCTGCCGCCCGGCACGCGCTGGCTGGCGGCGCGCAAGGACCTGGTCTTCCTGGCGGTGGAGCATCTTCCCCAATGCCGCACGTTGCAGGCCAGTTGGGAGAAAAAAGGCGGCGCAGACTACCGCACCTACCGCCTGGCCTTCCCCTACGTCCTTTATCTGCTCAGCTTCTACCGGGGCGACCTCCAGGAAATGAAGATGTTCTACCGGCCCGGCCCTTTAACGTCTTTGGATGACACCCTCTACCACACCAATCTCCCCAACGTCCGGGGGGAGCCTGGCCATTACGGCTCCCAACGGGTCTGCCTGCGCTATCGCCCGGAAATGATCGAAGGCGTGCCCCTGGTGCAGTCGGTGCCCACCTTGATCGATTTTTTCTGGTCCACCGGCTTCAATCAGGACATCAAGGGCAGCGCGTTCGAGCGGGCGCAAAACTTGGACCCCCGCATCGCCAGTTTCGAAGCCTGGGAAGCCGCCACCGAAGAAGACCCCCTGTTTCCCCTGCAAATCGATTGGGAGCCCACCGATCGCACCATCCCCGGCCTCTGGCTGGAGTGCCTGAAGCTTCACGGGGACACGGACCTCCCCGTGGCCAGCGCCGAGGAGCTGGCGGACATCTTCTACCGGATGCCCGTAGGGTATTAAAGGCGGTTTTCTGTTTTCTTCTGAATCTCTTTGCTGTTCATAGAGGAATGCCCTCCAAGGCCACAGCCCGGGCCAGGAGCGAATGGCGTTCAGGCCCCTGTTCCCATTCAGTGCGGCTGAAGACCACCGGGACAATGACCACCCCTTGGGCATAACCGGCTTCCCAGGCACAGTCACTCCCCCATTCTCTGACAGCCTCATCTACTACCCCTTCGATGATGACCATTATGTCCAGATCGGAATAAGGCTCGGCGTCACCCCGGGCCCGGGAACCGAACATAATGATCTGATGCCGCGGCAACCTTTTCCTTTTCTGAAGAAGATCTCTAAATCTCTCCAGGATTTGCTTTTCAACAGCCTGAATCGGCATGGATTTCCTCTAAATGGCTTTCCAGAAATTTTTTATAACATATAGATATTCAATGTGATTTACAAGACTTATAATAAATGCCGCTACTCGGGAATTTGTATTAGTGGGTGCGGGCCGACGTGCCCGCTTGTGCACTTTGTCTCCTCCCTCTGAGAACCCTGGTCCCCCCGCCTTCTTGACATACCCTGCAATGGCCTTATTTTTAAGTACAGCAGTAACCACCGTAAGGGGAATTTTTCGGGCTTGTGCTTCACAAAGTCTCTTTTCAATTCGCCAGCGCCAAGCTCCCTCTTCCAGCCTGAGCCAAGGAGACCCGGCCATGCCTCCTGACAACTACACCCTGACCTCCGCCGCCTCGGCCCGCATCCCCACTGCGGAGAGTGAATTCCAGCTATTTTTCTACACCGGCAGCTTAGATGAGAAAGAACACCTGGCCCTGGTCAAGGGTGAAGTGGCCGGTAAAGAAGACGTCCTGGTGCGGGTCCACTCCGAATGTTTCACCGGTGATGTCCTGGGCTCCAAGCGCTGCGATTGCGGCGCGCAGTTGCAGGCGGCGTTAAAGCTCATTGCCGACGCGGGCGCGGGCGTGGTCATCTATCTGCGCCAGGAGGGCCGGGGCATCGGGCTTTTGGATAAGCTCCGGGCCTATAATCTCCAGGACCAGGGTTACGACACCGTGGACGCCAACCTGCTTTTGGGACATCAGGTGGATGAGCGGGACTATACGGTGGCCTCCCAAATCCTCAAGGATTTGGGGGTCCGCTCCATCAAGCTCCTTACCAATAACCCCCACAAGCTGGACAGCCTCCAGGAATTGGGTATTAAAGTAAGCGCCCGGATTCCTCTGCAAACCGGGGTCTGCCTAGAAAACGCCGAGTATCTGCGCACCAAGGCCCGGCGCATGAAACACCTCCTCATCCTGGATGAACTCCCCAACGGCACTACCTGCTATCAGCCGGTGCAGTTGGGGATTATGGAACAGATCAATACCCCCTTGGCGGACGCGGCCGCGCACCGGGGCCGCCTGGGCCGCCCCTTCGTCACCTTGAGCTACGCCCAGAGCCTGGACGGCAGCATCGCCGCCCGCCCCGGGCGTCCCCTGGCTTTGAGCGGCTCCAAGTCCATGGCCCTGACCCATGGCCTCAGGGCCGCGCATGACGCCATTTTGGTGGGCATCGGCACCCTGCTGGCCGACAATCCCCGCCTCAACGTCCGGCTCGTGGAGGGAAAAGACCCTCAACCCATCGTGGTGGACAGCCGCCTCCGTTTTCCGCCGTACGCCAATCTGCTCAGGAACTGCCGGGTGCCCTGGATCGCCACCAGTGCCGAGGCGGACCCGGAGAGGCAGACTGCTCTGGAGCAGATCGGCGCCCGGGTGCTGCGCCTGCCGGCAGCAAGCAACGGCTGGGTGGACCTGGCGGCCCTGCTGAAATCTTTGGGAGAGATGAACATTAACAGCCTGATGGTGGAAGGAGGGGCCCAGATCATCACCAGTTTTCTGGCCGCCCGGCTGGTGGACCAGGTGGTCCTGACCATCGCCCCCGTGCTGGTGGGGGGCCTGCGGGTCATGGATTACTTGGGACAGCACCAGATGAACTGCTTCCCCAAGCTTAAGCGGGTCAGCTACCAACGCCTGGGAGAGGATTTGGTGCTCCGGGGCGAACCCCAATGGGAGAGTGCATGATCCGGCAATCCCTCTTTTTCATGGGGCCTTATAAGGTGGAAGTCCGGGGAGAGCCCGTAGCCCCCCCCGGCCCCCGCCAGGTGCTGGTCAAAACTTTGATCTCCGCCATCAGCCCGGGAACGGAGCTCTTGATCTACCGAGGCCAGGCCCCCGGCGATCTGGCCGTGGATGAAACCATCCCCGCGCTGGCCGGGCGTTTCGATTTCCCCCTGAAGTACGGCTACTCCGCCATCGGCCGGGTTATCGCCCTGGGGGAGGGGGTCCCCCAGGAATGGCAGGACCGGCTGGTGTTCGCGTTCCACCCCCACGAAAGCCATTTTCTGGCGGAACTGGAGGAACTGCTCCTGCCGCCGTCCACCGTGGCGCCGGAGGCTGCGGTTTTTTTCCCCAACATGGAGACCGCGGTCACCCTGGTCATGGACGGCCAGCCGCAGCTGGGGGAACAGGTGGCGGTCTTCGGCCAGGGGGTGGTGGGCCTGCTCCTCACCGGGCTGCTGTCCCGGCTGCCCCTGGCTGTCCTGGCGACCCTGGACCTCCATGCCGGACGCCGGGATCTATCCAGGGAATGGGGAGCCCATTTCAGCCTGGACCCCGCGTCCCCCGGGGTCTTGAGGCAATTGCTGGACGCATTGAGCGACGGTTCCTACCGGGGCGCGGACCTGTGCTATGAGGTTTCCGGCAACCCGGAGGCCCTGGAGCAGGCCATCGCCGCCACCGGCTTCCACGGCCGGGTGGTCATCGGCTCCTGGTACGGCTTGAAAAAGGCTGATCTCAACCTGGGAGGCCGTTTCCACCGCAGCCGCATGCGCCTCATCAGCAGCCAGGTGTCCACCCTGGCCCCGGAATTGAGCGGGCGCTGGACCAAGTTCCGGCGTTATCTCCTGGCCTGGCGGATGCTGGAAAAAATCGACCCCACCCCCCTGATCACCCATCGCTTCCCCCTGGCCCAGGCGGCCCGGGCCTTTAAATTGCTGGACCAGAACCCGGGGGAAGCCTTGCAGGTGATTTTGACGTATTAAAGAATAGATATTTGCGTCTTCCTTTGCGCCTTTGCGTCTTTGCGTGAGATTATCTTTTAACAGGAGCTTGCATGTACACCGTAGCGGTGGAACGAAGTTTCGTGGCCCAACATTTCCTCATCGGCGGCGATTGGGGGCCGGAAAACCTGCTCCATTCCCACCCCTACAAGGTGGAGGTCCAACTCCAGGGGGCGGTCCTGGATACCCACGGCTACCTGGTGGACATCGTGGACATCGACTTCCACCTGGATGAGATCACGGCCTACTTCCGGGACCGGACTTTGAACGAACTGGCGGAATTCGCGGGCCTGAACCCGAGCATCGAGCATTTCGCCCGCATCTTTTGGAGGATGTTGCGAAAACGCCTGAAAGCCCCAAATTTGCAGGCCATGCGGGTCACCATCTGGGAAACCGATATCGCCTGGGCCGCGTACCAAGAGAATCTTGAGTGAAAATCGGCCTCATTATCTACGGCAGCCTGGATCTGGTCACGGGCGGCTTCTTATATGGCCGTCTTCTGGTTGAGTATCTTCGGAATCAGGGGGACCAAGTGGAGGTGATTTCTCTCCCCTGGCCCACTTATCGCCGGGGACTCCTGGATAATTGTTCCCGGGCTTTCCGGAAGCGCCTGGAAGGGTTGGAATGCGACGTGCTGCTCCAGGACGAGCTCGTCCACCCTTCCTTTTTCCGGCTGAACCGGCGGCTGCGCCGCCGCCTGGATTGCCCCATCATCGCCCTGGTCTATCATCTCCGGGGCAATGAAGTCCATCCTCCCTGGCGCCGCCGTTTTTACCGGTGGGTGGAGGGGAAGTATCTCGACACGGTGGACGGCTATGTCTGCATCAGCCGGGCCATCAAAGAAGACGTGGAAAGACTGGCGGGGAACCACCGGCCCTTGATGGTGGCTCCGGGCGGCGGGGACCGGCTCCCCGGGGATATTACCCTGGAGGGGATCGCCGCCCGGGCCCTGGCCCCCGGGCCTTTGGAGATCGTGTTTATCGCCAATGTCATTCCCCGGAAGGAACTGCACACCCTGATTGAGGCCCTGGCCTCCTTGCCCCGGGCTGGCTGGCGGCTGACGGTGGCGGGGAGCCTGACCATGGATGTCCCATACGTGGAGGACATCCGCAGCAGGATAAAACAGGCGGGATTTGCCGGAAAAGTTCATTTGGCGGGCACGCTGGAAAGTGAGGATCTGGCCGGGCTCCTGGCCCGGAGCCACGTGTTGGCCGTGCCTTCTTCTTACGAAGCCTTCGGCATCGTCTATTTGGAAGGGATGAGTTTCGGCCTCCCGGCCATTGCCTCCACGGCCGGAGGAGCCGGGGAAATTATTCATCACGGGGTGGACGGCTTTCTGGTTACCCCTGGGGACGTCCCGGCCCTGGCCGGACACCTGGAGCGGTTGCTGCTGGATCGGGGCCTGCTGTTGAAAATGAGCCTGGCGGCCCGGGCCAACTTCCGGCGCCACCCCACCTGGGAAGAGAGCCTGAGCTCGATCCACCGGTTTATTCACAGCTTTAGAGGCTCATAAGAGTGTTTAGCCATGACTAGTCCGGAAAATTTCAGTTTTATCCGTTACCTGGCCGCCAAGAAAAGCCTGGATGACCGTTCGCTGAACCGCCACGTCTTCAACTCCCTGTCCCGCTCCCTGGCCTCCTTATCCACCTCCGGTCCTTTGCAGGTGTTGGAAGTGGGCTGCGGCCTGGGCGCCATGGTGGAGCGGCTCCTGGATTGGGGGCTGCTGCGCCGGGGCGCGGTCTACACGGCCATCGACCTGGAGCCGGAAAACATCGCCGCGGCCCGGGAACGCCTGCAAGATTACGCTCTCCAGCGGGGCTACCCCAGCCGTGAGGAAGCAGGCGTCCTTTGCTGGCGGCTGGAGCGGGGCCGGCGTTTCTGCCTGGTTCTGGAAGCCATCGATCTGCACGATTTTATCCGCCGGGAGCAAGGGCGGCAGACCTGGGACCTGCTCATCGCCCATGCCTTTCTGGACCTGGTGGACCTCTCCGCCACCCTGCCCTCCCTGTTGTTCCTGCTAAAAGACGGCGGGCTCTGTTATTTCACCCTCAATTTTGACGGCTCCACCATTTTTCTGCCCTATCTGGACGCGGAGTTTGACCGGCGGATCGAGGACTTATACCACCAAACCATGGATTACCACCACTGGAAGAGCTGGCCGTCTACCCAGAGCCAGACGGGACGCCGGTTGTTTCATATGCTGCCCGCCGCGGGCGCGAGCGTGCTGGCCGCAGGCAGTTCGGATTGGGTGGTCCATCCCGGCCCGGACGGCTATCCCCAGGATGAAGCCTATTTCCTCCATTTTATCATTCATACCCTGGCATCAGCTCTTGACGGCCATCCCCGGCTGCCCCGGAAACGCTTCCGGGAGTGGGTGGAGCAGCGCCACCGGCAGATCAAGGAGGGGCGATTGCATTACATCGCCCGGCAGTTGGATTTTTTGGGGCATATTAATAAAGACTTGGGGTGAAAAGGGGAAGAGGGAAAAAGGAAGAAAAAAATGATTGCAAGCAATTATTTCTCTGCGCCCTCTGCGTCTCTCCGGTAAAAAATTAATCCACCGCAGAGACGCAGAGGGCGCAGAGTTTTTCCTCAATATACGATGCGGAAGCTCTGGAGATCCCCCCGGTACGGCTGCCAATCTATCTCCACGTGGTCCACGTAAGAATAGCGCGGCCCCTGGTGGCACCAGGCGAGCATGCTGTTCAGGGTCTCTTTCTCCCCTTCGAACAGGGCCTCCACCTGGCCGTCCGGGAGGTTCCTGACCCACCCTTTAAGCCCCCGGGCCAGGGCTTCATCCCGGGTATGGGCCCGGAAGAAGACCCCTTGCACCCGGCCTTCTATTAAGACGTGGAGGCGGGCTTTGTCTGACATTTGGTTTTCCTTTTCTACGAAATAGGAAATAAGATATATTATCAATAAGTTATCAACAACTAATCAATAAATGTTTTCGGTTATTGCCTAACTCCGGTTTAATACCAAGTTGCCTTCAAAGAGGTAATTTTGATTGTCATTCTGAACGTAGCGCAGCGGAGTGAAGAATCTCGTTTTTCCCGCGCCCCTGAGATTCTTCGCTGCGCTCAGAATG
>QZIZ01000163.1 GCA_003599195.1 Deltaproteobacteria bacterium | reverse complement strand
AAGCCTCCCTCAAGCGCCGCTTGGATGGTTAAACCAAGTTTACAAAACATCGGGAATTTTAATTGTCGTCAGCCGGTATTTTTAATTGTCGCTCATCAGGCCTAATCCAGCCGCCTCAATACCAACTTTTCCGTACTTCGATTAAATGTACCGGGCTTGCCAGTCCGATGGGAAGTCCTCCAGTCTCCCCTAGCCCGATTGGGGGAACCTCTTCAACCACCATGCATCCAAGTCAACCAAGCTATTTTTGAAAAAAACCGATCCAATCGCCTATCATTTTTTAATAAGGTCTGCAATTTCCTCAAACATATTATGAACATGCTGCTTTTGTTTATTTGTCAGTTCCAAAAACGATGCCGCTAATTGATTACGCATTTCCGCATCTGTGATATAAGCTAGCTTCCGGTCAAGTTGGCTATCCGTTATATCTAAGTCTATTATTCCATCCTCAAACTCGAATTCCTTGTAAAGCATATTATATTTATGGCTCCACCCGGTTCCTATGGCAACTTTTCCGCAATACATCGCGGTAGCCAAAGAATGAAACCTCGAACCTATGAGACCCAACGAATTTCCTATGATCCCCTTTATAACTAAAACATCGCTCTCATTTATTATCTGAGCCTCCAACCCACTATCTTCTATAATTTTCTTTGCTAGCCCAAAATCTTCAGTGCCACCATGAATAAGAATGAAGCTCTCAATCTCTTTTTCTTGCAATTTCCTAATTATTTTTGCCAGTAATTCTGAGTATTTGCTATAAGATTCGCCACTAACTTTATCAATCATTCGTTTATTTGGAACCACACAAACTTTATTTTTTACGTCATTTATATATTGTGGCTTGACCCCATCAATTACCATTGTAAAATCAGGTACTATCTTAATCTTTTCCTGTATCCCCACTATGGATGTCAAATATTCATAAGAAATTTCATCTCTAGCATAAATCAGATTACTATTATCGATAATTTCCTTAACATATTTTTTTATTTTACTGTCATTAAAAGGTCCAAAAGCTTGGGGCAATAAAATTATTTTTTTTCCTCTTTTCTTCCATTTTTTACTGGACTTCGCCATTTGCTTTGTGGCCCACCCCCCCCACTGGTCACTATACGCAAATCCAGAAGCGTCTAAAACTACATCTATTTCTTTGTCAGTCACTAAGCCATACAGTTCTCTTAACTTCTTCGGAATCAAGGTTCCTAAACTCCCCCACTGAATGCCCTTATATCTTAACCATATCTTTTGATATAGCCCCAACCTGGAATAGTCTTTATACATACAGGCATTATATTCTGGCGCAATCGCTATCTCTTCCTTTATATCAAACTTCCGCAATAAATCTAGAACTGCCCTCAACATTAACTCTGCGCCCTTGTTTTGGAATGAAACTCCCTTTATTTCTATCATAGCTTACTCCATGGTAGCATCTTTTTTATTATAAATTTTACTTTACGCAAACTATCAGAATAAATTAACTTGCGTTTAATAAGCTTTTTAACCTTTTCGTGTGGCAACCTATTTAAATATATAAACCTTTTCACGTAGCTAACGTATTCAGAGGATTTTTCATCGTTGATCTTCTGTATCTTATTATTAAAGACAACTTTGTAATTTGTTTCCCCTAAGTTTGTCTTTCTGTATGCGTTTCGAAATCCGATGTAATCAAGTCTTTTACCTCTAATATTTTGGCCGGTTAAAGCATCTGCCAAATTAATCTTTCTCATACTAATTTTATCAGCATCAATCAAGTGTTCAATTAATTCACTTCCTTTATCATTCCGAACTAATATTAAAGAATCACCTCGTGCATTGTCTATCCCTTCTATTCCCCATGGATCTCCAAATGTAATATCAGAAAAAATATTCAGCTTATCGAAACAAAACTTACATCGGGGAGGGGTAAAATATTTCTTTAACTCAAATCTTACCTCCCTTGGTATTGTGTGTTTCCTGGCATCGATAGACACAACACTCACTTTTGCATCTAAATAATTGTTATTTAATTTATCTCTAAATATTATATTTTTTATTTCATTCCGCGGTACTCTTGATTTCTCGAATAACAACTCTGTGGCTTTATAAGTCATAACCCCACCACAAATTAATCCTAGAAGATATTTAATCTTCGGCGCAATAGATTTTTTCCTTTCAGTTAAGTTCATTAACGCATGGACATGACAAGGTAATCCAACCAATGCAATGTCTCCTTCAAATGCCTCAATTTCACTGAAAATAGACATTAAGTTAACAGGCACATATTTTGATTTTTGCGCCTGAATTAAGTCTTGTTTTGTCTTTGCGATAAATGGTTTGACATAAGGAATATTATCCTCGTCTGCCCTAACTACTACAGCGCCGTCTATCTTACCTGTTTCCATCAAGTAAGCTAAAACGATTGTAACTAATCCTCCACTTTGGGCATTATTGAAAATGAAGGAATCATTCGCGCGCCCCACAAGCGCCTGCAAAACATTCCCAACGAAGGGATCATCCATTGCATTAAGCTTGGCTGTTATTCCTTTAGATAAATTAACACCTGCACAAACTCTGTAGCATAACGAACAGTTGGTGCAGAGCGAATAATCAATCTGGGGAAGAAATAACCCCATACTTGTCACATTATAATTGATTGCATTTGCAGGACAGATTACCTGACAGGCCCCACAGCTATGGCACAAATAATTAGATACTACCGTGCTTATATCTATATTGTTATTTATTACCATTTTTGAGCATCCAATATCAAATTAGACATCAAAAAACCTTTATGCACTACGGATTCCGTTAATCTAGGAAAGATATTTTCAATGATACTTTCCGGACCATCATAAGGCTTGATTACCGGTATATGATCGTAATCCAAAAGATTACTGGTTATATACTTAGCAATCCCTAAGGAAACATACCTGTAGGTATCACCATCGACAATGCCAAGAGAATTCATATAATGAAGTATGTCGAATATAACAAAGTATGTGGTGGTATCGATAAAATTACATATTCTTGGATATGCTGGCTTTGGCTCCCAAGTAAAATCAAATTTAATGCCATTATCATCCAAAAGTATCAATTTGTTTTTTATAAATCTCCAACCCTTATTGATTAAATCTACATCAATGCTGTCACTATTTACAAGAGAATAATATTTCAATAAATATATTAATGTAAGACAATGATGCACTCCATCACCGAAAAATATTGACCGATCTTGAAATAGCTTGAGAAATAACTTCTCAATCAGGTTTCGCAATTTCAAAGGTAGATACGTATGTATTTTCCACAGTATCTTATGCGACTTTTCAGGAAAGGTATATGGCCAAAAACCATCTTGTCGTTGACTATTATTTATTTGCTCCAAGGTTTCTTTGTTAATAGTCTCACAATATACTTCATTATTACCATCTATGGACGCAATTTTGCTCATCAAATAAAGCGCCATCGCTGAAGTGTTAATCACTTGTGCAAATTTCCGTCCTTTAACAATTCTATCATGGGAAAATGTGCCTTTTCCGAAATAACAAGCTTGAATATATTCAGCAAGCTCTCGCCTATTAAATTCTATAAACGTTTTCTTATTTTTTTCCAAAAGATTCAATCCTTCAAATAATGCTTCATAAACCATTACTGTTCCAGGCAGACTACCCTTGTTAAATTTAATTCCTCTGGGATGCCACACCGGCTCATCAAACTCAATATTATTTTTTAAATGAGTAATGATCACCTTAGATGCGAGCCTGGCTCTATCTAAAAATTCTTCATTTTTAGTAATAATATAGTTAACTATAAATATTTTTACTGCAAAAGCGGTCTCCCTAAGATAATACATATTAGAATATATTGAATTTTTCAATATTCCGGTATCGCCATCTTGATGCTTCATAACCTCATTTGTAATGTTGTTCCATATGTTAAAAACAGCTTTCATGTTCTTCACCTTCCTTCACCGTTGGGGCTAAAATCTGGGGCGCGTACGCAACCTGATGGTGGCGGTTTCTCCCTGACCTCAAAAAGGTGCCGATGCAAAGGTAATGCTGCCGGCAATCATCCCGGCTAAGGAGTAAGCGGCCCGGATTAATCAACGAATTTCCCTGTCATAAGGGTGCATAATTTCGCTTGAAATAAGAGACACAGCTTATTTTTCTAGGTTTTCAGCAGCCTGTTGGCATCAAGGTGGTGGGTGACTCAAGGTCCCAGAGCTATGACCCGACTTTGCCGACAAATATAACATTATTTTCGGCGATTTTTTCTTCATGCATTATCGTAAAATGGTTAGCAAAAGCCTGCCTAAACCAGGCAATATTGTACCAATCAGGAACATTGACCTCGGCGCCCGTCACCCATAGGCCAAGGGGCATAAATTCGATAAATACATATTTGCGCGCATAACTTTTAATTTCTTCGAATATATTATCTATCAAATAACCATGAAAAAGGATCAGGTGGTGAGTCAATGCTAATGCAACGGCAATATCAGATTTAAAACGGTCATTTGGTTTCTCAAATGATAATTTTACGATAGGTCCCATAAAATCATAATTCGCAAAAGTAATACCTTCTTTCCCTAAGTCCTTTATTCGATTATAACCCCTTGAAATTGAATTTTCGTCGGGATCGATACAAACGACTCTTTTGATAGGGGTTTTTTCCAATATTAAATTGGAAAATTTACCAGCATTCCCTCCAATATCAACTGCTGTTTCTATCCCGCCTAAGTCATTAATCAACTCGATGATTCTCTCGAACCGCCTTTCCTTTTTGCTTATGCCAGTATGATATTCTCCCCAAACAGTGTATCTTGTTTTTTCCTTCAATCCCTTTATCTTGTTACTTAGTTTATCGAGATTGCAGCTAAGCGGTTTAATTTTCCCCTTAGCGATCAGGTATTTTGTAAATAGAGCAGCATTCCTAACTATTACATTTGATAATTTGAGCAGTTTTGACCTATTCATATTTGCCAGAGCGCTTAAACTTTGAATTAATTTAATAATCTTATCTATAGTATCCAAATTAAGATATCTATAAAAAGGATAAATATATAAATAATATTCACTGGGTGGCATTAGATTTCCGGAAAAAATGCTGAGCTTAGATACATATGAATGCCCTTTTCCCCATAGTTGGAGGGGATAATAATAAAACCGCAGAAATTCTCTAAAGGGGAACCAGCCATTTATTTGGTCATCATTTGAAAAGAAACTCCCCAGATCAATAAATTTCGGTGTCGTATTATCGAATAAAATATTCAATCCATGACAATCCTTCATATTTAGACCATATTTTTTCGCAATTTTTGCGACCGTTAATGTAGTAATGGCAGCATCTTTAAGCATGGCAAAAGTCCACTCCTGTGGATAAAGAACCGGCCATATTTTCTTATGCTCTACCACAAGATCGAACCCTTCAATTTTGTAGTCTGCTATTTGGCTTTCTACAAAGACGTTCTTATCTATTAATTCCTGAACAAATCCGCTGTCAAACAAAGATTTGACAAAATCCGAATGTTCTGGATAGATTGCCCTGAGAATTTTTCCCTTCCAAGAAAAACACCTGCCAACCTCGTCTCTATTTCTGCTTTGGAGATATTGTAGTTCACTTGAATCAATTAGCATAATTTACACCTATCCCTGTTTATCTTTGGTAAATATGGAAACACCGCATTCCCGGCCAATCTACGACAAGGGCACCCAGGTTCGCATTCTGGAGGGCCCGGCCTCCCCCTGGGGGGCGCCGCCGGCCTGAACCCGGAGCCGCGCGCAACAGCCACGGCACGGCTGTTGTTAGTCGCAGCAAGGTCATGCCCATCACAAGGTTTCATTTTCTTCCAAAGCGATTATTATTGAAAAGAGATATAAATAGCATAGCTCTGATTTGCATAAAATATAATTTCCTCGTTTGTTTATAAAATAAATTTCCAAAATGAAAAGCTATTCCATAAGAAATCAATGTTGAATATGCTGCACTGACGATGCCAAACTTGGGAATCAATATATAATTAAGAATTATATTAATAATAACACCCAATACCAAATTATAGTTCATTATCTTCTGGATATTTTCAGTAACAAACCATCTTTTGCTGGCGTTTTGAAGAAACACAAAAACGCCAGCCCATATATGTATTGTTAGAACCATGCCTGCCGATGTAAACTTAGGGCCATATAACAACGTTACAATCCAACCCGATAAAAATGTCACCGGTAGCGCGATAGCCACCGATAGCCAAATCATCAAATCACACAGTCGCTGTAACCGCTGATAATAAAGCTCTTCGCTCACTTGTTTCGCCTTGATGATTGCAGGAAATACTGAAGTGGTAATCGCCATCGGCACAAAATACCAAGCCTCGGAAAGGCTCACGGCCGCGGCGTAGTTGCCTACCGCTTCAGCATCCAACATCTTCTTGAGCATCACCTGATCAACCTTAAGGTTGAAGGAAGTTGCGATTCCAACGAGTATCAATGGCCACGAATCTCTAAGCAGCGCCTTGGCAGTTTCCAGGCGAAATTGCCAACGTTTTAAGGACTGGTGCTGTCTCAGATAATTGACAATTAATCCGAGAGATAAGACGGCGCTGTCTGCCATGGCGACGAGCGCAAACCACAGCAGCGGTGCTTGAATCGCAACTAATGTCAGCTTAGCCGCGGAGGAAATAGCCACCTGCGTCAGTTGCGCCTGAACCACATACCTGGAATTTACTTTTGATTGGAAATAGAGGTCTATAACTTTGACAGACTGAAACAACAATCCCGCGGCGATGATAAATATAAGCAAGTTTTCTTGCGCCGTGTTGCCGATAACCTGGAGCACCACGGTTAGCTGTAAAAGGACCAGCAGAGCACCGCCCAACTTCAGCCAAAAAGCCGTGCCCAGGAGCTCATCCCGCCGTGTCTCGTCCTTAACTAGTTCCCTGACCACGATTGAATCCAACCCCAGCATAGAGATGGCCGAGAAGAGCCCCACAAAGCTGGTGGCATAGCTGAGTATGCCGAAGCGCTCTGGGCCCAGATAGCGAGCGACGTAAATACCGACAAGGACCGCCACTCCCATGTGTACCACTCGCTCGGCCATTAGCCATGAGGTGTTCGCAAAGTATCTGCGAAAACCTGTATGGCTCAATCGTTGGGAAAGAGGCAGGTCGTTCATAGGATGTATGGATAAAGGAGCACTATTCTTTTTTTCTTAATTTTGCCCAAAATCGTCTTGGGATTTTCGTCCATGGTTGGAAATAATAATGAAGTGTTTCCAGGCGCTTGATCTGATCCGCTTGGGCAGTGGCATGCTGCCAAAACTCGCTAATAAATGCCCAGAAAACCATGAAAATAAATGTGACAAACGCGACCAGTAAACTGATAAGGAGTCGCATGGGTTTTGACTTTTTCTCCGGAGGGGTGGCTCTGTCAACTACCTGAATAACAGCCACATCTTTTACCATATCCAGGCGTGCAATTTCCGTCAACTTAGTAAAAAGCTGATAAAGTCCTTCCTGAAATTTAGCTTCCCGGTAAAGTCTCGAATATTCCAAACCCAAGCTGGGCACTTTAGAGGAAGGCAGGCACACATCACTGTGTAGAGCCAAATCCCATTGTTTCTCGGTGGATGTCAGCTTATCTTTTAACCCTTTGAGTTCCGTTTCCAGCCGGACAACATCGTAATTGAATGGAGTTGCCTGCTTGCGTAATACTTGAATCTGAACTTCTTTGGCATCTATAGTTGCTCTTAAATTGGCAATGTACTCCAGCATACTTTTTGTTTGGGTATCAATCTGAAGAACACTGTTTCGCTCGGAAAAGGTCCTTAAGGCCTCTTCTGCGTTGAAAAGATTTTGGTTGGTTTGGACACGCTCCTTTTCAAGGAAAGAAAGGCGATCCTTGGCCTCCTTCATTGCCAATTGTTGCAGAAGTTTGTCTAGTTCTTCAATATAAGCGTTCGCTATCGCTGCAGCCAATTGGGGATCTTTATCCGTCACTTCAATGCCAATTAACCCGTCCTTTTTGTTGGTGCCGATTTCAGCATTTTTGCTCAAAGTTTTGCGAGCATCTTCAATAAATTTAGATTTATAGAGCTCCTTTAAATTAAATCTTTGAATAATAGCGTCAGTCACTGTATTGGAGGTTAAAATACCCACATAAAGATCCCCCGGGGACTTAAGACCAAGGAGCCCGGCGGCCATACCTCCTATACTTCCTCCAGAGCCGGTTGAACCGGGAGTAAACCCGCCTCCTAAGCTATCCATTACTTGAGCGCTTAAAGTCATATTTTGCTGAGGGGGCAAAATGCGGCTGGTGGCTGTGTATTTATTGGGCATTAAAATAAGAATAAGACAAGCAATAACTGTCACTGCTATTGTAGTAAAGACAATCTTACGACTGTGTTTGACAGGGACAATAAGAATATCAAGCAAATCCCGTTCACCATTGTTAGTATTTATGTCGTTCATTTCATCAACTCTCGGATAAGGATTTCTTATAGGTATGTATTATCAAAACCAGGGTTTTTGTTAGTTGGATAACAGAAGGCAGTCTGGAGGAAGTCAAGGTTCTCTGCTGAATTGCAAAAAATTAACGCATACATCTCGCACGAAGCCCTGGGTCTCCTTTATCGGTGGAATATCCTGGCATTTTTCCACTCGCCGGGGGCCTGCGTTATAAGCTGCCAAAGCCAAGGGCAAACGGTAACCGAATTTTTCCAACATCATCCGCAGATAGCGAGCGCCGCCCAAGACATTCTCCCGGATGTCGTAAGCGTTTTGGACCTGTAAATCTTCCGCCGTGCCCGGCATCAACTGCATCAGTCCCTGGGCCCCTTTGGGAGAAGTAGCCGTGGGCACGAAATTTGATTCCACCCGGATTATGGCCTTGATTAATGAGGGAGGCAGGTTATGATAGCGGCTGGCTTCCTGGACCACCGGGTCCAATTCCTGAGGCGTCACCTTAATTCTTGCTGCGGGCCGGATAGTTTTATTGGCAGCGGGCCTGAAATTGGATGGTTTGGTTTCGCCCTCTCCTCGATTGGAAAAGTAATAATAAATTACCCCGTCTTTATAAACCCGTTGAAAAGTCTGAGCTTGCACCCCGGAAATATTGCCCAAGGCACTGATGGCAAAGATCAAAATTGCTGCCAATAATACGACCCGCTTGCACTTCTTGCCTTGCCTCCCGGAAATCGTTGCCATAGCCGATCTTCAATATTAATTACCATAAAGATTCTTGAAATGATATGAGACGCCCAGGGTAAACCGATGATGCGGGACATCAAATTGCATAGTCCCCTCGGGTCGGCTTTTCCCAATTAAAACATTTTGATATTCCACGTCAAATTGGTAACTAAACTTATATTCGCTGAAAATCCCGATATTCTGGGTAACCATATACCTGACGCCGGCCAGGGCTTCGATGGCCAAATTCTTGGCTGAATCCTTTCTCGCATAAATTATTTCCACTCCCGGACCGATCCCCACATATGGCTGCAAGCGGCCGAAGTTGACCTCTTTATCTTTATAGAAGCCATAGCGAGCCAATAAGTTAACCTGCGTATCCCAGATCATGAACCAGTCGGCCCCGCCCAAGGCATTTTTTGGCGCTCCGGGAACGGGCGGCGAAATGCGCCCTTGATTTCCCTTGATATTGTTACGGGAGAAATTGGTCTCCACTTCCAATCCTAACCAGGGGTAGGAGTCAAAAAAACGGCCGAACTTTACTCCCCCTAGAATGCCCGGTTGATAGACGACATTCTTGGCGGTGCGCCCCTGAAAGGGGGGAGGAAAACTGGCCAATTGCCAGTCTGCCGACGGCAGGTAAGAGAGGCCGGTATACGCTCCCATGTACCATTCTCCGGGGCCCAGGCTTTCCGCATAACCTTTGGCCCGCTCTGCGGGGCTGTTTTTTTGCATATAATATATCGCCGCGGAAACGGCCAAACCCGCCAAAGACCAGGCGCCGATGTTGACCAGATCGATTTCGGGTTTGAAAGCGGCCCGAGTTTGGGCAGGAGTGATGAAAAGCGCCAGAAAGGTGACAATTAAAAGAATTGACAAACCCTGGCGTTTTTTCATCATTTCCCCCAAAACCAAGTTAAGAATTGCAGGGATCAGCTCCGGCCTATAAACCCTATCTCCTAATTATCTTACCTTTTTAGACCAACCAAAACCACACCTGCTGTTAAGGCGACGTTCGCCAAAATACTGGTGAGATCTTTGACGGTCTTAAGCCAAGCGACCCTCTCGAAATTCTCGGGAACCACGATGGTATCTCCGGGATCCAGGCGCGCAGAACTTATGCCGCTAAAGAAAATCCCTCCTCTACCGCTCAAGGCCGAGCCATTGGCCTTGATGACGTAAATGTATCTGACATCCGCACCCTTGCTGGGACCTCCAGCCTGGGTCAGGTAATCGGCGACAGTAAGGTGGGGATTATAAATAACGGCAGTGGGGCTCATTACCGAACCCATGACATTGACACTCTGCTGGATCTGGGGCACCAGTAGACTGTCACCTTCCTGCATTTCCAGGTCATCGGGGGTGCCCCGCAGACGTTCCGGGTCATCAAGCCGGATCACCACCCGGCCTAAGGGGACGATGGTGCGCATCTTGGCGATAAATTTCTGTTGCTGCAAAGCCACCAGCTTTTGCCGCTCAGCGTCTTCCTTTTCCAGGGCGGCCTCGGTCTTGGCCGCAGAGGTAGCGTACAACTCGGCCTCCAGCCGGTCCACAATTTGCTGCAAATGTTCCGCCTGCATTTTCTTCACAGCTTGCCGGGTGAAAAACGCGCCTTTGGTGTAGGCCTTGTCGGTGAAGCCTCCGGCCCGGCCCAGGACGGAACTTAAAGGTTCACCTTTCTTAATGCTGTAATTACCCGGAAATTTGACTTCCCCCTCTATTTTAACCACACTATACAAGCTCCATTCGGGGATGGAGCGGATAAACACATAGTCATTGGGCTTAAGCAGGATATTATCCCGGGCGCCGCCGCTGAGAGCCAAACGCGGACTGACATAGATTCGGGTAGTTTCCGGACCTTGGGGAGTGATGGTCACCCGAGTGATTTCCGCTTCCTGCTGATTGGCTTCCATCAGCAAGCCCCCGGCATATTCGATCAGGTCTTTCACCCGCATATTGTCAAACAGTCCGAATTCTCCCGGTTTTTTAACCGCGCCGGCCAGCCTTACTTTCTTCTCTATCACCTCCGGAACCCGGAAGATTTTGACAAAATCTCCGTCCACCAAAGAGATGTCCCGGACCTTGCCGGCCAAAACCCTGTTCAGGTCATCTTCGAATAACACCATCTCCCGGTGCTGCTGCACCCTGAGCACCTGCACCCGGCCTTTGAACGCGGTGTCCGCCAGGCCTCCCGCCAGATTTAATAAGTCGGTCAGGGTTCTCTCTCTTTTAAGCTCAAATATGCCGGGAACTTTGATGGGGCCGCCAACTACGGGGTCTTCCGGTTTGGCCGCCACTATTTCGGCCCGGCCCTTTTCCGCCGGCACCCCAAGAGGTTCCAAGGTTGGGGCGCCGATGGCCGCCACAGGACCGATGGGGGGAATAAAGATCACATCCTCGGACTGCAAGCGGATATCTCTGCTTTTATCGCCCTTGATGAGAAAATCATACATATCGAAATGGGCGACCACCTTTTTCCCCCGCCGCACCTGAACGTTGCGCATGGATCCGGACTTGCTGGGCCCGCCCGCGGCAAACAAGGCGCTCACCAGGGTAGAAAGGGAGGAGACGGCATAACTGCCGGGAAACCTGGCCTGGCCCACCACGTAGACCTGGATGGTCCTTAAGTTGTCCAGGGTGACATTCATTTGAAAATTGGTGTATTGCCGGGCGAACTCCTGATCCAAGACTTCCCTTAATTGCCTATAAGTAAGACCGCTGACCTGTACTACCCCTACTTTGGGAATGGGTATCTGGCCGTTGCGATCAACCGCTAGATTGTATTCGCCTTGTACGCTGCCCCAAATGATAATTTTGATGGTGTCGCCGGGGCCGATAATATAATCGGGGCCAACGGGGACCGCCTGCACCGGCAGGAAGGTCTCCGGAGGTTTATAAAAGAAGCTGTAGCCGAACTGTTTGACATTAAGTCCATATTCCGCCGCGCGCTTTTCCGCGGCTGAGGTCTCTTCGACTTGTCGCGCCGCCGCAGTTAGCGGCTTAGCCGGTTCGGGAACCGGGGCCGGCATAGGCCTCGCCTGCGGGGGTAATTGTCCGGAAGGTTGAGCCGGCTGCGGCCCGACCCTTTGCAAATAGAATTGCGCCTGATCTTCCAGCTTACTTTTGTCTTCGGGTTGTTGCCCTAAACCGAGCGGGGTCGATTGGCACCAGCAATTAGCAGGCAATGCGAGAAGGAATATCAATAATAAGCAGATTATTTTTTTGAAAACCATTATGGCGCTTTCCCATTTCCTGATAAATCAATATTGACTCACGACTCCAACCTTTCATCGCCGAAGTCATATTACCATGCTTTATCCGGAAATTTAAAGAAAAATTATTATATTTATTATTATGAACTTATTTTTTCTGATCTTTCGATTTAAGAAATTATTACTCGCTCAAAAAGCATTGGGAATCAGGTGCCGCAAGCGGCACTTCAAATTGTTAACCATCAAGGTCTGGATGATCCCAACATCGGCCCAATAATTTTGGTCCGTGGGCCCCGGTGGACACTGGGGAATCCAGGGACGGGTTCTGCCGCCGGTCTGGGAACCCGCCACTTCCCAGAGCATATTCTGATCCGGGGCTTTGAAAACGGTCATGGAAATGTAAATGAAGCCATGGCTGATGGAGTTCTTGGGGGCCAGGGCCGCCCGGGGGCCGGCCCAGGTGACTCCCTGGCTTCCGGCATCCACGAGATTAATGGCCTCCAGCAAGCTGTAGCTCCTATTCCCGGGAGTTGCCTGGCCTACAGGAGGATGTGACAGGTAAAGGGTGGGAGCATAAAAGCAAAACAAAAAGGCATCCGTCCCCGAATCCATCACCTGGTATTGGTCCATAATGGCCGCCACCGAAAGCGGAGCGGCTGCGGGACCGGGCAGCGCCTCCGCCAGAAATGGCTGGTACCCCTTGCTGGTCAACGCCTCCAGAAGCACTTCCCCTATCAGGGTATCGTCGATATCCCGAATATCCAGGGCCCGGGGAGCCATGACCGCCGCCTTTTCCCAGGGACCCAGAAAATGGGTGCCCTTTTTGATAAAACCCTCACTCAGGTTACTCTGGTTTGATAACTGGAGATATCCGGGCCATCGCTGCAAAAAGACGACGACCCGTTTAACTCCCTGGTATTGAGGGTTGTCTTGCACATATTCCCGATCGCTGAGTTGGACGCAGGACGCTGATACAGATAAAACCGTAATCGCCAAAAAGAGTTGGGTGAGACTCATCAAGTTAATCATGGTGGGGTATCGCGGTTCCGAATTTTAAAGCCCACTCCTTTGCAGCCGGAATTCCACCATTTTAATCCTTTTTAACATCATCGGTTAGCAGAAAAACATTAGGAAATCTCATAGAATCGTCAGCATTCGGACATTCTGACGGGGTCCGGGCAGGCTTCGCCTCCCTCGATTACATGTCGATTCATGCAACATAATTAATTATTTCAGATAGTTAAAGCTTGTTTAGCGGCAAATTAAAAGGAGAATTGTCCTGTATCTTATTTCCGCTAAACATTAATTTGGGTAATTGCAAACCTTATACCGAAATTAATATTTTTAAACCCACAATTAATATTCTTAACCTTTTTAAGAGCTTGAAAATTGATCCAGGCCCCTGGGAGTCAGTAAGGGGGAAAAGTTTTCCTGGATGCGCCCAGGCCTCCGACTAGCTTGTTAGGCTTTTTAGATAATAATATATGGTAGTTATAAACTATAATTCTGCCATGGAATAGAATCAGAGAGCTTATTGACAACTGTCAATCCATTGACATTTGGGCGTAAATCATCCCCGATCCATCTCCCGGGACAAGACCTGGGCCGACTCAGTGCATAAGTTCCACGGCTTCGTCTTCGAGTTCCACGGCCATGGCCCGGCGGAACATCTCCACCTCGATGACCACCTTACGTTTCTCTTTTTTGGCCTCAAGAATTATGCCGACAACTCCGGCCAGAGGCCCTTCCATCACCCGCACCATTTTCCCCTTTTTTAAAAAAGGGTACGGATAATGGGGCCGGCTGGCGGCCACCGCCAGTTTGATGGACCCGATGGTTTCTGTAGGCACGGGCAGCAGCCCGGTGCTGTTGGTTAGAAGCCGCACGACCCCCGGAAGCTTGAGGATTTCATAATAAACCGGAGAATCTAAGGCATCATGGATAAAAAGGTATCCGGGAAACAAGGGGACCTGCAGTACTTTTTTACGGTCCCGGCGGCGGCTGGCCATCAGACACCGGGGCAGAAAGACCTCCAGGCCCTTTGCCTTTAGCCTCGCTTCCACCCGCACTTCGTGATGGCAACAGGTATGGATTACATACCAGGGAATATCTTCGGAGATGCCATAAAGATCAAGGGAATTCTCGTAGGATGCAGCAATCAGGCTGCTTGACTGGGCCATGGGCATGCTTCGCCCCCCTTGGATACATGTCTAATCCATGAGATTTTTAGTAAATTAAGGTTGTTATGCCTTATACTTAAATTACCGACTAGCCATGTTCCAATCTATACGCTGCCGGGCCGTAAAAGAGTTAAGCCCATGTCTTGAATACCAATTTTTCTAAAGCTATTGGCTTCAAAAACCCATTCTTTTTGGATGACTTTGGAATCAACTTTGGTAATCTTAAAGGTTTCCTCAGGAAAAACTAGATGGATAAATGGAGTCGGCCAATATCGCGCATTCTATGCGATTATTGTTCTTTTATAGCAGCTAGACCCCATTCATGTGTAATCTTTTTTATAAACGATGGATAATAAATTTTCAAAGAAAAAATTAGTAAAATAGCATTATGGAAAAAAACCGCTGAAATCTTGGTTACTTTGGCGTTTCATTTACCGATTCTATCTTGAGATATGCTGGTCGCGCTTATCATGAACTGCCATTCTAAATAAAGATACTTACCACCTTTTCCTTATACCTATTATCTTGAATATATATTTTGCATTATGCACACTCTTATGTCAAGAGAAAAAGACCTTCCAAAAGAGTTTAGGTAATTTTTTACAACCAGCCTGGCCCATGAGTAGGAGAGATATTCGAAGATACCAGCATGTTAGAGACAATCAGCCTGTTCCAGAATCTTGCCTTTGTATCGACCTCAAAGGTTAAAAACTTCGATGCCGAAACGCGGCCGCGGTGCGGGCCAGGCCTTCTTCGAGACTGACGCCGGGTTGCCAGCCCAGGGCTTCCCGGGCCAAATCGCAATTGAGAGCACTGCGGCGCTGTTCCCCGGGCTTGGCGGGGCCATGGATAGGCCCTTTGGGCGAGCCCATCAGTTTTTGCAGCAGCAGATAGATGGTAAGGATATCGGTCTCCTTACCCGTGCCGATGTTGAAGGTCCCGGCTTCGGGGTGTGACAGGGCTTTGGCGTTGGCGGCGGCAACGTCCCCTACGAAGGCAAAGTCCCGGGTCTGGAGGCCGTCGCCGTTGATCACCGGCTGGGCTCCGGCCAGAAATTTTTCAATGAAGATGGCTACCACTCCAGCCTCACCCATACCGTTCTGCCGGGGGCCGAAGACGTTGGCATAGCGCAAGACAATGGGAACCACGCCGTGTTCCCGGTGATAAAAGTGAAGATAGTGCTCCACGGACAGCTTGGCGATGCCGTAGGGGCACTCGGGACGGGGCGGGTCAGTCTCCCGGGCGGGTATGGGGGCCTCATCCCCATAAATGGCGCCGCCGGTGGAGGCGAAGATGAATTTTTTAACCCCCGCCCTGGCCGCGGCGTTAAGGATGTTCAATGATCCCAGGATATTTTCCTGGGCGTCATAAATGGGATCTTTAACCGACGCCTGGACGCTCATCTGGGCCGCGTGATGGATGATTACCTGAGGGCGCCGGTCCAGGATGAGTTCGTAAGTCTTTTCTTCCTTGATGTCGTAGGGAAAAAACTGGGCCGCGGCCGGTACGAATTCCCTCCGGCCGGTGGACAGGTTGTCCACCACCGCCACTTCATGGCCCGCCGCCACCATCAGGTCCGCCACGTGGGAGCCGATGAACCCCGCACCGCCGGTGATCAAAATCCGCTGCATGGGGGAAAACCTCCATCAAGGATGGAATCATTAAAAACAGCTTATCAAACGGTTTGATTTCGCATTTAGGTAACCCTTAATAAGACCTTTCTCAAAAAATCCAGCGTAAAGTGCAGAAGATGTCTTTTTTAGAGGGCTCCATGGAGAAAAAAAAGTTCTTGGGACGGTCCAAGCCCAGAAAGGCATCGTTGATAAATGCCCCCAAAAAATGGCCTAAGGCCATGCCTGCCAAAACATCCGAGGGGTAGTGCTTCTTAGACTCCAGCCGGGCCCAGCCGGTGCTTAAAGTAAGGGCAAGAAATCCGGATCTCAAGCCCACGCGGGCTGCGCCTGGCATTTCCAGGGATTGGAGATTGCGGGCGGCCAGAGTATTACAGGCCGCAGTTCTGGAGGCATGACCTGAGGGAAAGCTGTCTCGGCCTGAGTTGTCCGGCCGGGTGCGGTTGGTGGTGTATTTGAGCAAATCGGTGGTAGCTTCGGTCAACGCCACTGCGGCTATTCCCACGGCGAGCCCCTTGGCTTTGTTCAGGGTCCAGTCACTGGACTCCTCCCCGCTGGGGGTGGCCAACGCCGTGATCACTGCTGCCGCCTCGGAGGTTGCTTGCAAGGCCTCGCTGGCGATGTCGGCATTGTCTCGGGATTGAAATATTGGGGTACGTTTGGAAGCCCAATTAGTCAGGTTCCGATCAAGAGAACCTATCTGAAAAACTGCTGCTCCAACCGCTGGCGCCCAGGTTTCGGGCTCCAAGGCTGCATTCAGGGCTGCCTTGCCCACCCGCTCCCAACCGGGAAAAAGAGTGGCGTCCTGCCCCCACCCCCGGCCATTGGCCAGGGTGCCGCACCCGGTGACCATTTTCAAAGAGCAGAGCGCCAATGCCAGACACCACCACCTTCTCTGGGAGGCAGTAAACAGACTCATATTTCTCGATTCTGGGGGAATAAATCACTTCATCGATCAAAGACAGGATTAGAAGTGGTAAGCAACCCCGAATATCAGGTCATACATATTGTAGGTGCTGCGCATAACTAAATAGACATTAGTGGCTATGTCTAAAATATTGTCGTCCACGGCCACGTGGTTGGGCTGATAGCGGTACCGGAAAGCCGAATACAGAGAGACCTTGGGGTGGATCATATAACTGAGTCCGGCTTCCACGGCCAGACCCAAGTCCACCTCGGTTTTGCGAAAGTCTTTTCCTATATTCATCCAGGTATTGGTGACAAAGATCACCGGCCCGATACCCAGGTATGGCTGCAAACGCCCAAAGGGGACCTCGGAGTCTTTAAGGAAGCCATAGCGGGCCAGGAAGAGAAAAGCCGCATTGAGAGTGGTGCTTTTCAGCTCTATTTCCTGCCTGAGATTTACAGGTTCAATGTTTACTACTTGGTTGGGCCAATTCAACTGTCGGTAGCTGACGTCCAATGCAAAGCCGAAGTGCTTTAACCAAGAGGGCATCCGGAGTCCATAAATGCTTTCATCAGTGAACCAGTACCCGATCTTGCCACCCAGGATTAGGGCCGGGTCAACCGACACCCCCCGGGCATTGCGAGTGGCGAAGATAAACTTCTCGGGTTCTGCATTTTTGTAGAATTCCCAGCTTGGATTGACGTTGCTGGAAAAACTGGGGCCGAGGTAAGGGCCTATAAAGAATTCGCTGCGCCCCAGAGACGGGAAAAAAATCGTCAGTGCTGCCACCACCGCCAGAAGACAACCACTTTTCCGCATAGCCGTTACCCCCTCAGCTTCAAAGAGCAGAACCCTCCATCCTTGATTCCTTTTTCTAAACCGAGATTATGCAACAGCAACCCGGGCCACGCCTTCAAAAACCATTTTGGCGATTTCTTTTTCCGGGTTTATCCCCTGCAAGTTTCCGCTTTTTGCAGCCATCTTGTAACTTAAGTTAGGACATGATAGCAGAAAGTGGGCGACATGATAATTAAATATATGGACCCATCTCTTACAGCCGTTCCAGAAATGGCTGGTCCGTGGCTTTAATGACCACCACGTCGTAATCGCTGTACTCGTCCCCCTCACCCCGGGCCCGGGAGCCGAAAAGAATGATTCTCTCAGGCTCGTAAGGCTTTAATAAATTGACCAATTTCTCCAGGAGAGGATCGGCCGGCATACTCAACCCTTGGTCTGGGAGATTCTCTCTTATAGACCCGTAGCCGCATTTGATACTTTTTGGCTCAGGGTTTCGCGCACCTTAAAGCCGGCTTCTGCTTTCTCTGCTTACTGCTCACTGTTTACCGCTCACTGCTTCTGGCCTACGTAAAAATATTCAAACCCCAATTTGGCCAGCTTTTCCGTGCTATATAGGTTGCGGCCGTCGAAGATGACCGGAGACTTCATCAGGGACCGCATCCGCTCGAAATCCGGCTCCCTGAACTTGGTCCATTCGGTGCAGATGATGAGGGCGTCCGCCCCCTGCACGGCCTCGTAGCTGGTCTTGGCGAAGCTCACGGCCTTGTGGTTCCCCAAATAATTCTTGGTGGCCGTCATGGCTTCCGGGTCGTGGGCCTGAATCCGCGCCCCGGCCTCAGTCAGTTTCTCAATGATGGTAAGGGCCGGGGCCTCACGTATATCATCGGTCTGGGGCTTGAAGGACAGGCCCCAGACGGCCAGGACCTTGCCGCTGAGGTCGTTCCCGAAATAGGCGGCAATGCGGTCGGAAAAGAGCTGGCGCTGCTCCTGGTTGACGGCTTCCGCGGCCTCCAGGATCCGGGGGGTATAGCCCCGGGACCGGGCGGTGTGGATCAGGGCCTGCATGTCCTTGGGGAAGCACGACCCGCCGTACCCCAGCCCCGGAAAAAGAAAGAGGTGGCCTATCCTCCGGTCGGAGCCGATACCCTGGCGCACCATGCCGATGTTGGCGCCGGTCTTGCTGCAGATGATGGCCAACTCGTTAATGAAGGAAATCTTGGTGGCCAGAAAGGCGTTGGCCGCGTACTTGGTCAGCTCCGCGGAGACCACATCCATGATGATCACCGGATGATTGGTGCGGACAAAGGGGGCATAGAGCTCCTTCATCAGCTCCCCCACCCGCACGTCGTCGCAGCCCACGACGATGCGGTCCGGCTTCATGAAATCATCCAGAGCGGTCCCTTCCTTCAGGAATTCCGGGTTGGAGACCACATCGAACTCGATCTCCTCCCCCCGGGCCTTAAGCTCCGCATTAATCGCCTGGCGCACCAGGGTGGCGGTACCCACGGGTACGGTGGATTTCTCCACGATCACCTTGTAGCCGTTGATACAGCGGCCGATCTTCTTGGCCACATCCAGCACCATGGACAGATCTGCTGAGCCGTCCTTGTCCTGGGGGGTGCCCACGGCGATGAAGACCACCAGGCTCTTCTGCACCGCGGCCGCCAGGTCGGTGGTAAAAAAGAGGCGGTTTTCCTGGGTATTGCGCTTGACGTAATCTTCCAAACCCGGCTCGTAGATGGGAATGATCCCTTGTTCCAGGGCCTCCACCTTGGCTTTGTCCGCATCCACGCAGGTCACTTCGTTGCCCATTTCCGCAAAGCAGGCCGCGGTCACCAGTCCCACATAACCCGCCCCCACCATCGCCAGCTTCATAAGATGCTTTTTCTCCTAATTAAATTTATAGTGCTCCGGCAGGCAGCCGGGGACCTTACCCCATATGTATTGTCGTTCTGCAAATTATTATTTTGTGTAACCCAGTTTTTTACAGAATGGAATACCTCGGGAGAGGAAATTAAGTCTTTTCCGAACCAGCCCCCTCCCCCGAGATTCCCTCAAGCCTGCATAATATGCCCGCCCTTCACCCCTTTAAAGGCGTTCCGGGTGTCCACCACCAGCTTGGCCCGGGAAGCGATCCAGTCGTAGTCGTAAGAGCCGTGGTCCGTCACCAGCAGGACGCAATCCGCGTCCTCAAGGACCTGGTCGGTCAAAGGCACGGAGGCGATATCCAAACCCGGATAATGCCGCCCCCCTTTATATTGCGGGATGAAGGGGTCGTTATAACTCACATCGGCCCCTTCATTTTTGAGCAGCTGCATGATTTTCAGCGCCGGAGATTCCCGGGGGTCGTCCACGTCCTTTTTATACGCCAGCCCCAAGAGCAGGATTTTCGCGCCTTGAAGCGGCTTTCCCTGCTGGCCCAGGGCCTGGGCCACCCTTTGCACCACGAAATAGGGCATGCCCGTGTTGATTTCCCCGGCCAACTCGATGAAGCGGGTGGAAAAATCGTATTCCCGGGCTTTCCAGGTGAGGTAAAAGGGGTCGATGGGGATGCAATGCCCGCCCAGGCCCGGGCCGGGATAAAAGGCCTGGAACCCGAAGGGCTTGGTTTTAGAGGCATCTATTACCTCGAAGATGTCTAGACCCATCCGCAGGCATAACATTTTGAGTTCGTTGACCAGGGCGATGTTAACCGCCCGGTAGATGTTTTCCAAGAGCTTGCTCAGTTCCGCGGCCTGGGTGGAGGAAACCGGGACCACCTTCTCCACCACCTGCCCGTACAGGGCCACGCCTCTCTCCAGGCAAGCCGGGGTGATCCCGCCCACCACTTTAGGGATGGTTCTGACCTCGAAGTGGGCGTTCCCCGGGTCTTCCCGCTCCGGGGAGAAGACTAAATAAAAGTCCTTCCCCGCTTTAAGCCCCTTGCTCTCCAGGATGGGAAGCATTAATTCCTGGGTGGTCCCCGGATAGGTGGTGGATTCCAGCGACACGACCTGTCCCGGACGCAAGCGCGCGGCGATCAGGTGGGCGGTCTCTTCCACATATTGGAGGTCCGGCTCCCGTTTCCGGGTCAAGGGGGTGGGAACGCAAATGATCAGAACGTCCGGTTCCGCCAGCCGACCCATATCACCGGTGGCCTCAAAGGGCCTGCTGTTTCCGGGCTCGATGAGCTCCGCCAGGCGGCTGGAGGGAATGTACTTTATATAAGATTCTCCCCGGTTGAGCCGTTCCACCTTCTGGGGATCGGTATCAAAACCCAAAACTTGAAAGCCCACCTCAGTGAACCTGAGCACCAGGGGCAGCCCCACATACCCCAGGCCGATAACACCCACGAGGGCTTTTTTCTCATTGATTTTTTTAAGCAGGTCCATATAAGCGTTTCCTTATTTCTCGATCATGGCATTCGAGATCCCCAATTATTGCTGCCATTTTACCCGCGGCAGGATATAGTCCGTACAGATCCTCTCCCGGTATCTCTGGACGAAGGCCAGCATGCCGATCAAGACCTCTCCTGTCAGATAGTGGGGGGTAAGCCCCAAAGACAACAAGCCGGTATGCGCCGGGTTATAATAGTGCTCTTCCGCCTCCCGGCGGGGGTTGGGAATCTTATTTATCTTTACCTGAAGTCCCAGCTCCTTGCCGGCTTCCACCACCCTGGCCGCCAGTTCGTTCACCGAGAAGGTCTCTACGAACTGGTTGAAGACCCGGTATTCCCCGGAAGCAGCGGGATGAAGCAGGGCCAGTTCCACGCAGGCCAGGGTGTCTTTGATGTTCAGGTAGCCCCGGGTCTGGCCCCCTTCGCCGTAAACGGTCAAGGGGTGGTCCGCCACCGCCTGGACGATGAAACGGTTTAAGACGGTGCCGAAGATGTCGTCATAATTGAAGATGGAGGCCAGCCGGTCATCCGCCCCGGATTCTTCGGTGACTATTCCGTAAACCGGCCCCTGGTTGAGATCCGTCACCCGGAGGTCCCAGGTGCGGCAGTAAAAATAGAGCATGTCCCCGTCCTGGGACTTGGTGAGGTGGTAGAGGGAGCCGGGAGTCTTGGGATAGAGGAATTTATGTTTCCGGCCCTTGTGCTCCACCTCTAGATACCCTTCCTCGATATCGATGTTGGGAGTGCCGTATACCCCCATGGTGCCCAATTTGACGATATGGCAATCCGGCGCGAATTCGGCCACCGCGTGAATCAGGTTTAAGGTGGACACCAGGTTGTTGGTGAGGGTAAAGACGGCCGCCTGCCGGTCTATCATGGAATAAGGGGCTGAAGGTTGCTCCGCGTAGTGGATCACTCCTTCAGGATTGGTCTCTTTAAAGACCTTGGCAAGAAACTCGTAGTTGCAAATGTCGCCGATGAAAACCTCGATCTGCCGGCCGGATATCTCCTTCCAGAGCTGGGCCCGCTGGTGCAGATTGGGGATAGCCAGCAAAGGTTCACAATTCAGTTCCATGCTGGCCCGGCGGCGGAAGTAGTTATCCGCCACCGCCACTTGATGCCCCCGTTGGGACAGGTACATGGCGGTGGGCCAACCCAGGTAGCCGTCTCCTCCCAGGATCAATACGCGCATAAAAATTCTCCGGGACTTTGGGACCTCCGCGGCCGCCAAGTGATAAAAATGGTTTCCCCCGCCGCGGTTAACCGCGGCCGGATTCTAATTTCATAGTTTATCATGTGTTTGGGAGGCATGCAGGACTGGCTGGGGAACCGGTATACCTCTTCCAGGTGAGCTAAAATATAAATAAAATTTACGTTTTTTTCCACAAAAAGCAATCAGAAAAAAGAATCGGAAAAATCTCAGGGCAACCTTCGCTTTATAAGTCACCAGTCCATAATTCCCCTTGCAAATTACTTGTAATACATGTATCTCAAAAACTACAGAGTTTGAGATTTATGCCAAAATTATACTCATTGAGGGAGCCATGCCGATCTCTATTAGATTATCGGAGGATATCGACAAGCGCCTGGATTTTTTGGCGCGCCAGACTGGCCGTACCAAGGCTTTTTATATTCGCGAGGCGCTCATGAAAAAGATTGACGACCTTGAAGACTATTACCTCGCAGCCGATGTCCTGGAGCGAATTCGCAAGGGAGAAGAGGCTACTCATTCTTCTGCTGAGATGAGAAAAGACCTTGGTCTGGACGATTGATTATTCTGACACTGCAAAACAGCAATTGCGGAAGTTGGACAGACAGGCTGCCCGAAGGATTCTCGATTACGTTGATGAGCACCTGGCCGCACTTGAAAATCCACGAGACCTCGGTAAGCCTCTCACTGGACCGCTTGGAACTTTTTGGCGTTATCGCCTGGGGGACTATCGCTTGATTTGTGATATTCAGGATAACGCCTCCCGCATTTTGGTAGTGCGTCTTGGAAAACGATCAGAGGTATATCGCTGACCACCCGGTTTCCAAGGACCCTCCTCATAATGCCGGTTGTAGGCCGACTTGGATTCATATTGCTACTCGCCTGGTATGATTGCCTCGACATGACTTAACTACCTAGTTCGGAATAGTGTGGTTTCTTATTTGAAGACCAGGGGATAATGCTCCGGTTGTTCCAAAGCTTCGATTTCGATATCCGCGTCCAAATCCGGCCAATACAATTGCGTATCGGATAAGCGCTGCATCTGGAAAATTTGCTGTATGGAAGCGTTTTTAAAAACCGGGTAATCGTCAAAGGGAACAAAGTATTCTTTATTTTCCACCAGAATCCAAAACCCCAGCGGTTCGATATTGGTGACTTCACCGGCTGAAATGCTGGTTCCAGGCTGACTTGAATTCATCCTCTTTCTCCCTCACAATTTTTTCAATCTGTTTCAATTCCCTGGGAGATAAACAGTAATGGGAGGCCAACGATACAACGGGTTCCAACCAGAACTGGCCAACCCTGCCGGACAGGACACATGAATGTGAGGCCTAATTTCTTCCCTGCTGTTGAAGAAGAATCGATACGGTCCGATCCTTAAAATAGTAGGAGACATTGATGGAACCTTTAGCAGGGTGTTGAAAAACTAGCAATCGCGATTGGTTATCAATGGTGCTATACTGCCGGACATCAAGCCGGAGGTCGATGTCCATGCGCGGAACCGAT
>QZIZ01000177.1 GCA_003599195.1 Deltaproteobacteria bacterium | reverse complement strand
CTGCACCTGACTCATGGTGCTTCAGGAACCGCCGTGTACGGAACCGTACGCACGGTGGTGTGAGAGGACGGGGGCCGCAAGGCCCCCTCCTACTCGATTCATAAATGATATACCGGGATAGAGGTCAACGCTCCAGGTCCTTGCTTTCCTGATTTTGGATAATTGCCTCTCCCAAAAGGTCAATAAAATCCCTAGGGTTTATTATCTGTGTTGCTCGGAATTTCTTAAAAGGAAAATGTCTTGTGTTGCCGGTGATCAGATAATCCGCCTTGGATTCCAAGGCGCATTCTAAAAATTTGTTATCATCCGGGTCAACGATTGCGGCATTTATGGAAACCCGAGGGTCAACCATTAAAGCCTGTCTTCCTATCTCCTCAAGAAAATTGCTGATAATTCCCTGGTCAAGTTTCCTAAACTTTTCCCTTTTCAAAACTTCTTTATATTCGGCCAATATCTCTTGGCTTAAACAGACAGTGAGAAAACCTTCGAAAAATAAGGAAAGGATTAAAGCCGCGTTGCTCTCCGGCTTAAGGAAGGCCGAAACTATGACATTGGTGTCAAGAACCGCCTTCGGCATGGCAGGGGCATTAACCCTTCTCGGCACGGTAAGCTGCTATTTCTGCGTCTATCTCCTCATCGCTAATTTTGTCCAACCCCGCTTCCTGGGCGCTTAACTGAATTCTCGTCAGTAGCTCCGGCTGCTTAACGATATTTCTCAGATAATCCCGGATGCTCAAAATCACAACCTTTGCTTTGCCTCGCCGACTTACCACCACCCGCACCTGCTCTTTATCAACCTCGTCCAGCAACTCTCCAAAGCGGGTGCGGGCGCTCAACGCATCAATTAATTTTGTTATAGGTTTGTTTTCAACCTGCATTTTATCTTCCCCAAGTCATTAATTAACTCATGAGTTTGATAATAGCCAGGCCACAAAGTTTGTCAACAATCAAAATTCTATCCGGATAATAGATGGCTGAAAGGAGGTGATCCGTGGCCATGAAAAACAGAAGGCCGGGATGGACTTAAAGGGGGGGAGGGAGGCCGGGGCTGTTGCCATGGGCTTTCAGCCTGTGGAAGCCCCTGGCCCTCCAAGATTCCCTACTTCTTCAACGGATTCACCAGGTGCACCGGGACCGGGGACTTGGCGATCACCTTTTTGGCCACGCTGCCGAATTCGGCGCTGATCTGGTCCACGTTCTCCGCGCCCCGGCCGTGGGTGGAGATGACCACCATGTCCGCCTTCTCCTTTTCAATGGCCTTCATGATTTCCGTGGCCGCGTCCCCCTGGACCAGCCGGACTTCGATGGCCGGACAGGCCTTCAGTTCCTTTTGGCAGACGCTCTCCAGCTTTTTCTTGGCATGCTCCGTTTCCCACTTCTGGAAATGTTCCAGATATTCCGGGGTGGGCTCCCCGTAGGCCCCGAAATGGCTCATCAAATCCGTTCCCACGTAAAGCAGGATGACTTTGGCCTGATACTTCTCCGCCAGTGATTCCACATTTTTCGCAGCTTTGATCGAATTCTTGGACAGGTCCGTGGGCCACAGGATAGTGCGCACTTCCATGGGTAGATTCCTCCTCGCTGAGTGTGCCCATAAATATAAGCATGCCTGTCTGGGGAGGAAAGGGTTTTTAGATTTTCTTTTCCATTTTCTGTATGCATGAAACCTTTTAAGCCCTTTGACGGGAATAAGGCGGCGACCTTCGGTGGTGGCAGCCTATGAATCCTGCCGTTTTGAATTGCCAATACCTCATAGATGCTTAATTTACCTAGATATGCTTTTAATCAATCCACTCCAATTTAATTAGGAATCCTTTTGAATAACGGCTCCAGATTACACCGTTGCCTTTCCGCTCTAATCGCCGCCATTTTCCGGTCCGCCTGGCCGATCATTATCTTCACTGTGATCCTCGGCGGCGCGGCCGTCTATTATTCTTATTATCATCTGGAGATGGTGACCAGCCGGGACGTGTTGGTGTCCAGCGATGACCGCCTGATCCGGTTGAGCAAGGAAATCGATAGACAGTTCGGTTCCCGGGACAACCTGGTGGTGGTGGTGGAAAATACCGATAAGACCCGCTCCATTCAGTTTGTCGAGGCCCTGGCCAGGGAACTGCGGCGCGATCCTGAAACCTTCCGGGAGATCTTCTACCGGGTCGATCCGGAGAAATTCAAAAAATGGGGCCTGCTCTATGTGGAGCAGCAGCAATTGGAGGATTTCAGGAAGAAACTGCTGGACCACCGCCGGGAATTGGCGGCCATGGCCGCCGACCCCAAGCTGCTCCGCTTTTTCCAGGTGGTGAATGAAGAGATCACCCGGGCGGCCATCGGCGAAATCTTCACCGGCTTTCTGGAAGAGAAGCCGGTGAAGGAAAAAATCCCCAATCTGGGTTTTTTGCAGGCCACCCTCAGGGAAATGGACCATGCCCTCTCCGGAGGGAGCAAGTACACCTCCCCGCTGAAAAGCATCTTTCCCGGCTCCATCACCGATCTCAGCCAGGAAGGCTACTTTCTGACCGAGAACGACAGATACATGATATTCCTGGTGACCTCCCAGGAAGACGGCTATACCGTGACCTCCAAAGGCTTGCAGCAACTGCGGCGGGCGGTGGATAAAGTGAAGGCCGGCTTCCCGGGACTTCAAGTGGGAGTGACCGGCCCCGCGGCCCTGGAAGCCGACGAAATGACCAGCGCCATGGCCGACGTGGGACTTGCCTCCTGGCTCTCTCTGTTAAGCCAGATGCTTTTGATCACCCTGTTTTTCCGGAGCGTGAAAAGAGCCCTGGTGCAAGGCCTGGTGCTGTTTATGGGGTTGTGCTGGACCTTCGGGGTGGCCACCCTGGTGGTGGGGCATCTGAATATCCTGTCCATAGTGTTCGGCCCCCTGTTGTTGGGGATTGCCGTGGACTTCGGCATCCATTGGTACTCCCGCTTCGAAGAGGAACAGGGCCCCCGGCCCCGGAGCACCGCGGAAACCTGGCGCTGCACCATGCGCCAGGCGACTCCCGGCATCCTGTACGCCGCGCTCACCGCCGCGGTTTCGGTCTTACCCCTGATCTTCACGGGTTTTAAAGGCCTGATGGAACTGGGATTGATCATTACCCTGGGTATTACCCTGCACATCTTTCTCTCCCTGGTGTTTCTCCCGGCTCTGGCCGTGGTCACCGAAAGATGCTCCTCAGCGCCGGAGGACGGATTCGAAGCGGAATGCCCCGGGAAACCCCAGCCCTTCCTGGCCATCAGGTGGCGCCATCCCCTGGTCATCGTGCTCCTGGGCGCGCTGGTCACAGTATTGGGCGGCGTCAGCCTTTACCATGTGCCTTTTGACCTTAATCCCCTGCATCTGCAAAATCCCCAAACCGAATCGGTGGTCTGGGAGATGAAACTGATCCAGGAGTCTAAATACTCCACTACCTACGGCACCCTGATGGTCATAGGGTTCAAAGAGCTGCCGGAGACCATCGACGCCTTGAAAAAGCTGAACACCGTCTCCCAGGTGGAATCTATCCTCTCCTTCCTGCCTGCCCACGTGGGGGCCAAGCAGCGCCTGATCAAGGAATTGGAGCCTGTGATCCGGGGGGTGAAATTTCCCCCGGCCCCGCCGTCTCCTTCGAACCCGGCGGAGTTGGCCCCCATTCTGGGGCGCATCCATTTCAAGCTGTCCAGGGCCGAAGAAACCGACTGGGCCCCGGAGGACCGGCCCACCCAGGAGCAGTTGAATGAAGTAAACCGTCTCCTGCTGCGCCTGATCTCTCTCTTGAACTCCCGAGGCGATTCCGAGGTTAAGCCGCGGCTGGCCTGGTTCGAAAAGAAGTTCCTTACGGACCTGCGGGATAATTGGGACCTGCTGCAAGAGAACCTGAAATGGGCCGGACAGCCTCCGGTCATTCAGGACCTGCCCTGGGACGTCCGGGATCGGTTCATCAGCAACCAGGGAACTTATCTGATCCGGATCTTTCCCTCCCAGGACATTTGGAATCCCCAGCCCCTGGGGCGTTTCGTGAAGGACTTGATACATGTCGACCCCAATGTAGTAGGAGACCCCATCCTGCTCCATGCCTTCACCCGGGATTTCCGCAACGCCTGCCTCTGGGCCGCGGGCATGGCCCTGCTGGGGATCGCCGTTTTGGTCTTCTTCCTGATGCGCAGCCTGAAATTGATGCTCCTGGCCCTGATCCCCCTCATTGTGGGCACCGCCTTGACCGTGAGCATGATGTGGCTATTGGATGTACCCTTCAATCAGGCCAACGTCTTGTTCCTCCCTTTGATTCTGGGAGAAGGGGTGGAATACGGCATCATCATCCTGGCCCGCTGGCAGTTGGAGGAGTCGGCCCGGGAAATAACCCTGCCGGCCAGCACCGCCAAAGGGGTCCTGCTGGCCGCGTTGACCACCGCTTTGGGGTTTGGCAGTTTAATGATCTCCGGACACCGGGGGACGTTTGGCCTGGGGATGCTGTCCACCGTGGGCAGTCTGTGCGTCCTGCTGGCGGCCTTGAGCATCCTGCCGGCGCTGCTGCGCCTGTTGAAAAAAAGCAGAGAAGAAGCCGTTTCCGAAAAATAACCGTCAAGGGAAACAGGGGCAAAAGGGAGGGATGCGCGGGGTTATTACCGCTTCTAATGCCGGAAGGAGGAGCCTGACGGCTCCTCCTTCTCCGGTCACGTTAATTCGCGGTGGCGCAGGCGATGTTGCCGGCCCCGCTTTCGGTATCGATCCCCAGGTCGAAGACACCGTTGCCGTTGCAGTCATTCCAGGCGGTGACCCGATAGCAGTAGGTCACGTTACGCGTGAGGCCGCTGTCCTTATAAGTGGTGGTGCCGGCGGCAACGCTGCCGAGATACTGGAGTTTCCCGGCCTGGTCGTAATAGATGTTATAGCCGCCGCTCGTGGAAGCAGGAGAGCCGGCCTGCCAGTTGAGGGTGACAGTCCTTCTGCCGCCGGTGGCCGTGAGATTCTGCGGGGTGCCGGGCGTGGTGCAGGGAGACGGCGGAGCCATGCCCGCAGAAGCCATTTCCACCGGGGCCGCGCCGCCGTTGTGCAGCCAGAGGTCCCAGATGGCGCTGCCCCATCCCTTGAGGGTGGCAAAGAAGGGATCGGTTTGGACGATATAGGCATTGGATTCGCCGGAAGGTGTCGGACTGCTGAGAGTAAGCGTTCCGGTGCCGGTTATCTCGTTTTTGAGAAACTCGATATATTCCTTCGGCACTGTCTGATAGTAAAGGGTAGCATACCAGGATACGGTGCCTGACGGCTTGGAGATGGCCACCTCGTCATAACCGCCGGCATACTCGGCCGCGGTGAAATAGTTGGGGCTATCCGCTCCATGCCACCTTGGCTGTACCAGCCTCTCATTCATCTTGGTGGTGTCGAATCCTTTGGGCGGAATCCGGTTGTCCTTGTAGCGGTCGGTGGCCACGGCCACATGCAGAGTCTTGGCCTCCCCCGTAAGGGCGCTTGACATCTCCGACTCCCAGATGAGGTCGTCCCGGTCCTTTCGCAGTGTGCCTCCGGAGACGTAAACCTCATTGCCCTGGGCATCCTTGGTCGTTACCAGGGCAGCATAGGGGTTTATCTCGCTGATCAGACCACCTGCTGCGTCATAGAACTTCACATGCAGGAACATCCTCCTTCCTTCCGGAAATCCCGTGGTCAGCTTGTGGCCCGCATTGTTCTGCACTTTGAGGGTGACCGCGCCCGTGGTTTCACTGACAATGCTCAACGTGGCCGCCATTTTGATCTGTTGGACCGCGCGGTCGGCGCCGGCATTGAGCATCGCTCCATACCCCTGTAGCCCGGTGACATCGATGGAGGCACCCGGATATTTGGTCCCCGAGAGGATCGCATAATTGTAAGGATCGTAGTTGGCGCTGCCAGCGTCCACCGAGGCCAATATCCTCGAAATCCATTGGTTTCCGCCCGTAAGATCATGTAGGGGCAGATCGGTCCGGGTGGGGGCGTCATTCATTTTGGCGCCTTTGCCGGTCACATCCCGCATGTGGCAGTCCTGGCACTTATCGGCGAAAGGCACCCCGGGAATATTCGTAGCCGCGCCCCCCCGATTATAGGCCCCCAGCGTAAATTCGCTCGCGGTTCTCTCGATATGAAAGAAAGTCGCAGCAGCCTGTCTCTCCGGAAGCCCTGGCGAAATCAGCACATTGGCGAGAATTGGGTTGGAGACGTCGTGGCAAGCCGTGCAAGCGCCTTTGGTCTTATGGAACCTGGAGTAATACATCTGGTGCCTGGCCGTAGCATCCCAATAAGGTCCGCTTTTGGCGCCCGACGGGTCCATGAAAAATTGACTGGAGGTGCTCTCCACATAGTTGGGCAGTTCCCCGTCTCCATAATATAAGGGAAGGAGGGTGGCGGCATTAAGAAACGGCGTGCCATCGAAAAGGCTGTGGTTGTTGAGGATGCCGATATCCCGGCTATACGTTTCGTTGGCCATGCTAATAGCAGTGGCATTGGTCTCCGCCGGTATCTCAGGCTGCCCTTTTTTGGTAAACGGGTCTACCATCCGGTGGCAGAAATCGCACTGCACCCCATCGAAATCCGACCCCCGCAAAGCAGAAGCGTTGGTGGGTTCGGCTCTCCCTTCCAACCAACCTGACGGGGAATGGCATTTGATGCAGAGGAACCCGGCGTTGGGATTGCCCACTGCCCACACAGAATCTTGCAGAGCTGCAGTAAATGTCGCCAGCCATAAAGGGTCCCTGGCGGCTTGAGCCATCATGGAACCTCTCCAGTTAAAGGCGGGTTCTACCGCGCTGTTATAGCCTCCGTGGCAGTTGTCGCACCTTGACGCGGTATCCGTTATCCCTCCTTGTCCCGGTTGGGATCCCGGAACAAAGATGTTTCGATCATTGACCGCCGGCAGAGGCGTCCAGGCAAGTGAAAGGCAGGTGACTGCCATAACGCAGGCGGTCATCGCTATCCCCAAAAACATGGATTTACGCTTCATCGGTTAACCTCCTGTATAGATTATAATAAAATATCCCTCCTTTCTTTTCTGAAGGACCTTGCGGACTCTTCCCTTAATGGCGAAATATTGTTTAAATATAATGATATATATATATCGGTGGCAATCGGCATATTTACCCATTCTTCTCTAAGAAAAAATTCTATCTGCTTGCACAAATTCAAAAACCGGGCAGTACAAAATGCCAACCAGACGCTTTAGTTCGAAGGTATTTGCGATTGGAATTAATACTCAATTGCGATCAAACGGATCTCAACTTGTATGCTCGTTATTTGTATTTATCCTTAATAATGCTTGATAAATGCAATGTTAGGCCCCACAAATATGGCAGTTTTGGCAAGAAGTGGCAGAGAAACAGTGGGACACAAGCGGGCTGATGCGGGAAGAAGCGAGGAGGCGGCAAGAACAAGACAGGAAAAAGGGAGGCAAATTTTTAAAGAAGCCTCCCCTTTCTAATGAGACACCGGCAGCGGTATGTGTCAGGCTGCCGCCCTATCGATATGGTTATCCTGAAAGGCCAATGCCCCGGTGGGGCAGTTCCCCACACAGAGGCTGCATTTGAGGCAATCGCCCCGGTGGGGCATGACCCCCAGGCCTTTGATGGCCGCGGGCGTCAGTTGCATGGGGCAGGCCTTAGCGCAGAGGTTGCACTCCGTGCATCTTTCCGCAGCCAGGAGCAGGGGCCGCCGGTTTTTCCCCACCCAGTTGGACATGGTGCCGATGGGGCAGATATAGCACCAGGTCCGCTGCTGAAAAATGAGGCCCAAAACCACGCCCACCCCGGTGGTGATGGAGAGCAGCAGCACGAAAGCGCCGCCGATGGCCCAGGCGTCCGGCCATAGTCTGACGATCTGCAGGGTGAGCACCGTCATCAGTAACCCCATCACCCCCACCCGCAGGGGCGTGCCGCGAAAGACCTGGGGGATCCGGCGCTGCGGGCTGATCCGGGCCAACAGGCCGTCCTCGAAAGATCCCCGGGGACAGAGCCAGTCGCACCAGTTGCGGCCCCTGAACGCGGCCAGGCCGATGCCCAGCAGCATGCACGCGGGGATGAAGTAGCCGATGAGGGGGTAGAGCCAGCCTGCCCCCAGCAGGCCCAGGAAGGCCGTCCCCAGGATCAGCTGCTTGAGGCGCCGGGTCCTTTGGGCCCGACCCGCCTGGATCCGCCTTTCCTTGCGGTCCGCGGCGCAACCCTGGGGTTCGTGCCGGCAATCGCACTCCCTGGCTGGATGAGTCATGTTGGTTACGGTCATTATTGATAATCCTCCATAAATGCATTGTTTAGAAATATTGCAATAATTGAGGTTAAAAAAAAAATTTTGTGCCCCGGCGTTGCCGTCTATTCCCCTTCCGCGTCCATCTTCTCCGTCAACAGCAAGCTCCGGGAGAGCTCGCCCCTGGCGGTCAGGGCTTCCAACAGCACCAGGCGCATGATCTTGCAAGCCTCGGCAATATGCGGGGTGCCCAGGCGGTAATAAATAGTAGTGCCTTCCCGCCGGGACAGGAGGATGCCTTTTTGCCGCATGACTCCCAGATGCTGGGACAGGTTGGCCTTAGCCACGCCCAGGGCCTGGACCATGGCGCCTACGGACAGCTCCCCCTCTTTCAGGAGATTGAGGATCTGCAGCCGTTTGGGGTTGGCCAGGGTCTGACACATATCAGCCTGCATTTCCCAAAGCATGGCTTCTTCCTGGGAAATTGGGGAGGGCTTCTCCTGCGCCTTTTGGTTATTGTTGCGAATCATAGAAACTAATATACTCCTCTTGGCTTCCCCTGTCAAGGGGCAAATTTCCCCAGAGAATGCCAAATTCGCATTTATCTTAACATCGAACCTGTAATTTTTCAAACCGCAATTGAACATTTTGCCGCGGCCCGGGCTGCGGGTTCCTTTGACAGCCTTCATAATAGTGCTTATACTCAACGGATCAGCTTAAAATTGAATCTCTTTCCTGGACTCTTTCCAGGAATGGGCGCGGCCCTTGCCCCATCGGCGCGAGGGTGTCATCACGGAGTGGATCAATGGACCTGGCAGCTTGGGGACTGGATAAACTGGATTGGGCCTTTTTCCTGGGAATTCTGAACATCGTCATCATCGACCTGATCCTGGCCGGGGATAACGCGGTGGTCATCGCCATGGCCGTGCGCTCCCTGCCCCGGCGGCAACGGACCTGGGGCATACTCCTGGGCTCGGGTGGTGCGGTGCTGCTGCGGGTGGTGCTCACCTTTTTCGTGGCCCAGTTGCTGGAAATATCCTTTATCAAACTGGCGGGCGGAGTGCTCATTGCCTGGATCGCAGTCAAGCTTTTCCTGGAAGGCGTGCCCGAACAGCAGGACAAGGAGGCCAAGTCCCTGTGGCAGGCCATGCAGCTCATCGTCATCGCCGACATCACCATGAGCACCGACAACGTCCTGGCCGTGGCCGGGGCCTCACATGGCAACTTCTTTCTCCTGATCTTCGGCCTGGCCCTGTCCATTCCCTTCGTGGTCTTCACCAGCAACCTGCTGGCCATGCTCATGGACCGCTATCCCATCATTATCTATCTGGGCGCCGCGGTGTTGGGCCGGGTGGCCGGAGAAATGATCTTCACCGATCCCTGGGTGGTGCGGCTGCTGCAGATGCCGGCCTGGTTCAACTATGCCATGGAGGCGGTCTTTGCCGTCGGCGTCATCGTGGTGGGGAAATTGTGGATCAGGTTCGTTTTTCGCAAGAACGCGGAAACGGAACAGTCTCCGGGCAGTTAATTTCTCCCGGTGCAAATCTGGCGAGGTGCACTTATGGCTATTTTGACCATTTCCCGTGAATACGGCAGCGGCGGCCGGGAGATCGGCCGCCGGGTGGCGGCGCGGCTGGATTACCGCTATGCCGACAAGGAATTGCTCTTTCAAGACCTGGAAAAAGGCGGCCCCCGTTGGGTGAAGGCGGCCCGGGAACTGGACGAGGTCTGCCCCACCGTCTGGGAACGCTACGACTGGCAATACCGGGGCTACGTGGCCCTGGTTGAGTCCCTGATCCTGACCTATGCCGCGGATGACCGGGTGGTAATCATCGGTAGGGGCGGCTCCTTCCTGCTGGAGGGAGTGCCCTTTTGCCTCCGGGCCCGGCTGGTGGCGCCCCTGGAAGTGCGCATCGAGCGCATCATGGAAAGGGAGCGTTTAAGCCGGGTGGCCGCTGAGCGCCTCATTACCCGGGTGGACGGCGACCGGGCCTGCTTTATTAAGGCCAATTACGGCTGCGAATGGAACGAGGACCGGTTCTACGATATGACCCTGAACACCGGCAGTCTCACCTATAACCAAGTGGAGGACATCCTGGCGGAGGCCCTGGGAGAAAAGGAACGACTGGCGGCCCCGGAAGCCAGGGCGGAGTTGGCGCTGAAGGCCCTGGCCCACCGCCTCAAAGCCCGGATGGCCACCGAACCTCGGCTGTTCGTCCCCACCCTGGAGGTGAGCGTGCAAGATGGGACTATCGTGGTCACCGGCATCATCCACAACCCCAAAGAAGTTCATCTCCTGCAGGAGATCGCCAAGGAGGTGTGCGGAGAGCAGCCGGTGCGCTTCGATCTGCACCACCGGGTGTGATGGCGTTTTCCGTTTTCGAAAAAAAAAGATTATCAAGGCTTGGCCATAGGCATCAGGTACAGGTGATAATTTTCCACCGGCACCAGGCTGCGGGTGAATTTCTGCAGGGGAATTACCGGGAATTCACCCGGAGGCAGTTCATAGTTGAGCAGCAATAGAACGTCTGTCTGCTGCCGGCGGCTTAATTCCCTGGCCTGCCTCAGCAGTTCTTCGGCCTTCAGCTCCGTTTTTCTCTCCCGGTTCCAAACCACAAAAGACCCCGGCCCCCGGCAGGCGGCGTAATAGATGCGGCAGCCCAAATAGCCGGCCACGGAACAGGCGGCGTCATCCGCGTCCCCCAGGATCGGCAGCCGGTCCAACCCCTGCCGCCTCATCAAAGCGGCGGCTTCCTTGGCTTCGGAGAAGGGATACAGCAGGTCCAGGGACGCGGCCCAGACCCCGGCCGCCAGGTGGACAGCCAACAGGGCCGTCAGCGCCAGCTTGAGATGGGCCTGGCAGAAATCGGATAAGGCCGTTGCCAATTTAGAGAAATAGTGAAGCGGGCCTCTGTGTCCGCTCCTGAGGCCGGCGGGCGCGGAGGCCCGCCCCACGGAGGATTCATGCTCGGTTCCGGGAAAGGATGAATCCAAAAACAGCCACAGGCCGGCGATAAACAACAGGTAGAGGTGCCCGTGGTGGCGGAGGGACCCGGGATATTTGATATAGGTGAAGGCCAGAATTCCCAGGGTGCCCACCCCATAGAGGAATAGAGGCAGCGGCTGCCGCCCGAACAGCAACAGCCCGAAAGCCAGGAGCATCACGGACAGCAGGGCTTGCCAGCGGGGGTCGGGGATCAGGTTGGTGCCCCAGAAATGGTAATCTAAAGCAGGCAAGGGCACATAGCTTTTCCAGACCGCGGCCAGGGTCCGGGCCAGGTGGGGCAGGTCCAGGTCGAATTTCCAGTCCAGGGCAAAGCCGGAGTCCGCGGGCGGAACCAGTTGGAGCACCGATAAACCGACTCCCAACAGAAATAAAGCAAAAGCGGCGCAGGCCCCCCAGGTCCGGGCCGTCCGCTCCCGGATGGCGGTCCAAAAGAGGATGACTCCCAAGACCAGGGCCAGCATCAGGCCGTAGACGCTGGTCTGGCATAAGAAGAAGAGGATCACCCCCAGTAGCGGATAATTCCGGGGCCGCGTCCTACAAAAGACCGCCAGGAAAGAAAAGAGGGCGAAAACACCGAGGCCGTAATTGCGGCTGATCACGGCATATTCGTAGAAGGGGAAATACCCCAGGATGAATAGAATTTTCTGGAGCCTGGTGAAAGGAGAATATCGGAGAAAAACGTAAACCGAGGCGGTGGCCACCGTCAGGTGCAGAAGCTGCATCCCCAGGGGATCGAAGGCAACCCGGCTCACCAGATAGAGCCCCAGGTGCCAGAGGCCCGGATGGCCCTCGTACCTGAGATTCCGGAACAACTCCGGCAGGGAAGCGCTTTCCCTGGCAATGAGCCAGGCCTGCCATTCGTCCTGCCACATCTCGTGGCGGAGCAGCAGGATCAGGCCCAAAAAGAAAAAACCCAGGATTGCAAGCCACAGGAAGCCGGCGCCCTCTCCGGGGGTGCGGCTGGCTCCTCCCTTTTCCGGCCGGGACTCCATTGTTATTTTTACCACAAAGACACCAAGACACAAAGATTCACAAAGAAAACTTAATCAATTGTGCCGCCATGCGGCACAATTGAATAGTTCTTTCTTAGTGAACCTTTGCGTCTGTGTGTCTTGGTGGTGAAATTATCAACTTCCCGCGGCCTCCAGCGCCGGCTGGTAGAACTTCCGGGAATACTCCTTCACCATGCGCCGGGCGCTGAATTGCGCGCCCAGGCTCTTCATGGCCTCCTTCATCTTCTTCACCCAGTCAACGGGGACCCCCTGGCCGTTCACTCGATAATATAGGGGAACAACTTCTTTTTCCAAAATCTCGTAAATGGCGGCCGCGTCCTGGGCGTCCCGGTCCCCCACTTCCGCGCCGGCAAAGGCCCAGCCGTTTTGGCCGTTATAGCCTTCCGGCCACCAGCCGTCCAGGATGGAAAGGTGCAGCACCCCGTTGACCGCGGCCTTCATGCCGCTGGTACCGCAAGCCTCGAGCGGCGGCAGGGGGTTGTTGAGCCAGACGTCCACCCCGTGCACCAGGTATTGGGCCAGCTGCTCCCCATAGTCTTCCACAAACGCGATCCTGCCCCCCAGGTCCGGGTTTTGGGCAAAATGGAAAATATTTTGCAGAATTTTCTTTCCCGGGTCATCCGCGGGGTGGGCCTTGCCGGCAAAGATAATCTGCAAAGGACGCCAGTCATCACTGAGAAGCTTTTTTAACCGCTCCAGGTCATGAAAGATCAAATCCGCCCGTTTGTAGGTGGCAAAACGCCGGGCAAAACCCAGGGTCAGCGCCGAGGGGTCCAGCAATGCCCCTCCCACAATTACGTTGCCCAAACCGATCCGTTCATACACCCAGCGCTGCCTGGTCCCTTCCCGGATATAATTGACCAGCTTGGCCTTTTTCCGGTAGTGGAGGCTCCAAAATTCCCCATCCGGGATATCGTCCACCAACTCCCAGATTTCTGGTTTGTCACGCTCCTCCAGCCATTGGGGGCCCCCGCAATCCATGCAGCGGAGTTCGAGTTTGGGGTCGATCCAGGTGGGCACGTGCACCCCGTTGGTAATATGGTCAATGGGGACCTGCTCCACCGGCACCTCCGGCCAGAGGGCCTGCCACATACGCCGGGACACCTCCCCGTGGATGCGGCTGACCCCGTTGCGATGTGAGGACATGCGCAAGGCAAAGGCCGTCATATTGAAGCCCGCGCCGGGAGGGTCGGTGGGCGAGACCCCCAGACGCAGGAATTCATCCCGATCCAGCATGGGGTAGCACTGGCAGATGTATTTATCCACCAGATCAAAGGGGAAGACATCGTGCCCCGCGGGCACCGGGGTATGGGTGGTGAATATCGAAGTGGCCCGCACCTGCTGCAATGCTTCGTCATGACCCATCCCGGCATCCACCCGCTCCCTGACCCTTTCCAGCAGGGCCAGGGCCGGATGGCCCTCGTTCAGGTGCAGCACCGAATGTTTGATGCCCATGGCGGCCAGCATCTGGCTGCCGCCGATGCCCAGAACGATTTCCTGGAGCAGGCGCTGTTCCATGTCGCTGATATAAAGATGGTTGGAAATCCGCCGGTGCGCGGGATCATTGATTTCCAGGTCGGTATCCATCAGATACAAAGGAATGCGGCCCACCATCACCTGCCAGACGGACACATGGATGGGGGGGTCGGTGAAAGGCACCTGGACGGTGAGTTGGCCCCCTTGGCCGTCAAGGACCCTGGTGATGGGAGCCGCGTCCCGGTCCAGAATCTTATGCTCGGCCTCCTGCCAGCCGTCGGCACTGATTTTCTGATGGACATAGCCTTCCGGATACATAAACCCCACGGCCACCATGGGGATGCCCAGGTCGCTGCACTCCTTGAGATGGTCCCCGGCCAGAAACCCCAGGCCCCCGGCGTAAAAGGGCAAAGAGTGTTGCAGGCCGTACTCCAGGGAGAAATAGGCGATGGGCAGGCACTCGCCGGGAATGATATTTTCCGTAAACCAGCAGACCTGGGTCTGGGTCTGGCGGCGAAAATCCGCCAACACCTCGTCATAGCGGCGCAGGTATTCCGGGTCCGCGGCCGCGGTCTCCAGGGACTGGGGCGGCAGCACCCGCAGAAGCTGCACCGGGTTATGGCGGGTGGCCTTCCAGGCGCCCCGGCCCAACAGCTTAAACAACATCCGGGCCGCCGGGTGCCAGCTCCACCAGAGATTGTAGGCCAACTCCCCTAACCCCGCGATTCTTGGGGGCAGGAGGGGGAAACGGTCTTGAAGGTCGTCCATGGCTTTCCTTAGTTCAAAGTTCAAAGTTCAAGGTTCAAGGTTCAAAGTTCAAAGTCAAAAAACTTCCTCCACTTTTTCTTCATGGCCTCTTGCACCAAGGGTTTCCTCAAAAATAATACCTATCTATGGGAACGCAAGGGGAGCCGGTCCATATAACGACCATTCGGCGACGGGCTCAGAGATTACCCCTGCGCCTCCGGGCCTGCCGATTGACATCTCCCCCCCGGTGTTTAAGTTATGGTTAATTTCAGCGAGGATCGGCTCTGGAACCTCCTGTCACGTAAATCATGAAAATACTAGCAGCCCAGGCTCTTAATTCCGTGCGAGTACTTGCGACTGTGCGGCACGCACCGGCACCCACTTTGAACTTTGAACCTTGAACGTTGAACTATTTCAGGGGGAACCATGAAAGTCCTGGTAGTCTATTACTCTATGTACGGCCACATCCTGCAAATGGCCCAGGCCGCGCTGGAAGGGGTTAAAGAGGCGGCGGGGGTGGAGCCGGTGTTGCGCCGGGTCCGGGAGTTTGAGGATATTGAAAGAGATATCCCCAACCACGAGCACGCCCTGGCGGTCTGGAACCGGCAGAAAGATATTCCCGTCTGCACCCTGGATGACTTGCAGGCCGCGGACGGCTATCTTTTCGGCACCCCGACCCGCTATGGCAACATGACCGCACAGATGAAGCGCCTCTTCGATTCCACCGTCAAACTCTGGCTGGAGGGGGCCTTCGAGGGCAAGCCCGCGGGCGTCTTCACCTCCACAGCCAGTACGCACGGCGGCCAGGAGACCACATCCTTGAGCATGATGCCCCCTTTGCTGCACTTGGGAATGATCATCGTCGGGGTCCCATATTCCGTTCCGGGCATGCTGCACACCGAAGGCCGGGGCGGCACTCCTTACGGGGCCTCCACCGTGGCGGGCGCCCGCAACGAACTGCAGCCCGCGCCGGAAGACCTGGCCATCGCCCGGGCCTTGGGCCGGAGGGTGGCGGAGGTAACCAGGAAGCTCAGGGGATAAGGACAGGGGCCAGGGGTTAGGGGCCAGTAATCAGTGACCAGTGATCAGTGATCAGTGATCAGTGACCGGAAAAGCAAAATCATCGTGGTGGTCCATTTTTTACTGCTCACTGATTACTGCTCACTGCTCACATAAAAAGGAGACGGACATGACCAAAATCGAGCAATTAAAGGCGGAAGCCCGGGAAGCGGCCGAGTTAAGGGGCCACGAGTTGGGAAGATTTAAGGAGTCGGTCATTACCCCGGAGACTAAAGGCAAGGGAAGCGAAAGACCGGGGTGGGTGGCGGTCTGCGAGGTCTGCGCGGCCCTGGTGGTGGTGGACCCGGCCCCGCCTCCCGGCGAACCCGAAATCCTCGGCGAGGGCGTCAACCGGGACTGCCAGGGCATCGAGCAGGAGTGGCACGAGACGGCATAGTCACTATCTGAAAAGATTACCTCACGCAAAGACGCAAAGGCGCAAAGAAAGACGCAAGGATTCAGAAAGAAAAGGTGCGGCCTTTGCGCCAACATTGTTTTCCGAACCAACATAATAATGATTGGTTGGGCGCTGCCGTCGATTTTTTGATTTATGGGGTTTATTTTTCTTCTTCACTCCCGATGGTTCCTGCAAATTCACGAAATCACCACGTCGGACCACACCTATATTTGTTACAAAAATTAACAACTTCGCTGATAAAAAAATTACCGGGCTCATTAATCCTTTGGGGGACCGCGTCCCGGTCCTGTAAAATGGGGAGGCAGACGCGGCAGGCTAATCTCGATGGAGGGAGAGTCTTATGCAGTCGGGAAGACAAACGCGCGGCTGGGTGAGCAGGAGAGTGCAACCGGGTTTTCACCGCCACGGGAGGAGAATGGTCTTACGGGTCCTCCTGGCCCTGCTGTTCCTGGCCGGAGCCTGGGCCGGCGAGTGCGCAAGCAAACCGGCGAAGGCGCCCAAGGCCGAATTTGATTCCGCCAAGCACTTCACCATCCAAAAGATCGAGCCCAACCCCGCCCTGGAGCAAATCCGCATTTTCTTCAGCCAGCCCCTCCCCCTGGGATTTCTGCGCCAGCACCTGCGCCTGCTGCCCCGGAGCAAGGTGGATTGGGGCCGCGCCGACATCACCGACGAGGGGGTTCTCACCCTCAAGGGCACGTTCGTCTATGGGGCTACGTATGGCCTCACTTTGCCCGAAGACCTGAAGGTCCAGAACCGGACTTACCTACCGACGCTGACCAGGTTCCACATGCCCGACCGCCCGCCGAAAGTGGAGTACGTGGAGGCCAAAAGCGTCATCGAACTGGACAGCCGCCAGCTCCTCCACGTGCGCACCCAAAATGTCCCCAATTTATTAGTGGAAGAATGGAAAGTGCCTCCCGTCCTCCTGCCCCTGGCCCTGGCCGCGGAGCAGTACCCCGAAGACTGGGACGAACAGATAGAAGCCTTGAAACAGGCTGCGGCCCAGGCTGAAAAATTGGTGCAGGGCCAAAAGGGACTGGCGCCCTTCTGGGGCAAGCTGCACGAAGAGAAGCAGCTCTTTGCCGCGCCTGCGGAGAAAAATAAGGTCCAGCCGGTATCCCTGCCCCTCACCTTCCGCCAGGACCCGCAGCAGGGCGTGCTGGCCCTGATCCGGGTGGTATCTCCCCAGGATCCGAAGATCGGCGCCCCTCCCCGGCTCTTTAAGGTCACCGACCTGGGCCTGACCTATAAACTGGGGAGCGGCAGCCTGCTCGTGTGGGTCACGTCGCTGAAAACCGGCACGCCGGTGGCCGGGGCCCAAGTGGCCGCGGTCAGCCAGGACCTGGAGGTCTTCCCCCTGGGCGCCACTGATAAGGACGGCATCCTCATCTGGCGGGACCAGGACCTGGAGGGGGTGTCCTTCAAGCAATTGGGGCAGTTCGGCCCGGTCAAAAGGCGGGTGGTCCGGGAAAACCTGAAATTTCTCCTGGCCGCGGGCAAAAACGACGTCTCCAGTATTGAACTCAAGCCCACGGGGGATTTGAAGCCCGCGGGCGTCTGGCAGGCCCCCGGCGAGGATAAGGCCCGCACCCTGACCGGCCAGGTCTTCACCGAGCGGGGGGTCTACCGCCCCGGGGAGAAGGTCTTCTACAAAGGCTCGATTCGCGAGTATGCCGAGGGCAAGATCACGCCCCCTGCGGGCACGCCCGTGGCCTTTGAAGTGACCAACCCCAAGCAGGAACAGGTCTTTTCCGCGGACTCCAAATTGTCGGACTTCGGTACCGCCGCGGGGGAAATCCAGGTGGAACCCCATTGGCCCCTGGGCACCTATACCCTGACCCTCCGGTTCGGCGGCAAGGCCGCCAAGAAGGAGGGGAAAGAGGGGGAACCGGGCGAAACCGAGCCGGAGCCCGGAGAAGATGACGACCTCCAGCCGGCCCGGGAAAAGAAACATGCCACGGAATGCACCTTTCAGGTGCAGGAATTCAAACCTCCCCGGCACTTTGCAGAGGTCGCCTTCCAGCGGTTCACCAAAACCGTCAAGGACAAAGACCAGAAGGACGTCCCCCGGGAGTTCGCGCGCATCACCTTGAGCGGCTCCTACTACGCGGGCGGGCCGGTGAAAAACGGCCAGATACGCTGGAAGATTCACTATACCAAGACCAGCTTCCAGGTGCCCGGCCAGGAGGAGTTCTTCTTCGGCAGCGCCGGGGAGGAGAAAGGCGAGCTGCTGGAGGGGGGCCAGTCCGTCTTGGACCAAAAGGGACAGACGATCCTGGAATTTCCCTTGAGCCGCCAGGTGCTCACCGGCTTAAACGGCCTCCTGGTGGTGGCTACGGTGGTGGACTTCGACGGCCGTCCCGCCACCGCCACCAAGTCCTTCCAGGTGGAGCCCGACTACCTGGTGGGCATCGGTCCCCATGCGGAGCGGGTTAAGGCCCACCAGGCCCAGGTCTTAAGGCTGCGGCTGGCCCGGCCCAACGGCAAGCTCCTCAAGCAGGCCGCCATTGAAGTGGAGATCATGGAAAAGCGCTGGGGCTACGTGCCCAAGCGGAACGAACAAGGCGACGTCTTCTGGGACGACCAGGAGTTGTGGCGGCGCAGCGGCTTCGGGGAACTGAACCTGGAGAACGGCGAAGCCAACTACCGCTTCGACTTCTCCCAGGGCGGCCGCTATCTCCTGCTCTTTTCCTTTCAGGACGAACAGGGGCGGCGCTTCACTTCCTCCACCTTTTACGAGGTTTCGGGGGACATTTACTGGGACGCCGAATCCCGGAAGGAAAGGCCTTTCCAAACCCTGGCCCTGGCTGCGGACCAGAAGGCTTACAAGCCCGGACAGACCGCGCGGCTGACCGTCAGCCCGCCCCGGAGCGTGGCCCGGTACCTGGTGACCCTGGAGCAGAACGGGGTCTTGCAGCATCAGGTGCTCACCCCTCAGGCCGCCTTCCAGGTATTGGAGCTGCCCATGCTGGCGAATTACGCCCCCAACGTCTTTGTCTCGGTCCTGGGCCTCACTCCCCGGGGGGAATTCCCGGTCCTTCCCGGCCGCTATGACACCGAGGCCCCGGGATTCCTCTGGGGGAACATCAACCTGCCCGTGCGCCTGGAGGTGGACCCCCTGGTGGTGAAAATCAGCCCCGGCAGACAAAACCTCCGGGCCGAGCCGGGGGCCAAGGTGGACCTGGATTTCCAGGCCCAGACCCCGGACGGCAAAGGGGTGGTCGCCGAGCTGGCGGTGGCGGTGGTGGACGAGGCGGTCCTGGCCCTCACCGGCTTCAAGACCCCGGTCCTGGACCAACTGCTGCGCTTCGATCAGCCGCTGGCGGTGTACACCGGGGAGCTCCGGGCCATGCTGGTGCACCAGACCCCCTTCTACCTGGCCCGGAGCGAGACCCTCACCGGCGGCGACGGCATGAGCGAGTCGGCCCTGGCCCAACTCCGCAAGCGTTTCGAGCCGGTGGCCTTTTTCAATCCCGCGGTGCGCACCGGCGTCGACGGCAAGGCCAGAGTCTCCTTTACGTTACCCGACAACATGACTACCTACCGGGTATACGTGGTGGCCCAGGATCGGTCCAGCCGCTTCGCCAGCCCGGAGCGGCCCCTGGTGGCCACCAAGGATTTCTATATCGAGCCCGGTCTGCCCGGCTTCTTTACCAAAGGGGACCGCTTCCGGTTCCAGGTGGCGGCCTTCAATAACAGCGCGGTGGCGGGGCCGGTGAAGTTGAGCGCGGCCGCCACCGGCGGCCTCTCCCTGGCGGCCGTGGAGCCTCCGGTCAACCTGCCGGCCAAGGACAGCATTAAACTTAATGTGGCCGGGGAAGCCGGCCTCCCCGGCCCGGCCACCGCCCGGTTCACCGGTGAGTTCCAGCAAAGGACCGATGCGGTGGAATTACCGGTGCGCATCAACTCCGGCTTCATGCGGGAGACCGCGGTGAGTACGGGGTCTTTCGCCGGCAAGAGCGCCGTCAAGCTCCCTTTGCCTGCGTTTTTGACCGGAGCCGGACAAGTAAAAGTGAACCCCCAGGAGATCAAGGCCCGGCTCACCGTGGCCGCGTCGCCCTATGTCCGGATGTCCCGGGCCATCGAGTATCTTCTCGCCTATCCTTACGGCTGCGTGGAGCAGACCAGCTCCGGGGTCCTGGGCCTGGCGAGCCTCCGGGGACCGGTCCAGCAAGGCCAAATCTCCGGAGTGTCCCTGGAGGAAGTGGACAAGTATCTCCAGAAGGGGGTGGTCCGCCTCCTGAACATGCAGAACGCCTCCGGCGGCTTCCCTTATTGGCCGGGCCAGATCGAGCCGAGTCCCTGGGGGTCGGTGTACTCCACGGCCGCGCTTTTGGTGGCGAAGGCCCAGGGCCTGGAGATTTCGGACAAGCCCTTGAACGAGGCCGCCCAATACCTGCGGGAAGTTATCAGGAAAGAACGCCTCTCGCCGTCTTTCGAGGCCTTCGTGGCCTACCTGCTGGCGCTGCACAAAAGCCTGGATAAAAGCGTCTTCAACAAGCTCATGAGCGACTACCAACGTTTTCCCCGGGAAGCCAAACTCCTGACCATCCTGGCCGCGCAGCAGGCGGGGCTTAAATCGAATAAGGAACTGGCCCCCATGCTGAAGCCCTTGATCGAGGGGAAAGCCGAGGTGGACGGAGCCCAGGACGAGTTTATGGCCCAGTTCCGGGCCCCGGCCCTGGCGCTCTTAGCCGCCCAGGCCGTCATGCCCCAGAGCCCCTTGACCGGCAAGGCGGCCGGGGCCCTCTTGGGGGGCCTGGACCAGCAGGGCATCTGGACTTCCACCAGCGATACGGGCTGGGCCTTGCTGGCCCTGGGCCGGCACTTCCAGGGCGCCAAGTTCAGCGGCGGCCCCGGCCGGATCATCGTGAGCCAGACCCAGGGCCCCGTCCAGGAAATCACCCTGGACCCCAGGCGCTCCCAAACCCTCACCCTGGACTCCGAAGCCCTGCTGGAGCACCCCTTCGTGACCCTGGAAGGAGAGGCGGGGCGCAACTGGCTGTACCAACTGGAGCTCACCTACCCCAGGGTCGACCTGGCGGACAAGGGCGCGGCCCAGGGCTTCAAGGTCTCCCGCACCATCGCCAACACGGACGGCGGCGTTGAGATTCGCGTGGGCGATCTGGTGAAAGTGACGGTGCAGTTGGAGCCCACCAGCCGCACCACCCGCTACGTGGTGATTGACGATCCCCTGCCCGCGGGCCTGGCCGCGGTGAATCCGGTCTTTCAAACGGAGGAGCCCGCGGGGGAAGAGGATGACCGGTTCGAATATTTCTCCCCGGAAGGGTTGATGCGCTTTAGGCCCAACCACGTGGAGATGCGGGAAGAGCGGGTCCTGGCCTTCCGGGATTGGGTCTATTCCGGCCCCCAGGTCTTTGAATACTATGCCCGGGCGGTGTGCGAGGGAACCTTCGCGGCCCCGGCTACCAAGGTCTCGGCCATGTACGCGCCTCTGGTCTACGGCTGCACGCCTAAGGGGGAGATTGTTATTAAAGGGAGGCAGTGAGATTTTGGCTCATGGTGATTAGTTCCGAGTTCCGAGTAAAGGAATCGGTGGGGCGGCCGTCCCTGGCCGCCTGAAGGTGGGCGGGCGGGGACGCCCGCCCTACGGTTCGCATGATTTATGGAATGTGGGTCCATGATTAAGCGTTTCAAATCCGGTCGTTTCCTGGCAATCGGCGTTCTGACGGCACTTTTGGTCGGAGGAGGCTTGTTCCTGGAGTGCTTCACCCGCATCGACCCCGCGGCCTTAGATCCCCGGCCCGGGCCTCTGGTCCTGGACCGCCAGGACCGCGTCCTCTTTCTGGGACCTGCCGCCGATGGCAGCCGGATGGCGCAGCTCCCCCCGGGCCCTTTGCCGCCTTTGGTGACCGTGGCCTTCGTGGCTGCGGAGGACCAGCGTTTCTGGGAGCACCCCGGAGTCGACCTGCTGGCGGTGGTCCGGGCCGCCTGCAGCAATCTCCGGGCGGGGCGGATCGTCTCGGGCGCGTCCACCATCACCCAGCAGCTGGCCCGCCTCACCCACCCGGGGCCCCGCACCTGGTCCCGGAAGGTGGTGGAGATGGGCCGGAGCCTGCGCCTGGAGGCCGCGTTAAGCAAAGAGGAGATCCTGCGCCGCTACCTGGACCGGGTGCCACAGGGGAACAACCTGGCGGGGGTCCAGACCGCGGCCCTGGCCTACTTCGGGAAAAGCGCGGCCCGTCTCACCCCGGCGGAAGCAGCAACCCTGGCCTCTCTGGCCAAGGCCCCGGGCAGGCTCAATCCGTTGCGGCCCAACCAGGCCCGCCTGCTCAGCCGCCGGGACTGGATCCTGGGCCGCATGGCGGCCCTGGGCTTCCTGAAAGAACAGGAAATGCTGGCGGCCCGGAGTGAACCCCTGCTGCTTGCCGCCACGGCCGGAAAGCGCGGGCGCTTTCCCTTCCGGGCCCAACACTTCGTGAACCTGGTGCTGGCCGGTAAAAGCCAAAATTCGGGAGTGGTGCGCACCACCCTGGACTTCAACCGGCAGCGGCAATTGGAGCGGATTCTTCGCTCCCACGCCGGGCGGCTCCGGGCCGGGGGCGCAGGCCAGGCCGCGGCGGTGCTCCTGGACAACCGGGGGCCTGAGGTCCTGGCTCTGGGGGGCTCTTTGCAGTACGGGCCCAAGGACCGGGGGTACAACAACGGGGCCGCGGCCTGGCGCTCCCCCGGTTCGGCCCTGAAACCCTTCCTCTACGCCCTGGCCCTGGATCGGGGCTTCACCCCCGCGTCGGTCCTGGAGGACGTGGAGCGGCGCTACCGCCTGCCCGGAGGCGAGTTCCACCCCGCCAACTTCGACCGGGTGGCCCACGGCCCCGTCTCCTTCCGGGAGGCCCTGGGCAACTCCCTGAACCTTTCGGCGGTGCGCCTCCTGGCTCTGGTGGGCCAGGAGCCGTATTATGAAACCTTGAAGCGCCTGGGCCTCATTAACCGCAAGGACCGGGGGCCGGATCATTACGGCCTGGGGCTGGTAGTGGGGAACCCCGAGGTGAGCCTGCTGGAATTGGCCGCGGCCTATGCCTGCCTGGCCAACCAGGGGGTGTATTGTCCCTTGCGGCTGCGGCCGGACCAGCCCTTAGGCGAGGAGATCACGGCCTTTTCCGAACAGGCGGCATTCATTGTCAGCGATATCCTGGCCGATCCCCTGGCCCGCTCCCGGGCCTTCGGCGGCTCCCAGGCCATGAACCCGCCCTTCCGCCTGGCCTTGAAGACCGGGACCAGCACCCGCTACCGGGACTGCTGGGCGGTGGCCTATTCCCCCCGCTACACCCTGGCCGTCTGGACGGGGAATTTCGACGGCCGCCCAACAGCAAATCAGAGCGGGGCCTCCATTGCGGCTCCCATCGTCAGCGACCTGGCCGCAGCCATCTTTGCGGCCGCGCCGCCCGAGGCCTTTCCGGTTCCGGGGGGGGTGAGCCGGGTTAAGGTCTGCTCCTTTTCCGGCCAGCTCCCCGGCCCGGCCTGTAGCCATACGGTGGAGGAATTTTTTGTCGCCGGGGCTGAGCCGGGCAGGGAATGCGCCTACCACCAGGGAAGCACTCCCTGGCACCGGCTGGACACCGCCTATGCCGGTTGGCTTCACCAGCGCTATGAAAAAGGCGCTGTCGGAAGATACCGCCTGGCGGGATTTGATCCGGACCTGGACCGGGTCTTCAGGCCCGGGGCGGCTGCCTCCCCGGGGTCCGGCTCCGGGAAAGCCCCCGGACCCACGGCCCCATATCTTTCCGCAACGGGAGAAGGAGCGCCGCGGGATGAAATCAGCCGCATCAGCATCCTTTACCCCCTCTCCGGCGATCGATTCCTGCTGACTCCTCAGACGGAAGAGGTTGAAGTGACCTTGAAAGCCCTGTGCCGTGCCCGGACGGAGGAGGTGGTCTGGTTTGTGGACGGCCGGGAGGTGGGCGTCGTAGGCCCGCCTTATCAACTGGCCGTGCCCCTCTCCCGGGGCCGCCACCGGCTCACCGCCATGGGCCGGGATAGCCTGGGGGATACGGTGGAGGTGTCAGTGCAGTGATACGGTTTCCGGTTTTCATTTTCCGGTTTTCGGAAAAAGAATTATTTATCAGTGGCTTATACCAAGTTGCAGTCTATTGACAACTTATGATATGCTTTTCTCTGAAAGGAGAAGGGCATGCGGAAACCCAAAGAATTGCCGGAGGGCGCTCTT
>QZIZ01000099.1 GCA_003599195.1 Deltaproteobacteria bacterium | reverse complement strand
ACCTGCTGGATCATCTCCAGGAAGGGGTCATCGGCCACGACGGGGAGCGGCGCATCTTTTTCCTTAACCCCGCGGCCGAGGCCATGACCGGTTTCAGGAAAGAAGAGATTCTGGGCCGGGACTGCCACGAGGTCTTCGGCGGCCCCTTGTGCGGCAAGAAATGCTCCTTTTGCGGCGGTGCGCCGGATTTCTGGAAGGAACTGAATTACCCTTTAAATATTGTCACCCACCGGGGGGAGCCCAAGCAGGTGGAAATGTCGGTGGTGGGCATCAGAGACGCAGAGGGCCGCTTCGCCGGGGTGCTGGCGGTCATCAAAGACATTACCAGCCTGGTGGGCATGAAACTCTGGTCCGGGGACTTCGCGGGTTTTGCCGGGATCGTGGGCCGGGATCCCCAAATGATCCAGATATTCAAGCAAATAAGCAGGTTGGCGGAAAACGACTATCCCGTGTTGATCACCGGGGAGACGGGCACCGGCAAGGAGTTGGTGGCCGCGGCCATTCACAGCGAGAGCGGACGCGCCCGGGGCCCCTTTGTCCCCGTCAATTGCGGGGCGCTGCCCGAAGGGGTGGTGGAGAGCGAACTCTTCGGTCACGTCAAGGGCGCGTTCTCCGGCGCACTCCGGGATAAGAAAGGGCGCTTCGAGCTGGCCCACGGCGGCACCATCTTCCTGGATGAAGTGGCCGAACTGCCCCGGAACATGCAGGTTAAGCTGCTCCGGGTTTTGGAAACCGGGGCCTTCGAGCGGGTGGGCGGGGAAAAGACCGTCACCGTAGACGTCCGCGTCATCAGCGCCACCAACCGGGATTTAAAAAAAGAGATTGAGCGGAAGAATTTCCGCCGGGACCTCTTTTACCGCCTGAACGTGGTGCCGTTACACCTCCCGCCCTTGAGAGAGCGCCGGGGAGATATCCCGTTGCTGGTGGATTTTTTTCTGGAACGTTCCCGGAAGCGGGGGAAGAAGGTTTTCCGGTTTTCCAGCGAAGCTCTGACCCTGCTCCAGAAATACCCCTGGCCGGGCAACGTCCGGGAACTGCAAAACGCGGTGCATTTCGCCCTGGCCAGAAGCGAAGGGGGAGCCATGGGGGCCGGCGAGCTGCCTCAGGAAATCCGGGCTGAGGGCTCCCGCCGGGGACCGGCTCCCAAACTGAACCGGCACGCGGTCCAAGCCGCGCTTAAGCAATGCGGCGGCAACAAGGTGAAGGCCGCGCACCTGCTGGGGGTGGGCCGGGCCACCTTATACCGGTTCCTCATGTCCCAGGAAACATCTCTGTCTCACGAGGGAACCTGAGACAGTAATTCCCGGCCATTCCCCGCGTCTATTCTGCATTTTGCTATTTTCTTCCTTTCCAAAGATGTATCAAGAAATCCCGTCCGTCTGCCGGAATTAAAAGCCGGCAAACCCATTCCTATCTGATTTAGTCAATTCTTACAGATAGTTATTCTGCGCCCTCCGCATTGCCGGGACTGGCACGCATCTTGAGTTATAAGAAAGCGTAACGCCGGCTCAGGAAAAGTTCACGACGGCGTCATTCTTTAGCAGAGAGGAAGCGCTTCCTTTTATATATACCTTGCGTCTTGCTTTGCGTCTTTGCGCCTTTGCGTGAGTCTATCTTTTCAGGAACGGTAAATTCGAGGTTTTCCCAAGATCGAGGGTGGAAAAATGGCTAGCGCCGCTAATGAATGCCTGAAAAAAACCCTGGAGTTGGCCGCGGCCATGCTGGAGGTGGCCGACCAAGGCGACGCCGCCCGGGAGGACGTAGGCTGCGGCGTGTTGTACGGGGTGCTGCGGGATTCGGCCTACAAACTCAGGAGGCTGGCCGAAGTGGAATTGGAGGCCCACCTCCGGAAAGGCGGTGGGAAAGGATAAGAACGGAGTCCGGAAGGTGGAGACGGCCGCAAATATCAAGGAAATAACGGATATTATGACTTTTCCGGGTCACCGGCCTTAACAGGAGGGACAACAATGATTACATCAAAAGAATATCGCCAGGGGTTCCGGCACCATCAAGGGTACTTGGCCTATGCCGCTCTTGCGGAGAAAGAGGGATACCCCGAGATTGCGCAGTTATTCAGGATGACCGCCTACGGAAATCCGAAGCCCAATAATGATACGGAGAAAACGCGTTCTCTCCAATACCAGAAGGCTTTGAAAAAGCTGGCCGAAATGGAAAAGGGGATTTATTACGTCTGCTCCCGGTGCGGTTATACCAACAGGCTGCATAACCCGGAAAAATGCCCCCACTGCATGACCGAGACCATCACTCTGGTGAAAGTGGGGTGAAGTTAATAATCATGAATTCCCTGAACCGGCAATCATCAAATTCACGTTAATCTTGCAAAGGAGGGGAGCAATGCCATGGACGCCCTGATGCTTTCGCGGCTGCAATTCGCAGTAGCCACCTTTTTCCACTTCATCTTTGTGCCCCTGACCCTGGGGTTATCCATCCTCATCGCCATCATGGAAACGAAGTTCGTCAAGACCGGCGATGAGGAATACCGTCGGCTGGCCAAATTCTGGGGGAAGATTTTCATCATCAACTTTGCCGTGGGCGTGGTAACCGGCATCACCCTGGAGTTTCAGTTCGGCACCAACTGGTCCCGGTACTCCCGTTACGTGGGAGACATCTTCGGCTCCATTCTGGCCATCGAAGCCACCCTGGCCTTTTTTCTGGAATCCACCTTCCTGGCGGTGTGGATCTTCGGCTGGAAGCGGCTTTCCCCCAAGCTCCACTGTCTGGCCATCTGGCTGGTGGCCTTCGCCGCCAATCTCTCGGCCCTCTGGATCCTGATGGCCAACGCCTGGATGCAGCATCCCGTGGGCTACACCATCAGGAACGGCCGCGCGGAACTCACCGATTTTCTGGCGGTGATCACCCAACCCTTCGGCTTCCAGATTTACTTACACACCCTCAGCGGGGCTTATATCCTGGCGGGTTTCTTCGTCATGGGCGTCAGCGCTTATCATCTCCTGAGGAAACAACACGTGGCCTTCTTCACCAAATCCCTGCGCATGGGGCTGGCCTTTGCCCTGATCTTCTCCCTGGCGGAAGTCGTCCAGGGCCATATTCACGGCAGCGAAGTGGCCAAGATCCAGCCCGCCAAGCTGGCGGCCATGGAGGCCCTCTGGGACACCCAGGCCAATGCGCCCCAGACCTTGTTTTTAATTCCGGATGAGAAAAACGAGCGCAACCTGGTGGAGTTCGGGAAAATCCCCGGGGCCTTGAGCCTGCTGGCTTATCACTCCAGCAGCGCCACGGTCAAGGGCCTCAAGGACATCCCCAAGGAGGAGCGGCCCCCGGTGGCTCTGACCTTCATCGCCTTTAGGGTGATGGTGGGCCTGGGATTTTTCTTTGCCCTGGTGACGGTGGTGGCCTGGCTCAAACGCAAGAAAATCGCAGACAGTCCCCGCCTGCTCAAATTGCTGCTCTTCTCCATCCCCCTGCCCTATATCGCCTTGCAGGCGGGCTGGATCGTCACCGAGGTGGGGCGGCAGCCCTGGATCGTCTGGGGGCTGATGAAGACCAAAGACGCGGTCTCGCCCATCGCCGCTTCCCAGGTGGGCATCACCCTGGCGGCTTTCATCGTCGCCTATTCCCTGCTGGGAGCGACTGCTTTCTATCTCATCGCCAAGCACGTGCGCCGGGGGCCTGAGCCCGTCCGGGGGGAGGGTTAAGGTCATGTTGGAAACTATCTGGTTCCTGCTGTGGGGCGTTCTCTGGGCCGTGTATTTCATGCTGGACGGCTTCGACCTGGGCCTGGGCACCTTGATGCCGGTGGTGGCCAAGACCGACACGGAGCGGCGTTTAGTCTACCACGTCATGGGCCCTTTCTGGGACGGCAACGAAGTTTGGCTGATCACCGCCGGCGGCGTCACCTTCGCGGCCTTCCCCACCACCTACGCCACCATGTTCAGCGGGCTCTATTCGGCCCTGATGCTCATCCTCTTTGCCTTGATCGTCCGGGGCGTCTCCTTTGCCTTCCGGGACGAAGTCAACAGCCCCAGGTGGAAGTGCGTCTGGGACACCTGCCTGACGGTGGGCAGCTTTCTCCCCGCATTGTTGCTGGGGGTGGCCTTTGCCAACATCTTCCACGGCCTCCCCATCGATAAGGACGGCATATACCAGGGCACGCTGTTCACCCTCCTCAACCCTTACGGACTGGCGGGGGGGGTTCTCTTCGTGCTGCTCTTCCTGGTGCACGGCGCCTTGTGGCTGGCGGTGAAATCCTCGGGCGACCTTCACGACCGGGCCGCCAAACTGGTGCCGAAGCTCTGGGTCGCGCTCCTGGTGATGGCGGTGATCTTTCTCCTGGCCACCCGGCGGGCCACCTTTCTTTATGACAACTATGTGGCCAACCCGGCGCTCTTCCTGATTGTAGGGGTTACCGTCGCCGCTTTGGTAATGATCCGGGTTTATATCGCCAAGGCCGCGTGGTGGCGGGCCTGGTTCGCGTCCTGCGTCACCATCGTCGGCACCACGCTCTTCGGAGTGGTGGGGCTTTACCCGAAACTGCTGCCTTCCAGCATCGATCCGGCTTACAGCCTTACGGCCTTCAACTCCTCCTCCAGCCCCCTGACCCTGAAGATCATGCTGACAGTGGCCCTGACCTTCGTGCCCATCGTCATCGCCTACCAGGCCTGGGTCCACCACGTCTTCCGCCACAAATCCGGGGAGGAGGACCTGGAGCACGAGGAAGGTTATTGATTTTTTGCCGATTCGCAGCTAGATATCAACCTGGGGGCGGACCTCGCGTTCGCCCCTAAGTTGAGACCTCTGCGAAAGTCTCTTTTCTGTCATTCTGAACGGAGCGCAGCTTCGTTGCGAATCTCGTATTTTCAGGCGCCTGCGAGATTCTTCGGTCGCTCTGCTCCCTCAGAATGACTATGTAGGGAACTTTCGCAGAGGTCTCAAGTTGATGCCGGCTTCCGGAATGTTTCCCCGACTTCTGTCAAATCCTTGACATACTTTAATACAGAAACCCCGCCTTTTCCGGCCTCCAGCGCCTGCCACCTCTCTGCCCCCTTGCATTAGTGTCAGATAGGATTAATAATATTAATATGGCCTTATTTTTATCTATCCATGATTCGGGATAGGATATGGCTCAAACCTTGCATAAATTTGGTATAATCAAAATGCCTAATATATCTAATATAAACCTAGATTAATGATTGAAAATAGCTTAAAAAAAGTTACAACTAGAGAACAATCCTCACCAGGCATCGCTGATTCTGTTTCTCCAGGAGGTGGCCGGCAGGACAGGAAGGAGCGGCTAAAGGGGAAGCAAATGAAGAATAAAAAGAAGAATAAATTTCCCCTTGGGGCCGCCGCGACCATTGCCGACAAACCCCCGGGGATTGCTCCTAAACAGAGACGAGCTGCATCTCTCGGGCTTGCCAAGCATATCTTGATAGTGGATGATGAAACCTTAATTGCCCAGATGGGAAAAGAAATTCTGGAAGGTTTTGGCTACCGGATTACTACCTGCACCAGCAGTTTGAAAGCCCTGGAAACGGTGCGGAAGAATCCGAAGAACTTCGATTTGGTGATTACTGATTTGTGCATGCCCCGGATGAACGGCTTGGAGTTGGCCCGGGAACTGATCCTGTTGCGTCCGGGTCTGCCCATTATTCTTTGGACGGGGCTCAGTGATAAACCATCCGCAAATAGGGTCAAGCAGATGGGTATTATCGGCTATCTGACTAAACCGGTGCCGCCTGGAGAATTGAACCGGGCTATCCGCCGGGCCCTGAAACCAAAAGCGGAGGTTGCGGAGGCTGTCGCCTGAAATAAGGTTGCATCCACAGTCAAGGGCCGGGCTATAACGCCCGGAGAATCAGGCCCAGAAGCAAAGACGCAACCACCCCCAGGGGGATGGTGCGTCTTAAGATCTCTCCTTCCCGCCCCAGGGCGCCGCACATGGGTGCGGCGATGGCGATCTTGAAGGGGGAGGAGATGGAGCCCACGGCGGAGCCCACGGTGAGGCCCGCGGCCAGCCAGACCGGGGACACTCCCAACAGCGACGCCGCGTGCACCTGCAGCTCCCCGAAAAGCATCAGGGAGGCCACCCCGTAGCCGGTCAAAAAGGTGCCCACCCAGCCCAGCAGCGGCACGAACAGGGGATACCAGCTCCCGGTGTAGGATTTCAGCCCCATGGCCAGGACCCAGGGGATGTTCCGGGCCTGGTCCAGGCTAGTGAACCCTTCGCCGTAACCGGAATAAGCGATAATCTGCCCCATGGCCCCGAACAGGGCCATGGCCGCCAGGGCCCGCCACGCCTGCCTCAAGCCTCCGGTTAACACCTCCTTCACTTTCACCTCCGAGCGGAACAGCACCGCGGCTGCCGCCAGGGCCAGAAAGAGGTACAGGTACGCGGAAAAGAAAGGCGTCATGGTAATTGAGTGCACCGGCGCCACCTGAACCTGAAACACCCAGCGGTTCTGGGTGAGTTCCCGGATCCGGGGCACGATATTCACCAGCAGCAGGGGCGCCAGGATGCAGGCGAAAGGTAGCAGGTCCCGGATAATTCCGGCGTTCCAGTTCCACCTCCTGGAGCCCAGGAGCAGCAAAACCGCCATCAACGCCAGCCCGCCCGCCATCCCCGCCAGGGCCACCCCCAGGGTCAGAGTGGCGGCCAGGGCCACCAGGCTTACCAGCAAACCGCTTCCCAGGACCTGGGGGAGGAAAGACCAGCGCCCGGACTCCGGCGGCAGGTGCCAGGGGATGCACGCGGCCATGGCCAGCATTCCCGGTACCGACAGCCAAGCCGTGGCCGCGGCCAGCTCCCCCAGGGGCAGACCCGTGACCAGGGCCAGCACGGTGATGATGATCCCGGCCATCTCCACGCTCATCAAACCCGCATAACCGATGATGGACAGCGCTGCGGCGGATGCGGGACTGACCCCCGCGGCCCGGAGCATGGGCGCCACAATGGGTTCGGCGATGACGCTGGCCCCTTCCAGAAAATTGCAGATCCCCAGGGAGATGAAGAGGTGCCTGTCCCGGGGATGCCGCAGCCCCTGCATAAACCAGGCGATGATGCGGTCCATGGACCGGGAAGCCATCAGCAGATGGGACAGGAGAATCCCGGCCAGCACCACCAGGAGCAGGGGCGCGGTGGTTACCGCCCCGTCCGCCGCGGCTGTCAGGATCACGGGAAAGGGCGTTTGGAAAAAAAAGTAAGCCAGCCCCGCAGTAAACCCCGCGCCGTAAACCGAAAGTTCCAGGGCCGGCCGCTTCAAACCCGCGGCCAGCACCGCCAGGAGCAGCACCGGGCTCCAGCTCAGGGCAAAAGTTCCGAGTTCCAAGTTCCGGGTTCCGTAGGGTGCGCCTTGCGCACCATTTTATACTCTGCGCCCTCTGCGTCTCTGCGGTGAATCTTTTAACCGCAGAGACACAGAGGACGCAGAGATAATCATGTCCGATTACTTATGGCGTTGACGGCTTAAGCTTTCCAGCCTGTGCGAATTATGGTCCAAACCCCGGGCCTTGACAACCGTTAACGGCGAGAAAGTATGGTTGCGGATAGGAATGTATTTCCGATATAAAAGATGTTAGGGTTCCATCAAATCCATATTAAACCGAAGTTTTTCAGCAATGCCCCCGAGGCGGTTTGGTCCCGGGACCCCCGCAAGTATCCGCTTTGAGACCAGAGTGTCGGGAGGGGAGGGGGGAACCCCGACACCACCTTCTTTGTTTCCCCGTGGCCGGAAACCGGCGGGGAAGCCAATGAAAACGGAAAACGACGAACGAGAGAGGCATGCATGACGCGTCACAGCAAAGAACTCGGCGGCCTGCAGGTTTGGCAGAAACTCATTGCCGGTAATATGCGGTTTGTTCAGGGCCTGTTTCAGGGCCGGAATATGTTGGATCTGAGAAGCACGCTGACCAGAGGACAGCAGCCCGAGGCCGCGGTACTCTGTTGTTCCGATTCCCGGGTCCCCGCGGAGATCATTTTCGATCAGAGTCTGGGTGATCTATTTGTGGTCCGTACCGCCGGCCTGGTCCTGGAACCCACCAGCATCGGCAGTCTGGAATACGCCGTGGCCCACCTGCACGTCCCCCTCCTGATAATCAAGGGCCATGAAAGCTGCGGCGCGGTCACCGCCGCGGTCCATCATCCGGAGAGCGATGAAGGCCATATCGCCGCCATCGTCAAGCAGATCGCACCGGCCGCGGCCCAGGCCCGGTCCACGGGAAAGAGCGGCGCCGACTTGGTGGAGGAAGCCACCTGCCAACACCTGAAATCTTTGGCCGCAGCCTTGCGCCGGGAAAGCCGGATCATAGGCGAGGCCCTGGAACAGGGACGGTTGGACCTGGTGGTGGCCAAATACCGGCTGCAAAGCGGCAAGGTCGACGTCCTGAAGGCCACCTTTTCCTAACCGTTTTAAAAAGTAAGCAGCCATTCTTGTAAGTTGCATGTCTGCGGTCAAAGACCGGCGGTCAAATAAGAACCCGGCTCCTGGATGATGGGAGCCTGCATGTCCATTTACGTACCTGGTGACAAGGAGTCCGAAGACCAAATGCTTGATGTTTATGAAATTATGGCCCTCGGAAGAATTAAGGGCAGCCTGGGCTCAAGGCCGGCGCACGTGATCGGCTGCGGCTTCTTGCTGCTGGGATCTATCGTGTTGATCCCCGATCTTTCCTGGGCCGGCGGGAACGGCGGGGACGCGGGCGGCAGCCACGCCTTATTGACGAGCATCAGTATCAGTATTATTGCCGCCACAGTGTTGGCCTACCTGGCCAATTTGATCAAGCAGCCCCTGCTTCTGGCCTATATTGCCGCAGGGGCCGCCATCGGCCCGCAATTCGGGCTGGGTCTGGTCCGCAGCCAGAGCGATATCAGCATCATTTCCGAGATGGGGTTGATCCTCCTGCTTTTCATGATCGGTTTGGAACTCGACCTCAAAAAAATCAGGGAGTCCGGAAAATCTCTCATTTTCACCGGCATCCTGCAATTCGTCATCTGCGCGGCCCTGGGCCTAGGTTTTTTCCTATTGCTGGGATTTACCGTCGGCCCCCCTTATGAATATCGTATCTTTGGCGTTAAAGTCCTGGGCGGGGAATATGATTTGCTGTATCTGGCCGTTTGCATCGCCCTGAGCAGCACGGCCATTGTCGTCAAATTATTGTACGAAAAGTTCGAACTGGACACCCTGGCCGGACGGCTCACCCTGGGGGTCTTGGTCTTCCAGGACATCTGGGCCATCGTTATGTTGAGCATCCAGCCCAGTCTGGCTAATCCCCGGTTGCTCAGCTTATTATGGAACTTTGCCGAGGGCCTTCTTCTGGTTCTCCTCAGCCTGGTTCTGAGTAAATATCTGCTGGGATATATCTTCAGGAAGATCGCAAAACTGCCGGAATTGGTCCTGGTGGCTTCCCTGGCCTGGTGCTTTTTCATTTGCGGGGTTGCCGGCTATCTCAATCTCTCCCTGGAAATGGGCGCGCTGATTGCCGGCGCCTCTATTTCCACGTTTCCTTATAATGCCGAAATTATCGCCAAAATCATCAGCATCCGGGATTTTTTCATCACCCTGTTTTTTGTCGGTTTGGGGATGACTATTCCCAACCCGTTGGACAACCTGGGCATGTTCGCAGTCGCCGGGGTTGCCGCCCTCTTTGTGATTGCCACCCGGTTTTTCTCCGTGTTTCCCATTCTCTATCTTCTCAAAAACGGCCACCGGGTCAGCCTGCTGACCTCCATCAACCTTTCCCAGATCAGTGAATTCGCCTTGGTGATCACCGCCTTGGGCATCAAATACCAACACATCGTCCCGGATATTCAAACCCTGATCATCTATATCTTTGTGATTACCTCCGTATCCTCCACCTACATGATCAAGTCCAGCCATCTCCTGCAAACCTGGATGAGCAATGTTCTCCAGCGTCTCGGGGTCAAAGACATTCATGGGGGCTATCAGGAAGAAATCAGCGACACCCCCAAGGATATCGCCGTGTTGGGCCTTTACCGGATTGGCAGCGCATTCATCAAGGAAATCGAAGAATTGAATCCGGACTTATTGAAAAAGCTGTTGGTGGTCGACTATAATCCGGTGGTTTACCAGAAGTTGCAAAAACTGGGAGTGAAAGTGGTGTATGGGGATATCAGCCACCTGGAGACCTTGCATCATGCCGGACTCGAAGACGCTAAACTGGTGCTTTCCACCATCCCGGACGACATCCTGGTGGGTACCGATAATCTCAAGCTCATGAAACTGGCTAAGAACCTTTCCCCCAAGGCCAAAATTATCCTCACCGCGGTGAGTCCGGCGGAAGCCCTCAAGATGTACCGGGAGGGTGCAGACTATGTCCTCCTTCCGAATATGCTGGCGGGCAGCCATCTGGTACCCGTCGTGGAAGAGCTTCTGCGCCACGGAGTTCCCGGACCCAAAGAACGGGCGATTCAGGCTCTGGAGGGGCGGGCGGAAATTCTGGGATGATCCCGGAGACCAGGTCCTGGGCGGCCTTTCCCGGGCCTTTTGCTTATCTAACCAACATGGAGAAAAGAACGATGAAAAACTTGGGGAAGAGAGTTTTAATAAGCATTGTTCCGGCAATGATAGTCATCGCTCTTGGAACTGTTGCCTCCGGCGCCATTAAGTTACTAAAAGGGCAGACTATTTACATACCTAGTTACTCTAACGTTTTAGGAGATTACCAGCCCATTAATCTGAGAGCCAATCTCGTTATTCATAATACCGATCCGGTTCATCCCATTACGGTGGTCCGGATTGATAATTATGACACCAACGGCAATATGGTGGAAAAATATCTGCCAAAGCCGGTGGAACTCAAGGCCCTGGCCGCCACCCGCATCACCATTAAGAACCCCAAGAAAGGCGATGAGGGAGCCGGGGCCAATTTTATCGTGCAGTGGAAGTCCGAAAATAAGGTTACCGAACCCCTGATCGAATGCATCATGGTGGGCGCTCTAGGCACTCAAGGACACACCTTCACTTCCTCGGGGAGGATCATTGCCGAAGAGGGGGATTAGCCTAAAGCTTCGATTTGGCCAGGGCCTTAAGCTCCATCAGCTTTGGGTCTCCCGGCTTTTTCGCCAGCATGGCGTCGATTACTTCTAGCATCTTTTTATATTGACCATATTCCGCATAAACGCTGAGGAGGTAGATTTCCGGGGTGGGATCGTCGGCTTTGGCCTGCTTCCGGAGGTCCTGATAGACTTTTTCGGCCTGGGTCAGCTCCTTTTGAGCCTGGGGTGTGAGGAGCTTAGGCCGCGGCAGGGGGGAGTCCTTTTTGGTGGGCGCCATGCTGCGGATGACCCCGACGCCGTGAGTCTGTTCCCGCATGACCGTGCTCATGCCGCCGGTGCGGGCGTCGCTCCGGCTGACGACCAGAGGCGCCCCCTTCATCCGGTTGGCCACCTTGCGGGAGAGAATCTTGACTTCGGGTGCGGACTGCGGTTTGCCTGCCGGGGCCCGGCTTTCCGCCTCGCCCACCTGCACGGTGGCGGGGCCTTTCCAGGTCTCCTGCCGCCCCCCGGAAAAATAAAGCAGCTGCAAGGAACCTCCTTCCTTGAGTTCGAAGTTGTCCCCCTGCCGGATCTTTAAATAGGCCTGGGCCTGGGCCGGGATCTGGTTTTCCTGCTGGTTCCAATAGACGGCCTCGCCGGAAAGATTGGTGACCAGGCCCACGTCCGGCGCCGCGGCCCCGGCAGGAGCCATGGGCAGAATCGCCAAGATCATCGCCATAGCCAGGCCACAAATCATCATTCTTGCATGTTGCCAACTCATTCCTTTATTTCCTCTTGGTAATTTATTTAAAATTATTCAAGGCTTATGCAAAATCCAAATTTTCTCTCTGCGTCCTCTGCGTCCCTGCGGTGAATCTCTTAGCTAATTTTAACCGCAGAGACGCGGAGAGCGCAGAGAAAAACGCCTCACTCCAAGCCCGTCACTTCATGGACCAGCACCGTTTCCTGCCGCCCTTTGAGGCTGGACTCCCGTTGGCCGCCGGTCAGGACCCCGGGGCCGGCCGCGGCGATGGTCTCGTGCGAAGCAATGATCGTCCAGCCCAGTTCCTTGGTCAGGCTCTCCAGGCGGGAGGCAATGTTGACCGTGTCTCCGATGACGGTGTATTCCAGGCGCTTGGGCGAACCGATGTTGCCCACCACGGCCTCTCCGCTGTGGAGGCCGATGCCGATGTGAAACTCCGGGAGCCCTTTCCCGGAAAACCGCTCCGCCATTTTGACTTGAAACTCTTCTGCCCTGGAGGCCATGGCCAGGGCCGTGGACAGGGCCCTGCGGGCATGGTCCGGCTGGGGAGCCGGCGCCCCGAAAACGGCCATCACCGCATCACCGATAAACTTGTCCACGGTGCCGCCGTATTCCAGGATGGGCTCGCAGACGGAACTGAAATAGGCGTTGAGCATCTCCACCACCTCGTGGGCGCTCAAGCGCTCCGAGATGGAGGTGAAGTTGCGGATATCCGCAAAGAGGACGGTGACGTAGAGGGCTTCCCCGCCTAAATCGGGGAGCTTGCCGGAGGCCATGATCCGCTCCACCACCTCATCGGCCACATACCTGGAAAAGACCTGCCGTAAACGCTGCCGGGTGCGCTCCTCACCGGTCAGCCGCACCGCCAGCACCCCAAAAAAACACAGGCCGATCCCCAATTCCAGGCCGCCCACCGGGAGAATCAGGCCCTTGAGAAACAGAGCGTAGGCCGCAGCCAGGCAGACAAGAATCAGCAGCAGCCCGGCCCCCAGCCCCTGCCAGGGAGAAAAACGAAAGAAGCAGCAGGCGCTCGCGGCCAGCGCCATCACCAGGACGGCCAGGCGCAAAGCCGCGGGCGCCGGCCGGGGGCCGCGGCCGGTGAGTATGGTTTCCACGATATTGGCATGGACTTCGGGACCGCTCATCATCTGCGGCCCCCAATGGAGGAAGCTGCGGGCGTAGGGGGTGAGGTGGATGTCTTGCAGCCGGGTCTCCAGGGCGACGATGGCCACTTTGTCCTTGAGGGCCGCATGGTGCTGCTCCGCCAGCTCCGGATGCAGCAAATTTCTGAAAGAGACTCTGGGAAAGGTCCCCGGAGGGCCGGCAAAGCCGATGTACGGAAGAGGCTGGTCTGGTTTGTATTCGCGGTCACCCGCCCGCTGCGCCAACAGCGGCCCGAACAGGGGCCAGATCTCACCATCGGCATCCGGCAGCGAGGTTACGAAACGGCGCAGCACGCCGTCCGGATCATTATAAAAATTGGTCAACCCCACGTCGTCCAGTTGCCGGGGCAGGGAAAAATAATAATCCTGGATGGGCAGCAGGACCTTGCTGACCCCCTCCTCGTCAGTGGTCATGCCCCCGGCCAGAATGACCTTCCCGGATGCGAGCTGCTTTCTCAGCTCCAGATCGAAGGTGCGGCTCGTCCCGCCGGGGAGATCGAGCTTTTTCAGCCAGGCCTCGGCGCTTACGGAAAAGAGAAAATCCAGGCCGACAACCCGGACCCCGGCTTGCTTAAGAACCTCGATCACCCTGGCGAAGTGGGGCGCCCAAAACACCAGGGGTTCGTCCTGATGCTCCTGGCGGGTCTGTTCATCGATGGTGACGATGACCACGTGCTCAGGTTGAAAACGCGCCCCGGCCACCTGATGCCAGATATCGTAATGGGTGTTTTCCACTCCCGCCAGCCAGTGGAAATGCCCGGCGATTTCCGCGGCCGCCAAGGCCAGCGCCACCACCAGGAACCCGTAAAGGAGCCGTTTAGCCACTCATTCCGCCATTAAACGCAAGCATCAAATGATCTTCAAGAGTTTGGACAGTTGGTTATCCGCTTAAACTCAAGTAGCAAATGACCATTATCGTAACCCCGTTATCATCCCTTTGATGGCTGCTGATAATGGCATCACTTCATGTGTGCAGATCCAGAATACCTGTTCAGCGTCAATATCAAAGTAATGATGGGCGATGATATCCCTGAAACCGATTGTCCCCTTCCAGTCGATATCGGGATATTGTGAGAGAAGAGCGCCACCGGTAATCTTGTCAATATTCTTCAAGGCTTCCCCGATGGCCATGAACAGCATGCAGATACTATCCAGTTTTTCCATACCGGCCGGTGTGCTCGTGAAATCTTCCGGGCTCCGAATCGACTCGGCGCGGCTGGCGATTTTTCCCAAGGCTTCGTCAATCTGCGTGAGTATTGACAAAACGAGATTCTTATCGAACATACCGCCCTTCTTTCTCGATACGTTCCCTGAGAAAAGGATTCATCTTTTCGCGCATCCGCACGATATCAACATGCTTTCCGGTTAACCCCTCAAGATCTTCTTTGATGTGCACCAGTATGAACGGATTGGGCGTTTTAGTCCTTATAAAGATGTCCACATCGCTGTCTTCCCCGCCCTCATCCCGGGCCAACGAACCGAATATCCCGATCTCCAGGATGCCGTATTTTTCCGCGTAATCCCTTTTAAATTCACGCAAAATAGCAAGTAATCTATTTCTTCTGAGGTTTTTCCGCTCATGTTTACTCAAAATCAGACCTCCTGCCAGTTTTGCCGCATAAACCCGGAAATTGTGATCCAGAAAGCTTTTTTCAAATGATTTTCAAGCCCCTTTCCTGAATTTCCCGCTTGAACCGGCACGATTCCAGTTCGATGAAAGGGATATGTCTATGGAAGAAGTCACCTTGAGTTTCTTCCCCCAGGATAGACGTGATGTATCCTATTTTATAATGATTGAACATTGTTGCACATCAAAAAGATGAGCGGATCAGAAACCGGCGGGTCTTTGTGAAGGATACAAGTGCTTTAGGGAGATGTCTTTCCGGAAGAATGAGTGGGTAGTGATAATTTCAGGAGAAAATAACGAAAACAACTTTATCGATCTTGGTCAATTCGAACACCGGCTCGGCCTCATGATACCGGTCCAGTTTCAGGGGCCGGAGCTTGGGAATGCTGTTCGTCAAGTCGAAGCACCTGACGCAGCTTCCCTCCAGGTGGTGGCAGACCACAGTGTCACCATGGCGGATATTTTTCCGGCTATCTTTTTCAACGATTAAGATATCTTCATCCTTGTGGAAGGGGATCATGGAATCGCCCTGAACCCGCAAGGCATAGCAGCGCCTGGCCGTTTCTTTGGTGATGCCGGGGAGATGAGTGATGTCAAATAATTCGAGGCACTCATTCTCTCGAAAGTGAAAAGGGCTTCCTGCCATCACTTCCGCCACCAAGGGAATTTAATATATGTTCTGCATCAAGGGTATTACATAGATACAAAAAAAGGCTCCGCGAAGTCAAGAAATTTTTTGTATAATTATTTAAAATATACACCTAAGAAGTAAAAAATTATACACTGAATAGCTAAAATTCCCAGGACCTTTTCTCCAGAGTGGTCAGTGGGGGGTACTGGATCATGGGTATAAGGAAAAGTAGATGGCTCAGGAGGAGATTACAAAAACGACTTTATCCAACTGGGACAGGCTGGCCAACTGCTCGGTTTTAAAATAGCCGGTAAGGTCAAGATCCCGCAACTTGGGCTGGTTGTCCCTGAAGTCCAGGGACCTGATCCAACTCCCTGCCGCGGTGTGATAAACCACCATGTCGCCATGCCTGATCTTATCCTGAATATTCCTGGCGATGATTAAGATATCTCCATCCTTATGGAAAGGAACCAGGTTATCGCCGCGAATCCGCAAGGCGTAGTGATGCATGGCCGTTTGCTTATTGATGCCCGGAAGATGGGTGATGTCGATTAATTCATGGTGGGCTTTTTCCTGGAGGTGGAAGCGATTTCCCGCCGTCACTTCAGCCAATACTGGAATTAAGATCTGATCCCCGGTGAGCCATTCCACTGATACCTGCAAAAGCTCGGCAAAGTCAATCACCTTGCGTCTGCCTGTTTTTTTCCCGGTAATGATTTCTGAATAATAAGGGAAGGATATCCCTAACTTCTGGGCCATTTCCTTCTTGGTCAGCCTCCAGCGGACCCGGAGTTCCTCCAGACGTCTTGCCAACATGAACTTGGCAGTTCTCCCAAGCCTTTAAAGATAATTTAATTCCGGAGATTGTGAACGGTTCCAGGGGAGGTGATGACGATCCCCAAAAAAAAGCAATCTGCAAAAAAAAATAACCAGTATGCAGCATATAACAAATTTTCCAATAAATGCAAGGATAAAGGCCAGTGAAAAAAAGTTCTAGTCCTTTAAAACCAAATTGGAAAAATGGATATCTTTCTTAATAATTATTTCAGGAGATAATCTATAAAGACCTTATTCCCGGCATTTTATCTGCCTTTCTTAATCTGACGAAAATATTTTCTTAAAAAAATATTGGCAGAAGAATTTGCAGATTGCTAACTAAACTGAGCGTTTTAATTAACCGCGCTTAGCATTTCTCTGCGGCCTCTGCGCCTCTGCGAGAAACCTTTTTTCTCGCAGAGACGCAGAGAGCGCAGAGATTAATAATGCCCAATTATTTATGTCGCCATATCTATTAGAATGAGTATTAATATGCGGACCGTGCTATTTGAGCTTTGGTTTTAAGTCTATAGTCACCTTCTTGATCTTGCCGGTAAATGCAAAGTTATTCGGGTATAGCCCCACCGCGGTGCCGGTGTCGGTGCCCACGTCAAAGGTTTCATCCGCAGAGAAGAGGCCCGGCACCGTTTTGTCGATGCGGCCTTCCGCCACCTGCTTGCCGTTGACGGACAACCGGCTGACGCCCCCCTTGGCCCAGCCGCCGTCATAGGCGAATTCGTAGCGAATCGTCGCCGGACCGGCGGGCAGCTTATCTTTGGCCATGACGGTAGGCCGTTCCGCAGTGAGATAGTTATAAGTGAACGCCGGTTTGCCATCCTGGACATAGAGGGACCAGCCGCCCACCACGCCGCCCACCGCGGCAATGACGCCCTGGGCGCCGGCCTGGGGTATGTCGATCTCCGCGGTAATGCTGAAAGACGTGTTCTTGGTATTCGGCGCACAAGTCTCTGGAATGCGGACGGCGCCGGGATAATAGGTGTATTTCGGGCGCTCTCCGCCCGGGAAGGGCAACATCTTGCGGTCCACCCGTGTCCCCCCCCGGTCGTCCAGGGGCAGGACGTTGTATCTGGCAGCCTCGGCCCAAAACAGGTCCTGCAAGGCGCGCAGCTTCTCCGGATGCTTGGCGGCCAGGTCGTCCGCCTGGCTGAAATCTTCCGTGACGTTATAGAGTTCCCACTTCTCCTGGTCAAAGCTTAGATGACTGTCGAATTCCCAGGGCGCCCGCCCATGAAACGCCGACGCCATCCAACCCTCGTGATATAGCCCCCGATTTGCCATGATCTCAAAATACTGCGTCCGCAAGCGGGTGGGTGCTTTGGCGTCGCCGAAGGTGTAGGCCATACTCACGCCTTCCATGGGTTTCTGGGGAGCGCCGTTTACCATGGCAGGTTCCGGGAGGCCCAGGATTTCCAGGATGGTGGGCGCGATATCAATGCAGTGATGGAACTGGCTGCGCAGGCCCCCGGCATCCTTGATGCGTCGGGGCCAGTTAATGACCATGGCGTTGCGGGTGCCCCCGAAGTGGGAGGCCACCTGCTTGGTCCACCGGAAGGGCGTGTCCATGGCCCAGGCGAAGCCCACGGGGTAGTGGTTGTAGGCGGTGGGCCCGCCAAGTTCGTCCAGATGCTTGAGCACCACGCCGGGGTCCTCGGGGACGCCGTTAAGCACGCTCATCTCATTGAAGACTCCGAAAGGCGTGCCTTCACCGCTGGCGCCGTTATCGCCCACGATATAAATAAAGAGGGTGTTGTCCCACAGGCCCATCTCCTTGATGGCGTCCGCCAACCGGCCTACTTCGTAATCCGTCTGCGCCAGGAAACCGGCATAGATCTCCATGAGGCGGGAGGCGATTTTCTTGCGTTCCGGCGAGAGAGTATCCCACGCCGGGATCTGCGAAGGCCGCGGGGTCAACTTGGCATTGGCCGGAATTACGCCGAGTTTCTTCTGGCGCGCGAAGATTTCTTCCCGGAGTTTGTCCCAGCCTTCGTTGAACCGGCCTTGGTATTTGTCTGACCACTCTTTGGGCACGTGGTGCGGCGCGTGGGTAGCCCCCGGGGCGAAATAGACGAAGAAAGGCTTTGCCGGCGCTATGGACTTCTGCAGCCGCATCCAGGCAATGGCCTGGTCCGCCAGGTCGTCGTTCAGGGTGTAATTGGGCTTGGGCGGCCGCTCCACCGGCGTGGTGCCGCGGTAAAGGGGCGGCTCATATTGGTGCGATTCACCGCCCATGAAGCCGTAGAACTCCTCGAAACCCAGCCCTGTGGGCCAGCGGTCGAAGGGTCCGGCGACGCTGGTCTCCCAAATCGGGGTGTTGTGCCATTTGCCCCAGGCGGAAGTGTTGTAGCCGTTCTGCCGCAGAATCTCCGCCACCGTCGCGGTGCTCTTGGGAATGATGCTGGTGTAGCCGTCAAAGCCGGTGGCAAGTTCGGTGATATTGCCGGTGCCCACGGAGTGGTGGTTCCGGCCGGTGAGCAGCGCGGCCCGGGTGGGCGAGCACAGCGCCGTGGTGTGGAAGGCGTTGTAGCGCAGCCCCTGGTTGGCCAGGCGGTCCAGGACCGGCGTGGGCACCGGTCCCCCGAAGGTGCCGGACGCGCCGAAACCCACATCGTCGAGCAGCACAATGACGATGTTGGGCGCGCCCTTAGGCGCCTTGACCTCCGCAATCTTGCCTGGCTTCGAATCCTGGAAGGTGCGGCCCACCTCGGCCTTGAGCGGGCGCTCCGGGCGAGGCAGGACTTCCTGCCCCCAAACCGTGGAACTGATAATCGTCATTAACAGGAAGATGATTACCGGGACGGCATCAGCTTTTTTCATGGCAAGACCTCCAAAGTTCATGTCCCCTCTCCCCCTGGGACCAAGGCAAAACCTCACGTACCTTTAGTACAATCTGAATCTCAAGACAATCTAAATCTCATGGAGTTTGGCATCTCTGCCAATAAAGAAGAAAAAGGACCACAGGCCGCCCAAGGCCGGACGTACGGTCCATTCGCTGGAGCGGAACAGGTATCTGATGAAATGCAGCAGGTGGGGAGTCGAGGCGGACGTGGTTCAGGCCCATCCACTGTTTGAAGCTTTGGAAGGGAGAATCATGAAAATCAGCGTTTCGGCCCGGGAATCGTGGCGGGGTGCTATTTCCTGCCGGGGTTGCGCCATTGGGCGCCGGTGGTGGCCGGGATGCTCAAGGCGCATCCGGCCCGGGTGGGGGTTGCGGCCGGCCTCGGCGCCCTGCTCTGGTCTACGGCCTAATTTAAGCAGTTAAAACCGCGGGTTGGGTTAGCCAAAAAGAAGGCCGGATAGTTCCTTACTTCTGGGTGATAACTTCCTGCAACACATGGCTTAACTCATTGATCTTGTAAGGCTTGGCGATGACGCCGCTGAACCCGTATTTCCGGTATTCCGCCATGGCCGGGTCATCGGAATAGCCGCTGGAAACGATGGCCTTGACCTGAGGATCGACGGCGATTAACTCTCTGATGGCTTCTCTGCCCCCCATGCCGCCCCGGATGGTCAGATCGCAGATCACCGCGCTGAAGGGCCGGCCGGAAGTTTTTGCCCTGGTATAGGCCTCCAGGGCCTCAAAGCCATCCCGGGCGAAGCTGGCTTCATAGCCGATGCGGCCCAGGATCTTATCCAGGAGATTACGGATGGACTCCTCGTCATCCATGACCAGAATTTTGCCTTTGCCATTGGCGGGCAAAAGGGGCGCTTGAGTGCCCGCCCAGTGTTTCTCCTCTGTGGCCGGTAAGTAAATGGTAAACGCGGTCCCTTGGCCGGGCTGCGAATCCACCTGGATATTGCCCCCGTGCCCCTTGATGATGGCATAAACGGTGGCCAGCCCCAGGCCATTGCCGGTATCTTTGGTGGTAAAATAGGGGTCAAAGATTTTCGGCAGATTTGCCGGGCTGATGCCGATTCCCTGATCAGCCACCATGATTTTCACGTATTTCCCCGGGGGGAGTGAACCCGCAGCGCCGTTTTGCAGGAAGATATTTTCCGTCTCCAGGGTGATGACGCCGCCCTCAGGCATCGCCTGGTCCGCGTTGATCAGCAGATTACTAAATACTTGCTGGATTTGTCCGGCGTCCGCGGCCACCGGCCAGAGGTTTTCCGCAAAGGCAAATTCGCAGCGGGAGCGGGAGCCGCAGAGGACCAGACTGGTGGATTCCAGGAGCAAGTCCGTCACCTGTTGCGGTTTCTTGATAGGTTTGCCGCCTTTGGCAAAGGTCAGCAGCCGCCGGGCCAAGCCGCTGGCCTGGAGGCAGGCCTTTTCCGCGTCTAACAGCCGGCCCTGGATGTCTCCCATCTCGGTTTCCAGATGGGCCAGGCTGATATTGCCCAGGATGGCGGTCAACAGGTTATTGAAGTCGTGGGCGATGCCCCCGGCCAAAACCCCCAGGGATTCCAGTTTGTCCAGCTTCAGCCGCTCCTCTTCCGACCGTTTGCGCTCTGAGAGGTCCACATTGATACAGAAAAGTTGCGGCGCCCGGTCTTCCAGGCAGACCACGGTATGGATGGTGTGCACCGGGACCAGGGAGCCGTTTTTATGGCGCAGCCGGTGTTCCCCCGGAGGCAAAATTTCTCCCGAAAGAGCCGCATCCTTGCCTTTTTCTATGGCCTGGGCGAAGAGAGGCCGCAGTTCGCCGGGGACGATTAAATCCATCAAATCCTGGCCCACCGCCTCTTCCACCGGGTAACCGTAGATTTGTGTACTCGCCTTGTTCCAGTAACGCACCTGCCCGTCAGTACCGTATCCCAGGATGGACACCCCGGGAATATATTTCAGCAGATTGCGGAATCTGGCTTCACTCTCCTGGAGGGCCTCTTCCGCCAGGCGCCGTTCGGCTAACTCCCGGCGCAGTTCGATATTGGTCCGGCTCAGTTCCTCGGTACGATCCGCGACCACGGTTTCCAGGCCATCCTTGGCCCGGCGCAGGGCCTCTTCCGCCCGGATGCGGGTGGCGTTTTCCCGCCGCACTCGGGAGAAGCTGAACAGCAGAATGAGAATGCTGACGGCGGTGCCGATGGAAGAGGTATACAACACCCCCTGATTACTGGTCCGGGAATTCTCCCATTGCTGTTTCAGGAGGATGTGATCGACCTCCTCGGTATCGGCCTGGTTCACGAGTCTGCGAATATTGTCCAGGAGCGTCAGTCCTTCCCCGCTTTCCAGCAGGTTTTTCACGTCCTCGAATTCTTCGGCTCTGGTCAGGTCGATCCCCTTCTTCAGGAAGGCCAGTTGCTTATCGATCCGTTGCTCTAAGGCCTGCAATCGTTCCCGGTACCAGGTTTTATCCCGCGTCAATTCTTTAATGAGGGCGGTCTTATTGGCGATATCGCTGACCGCTTTATGGTAGGGGATAAGGAATTGTTCATCCCCCGTGGCCAGGAAATTGCGTTGGCTGGTACCCGCATCATTGAGTAAATTCAACAAACTGTGAAGGGTATTGCGGATTTCATACGTATGTAAAGCCGACTCTTCCACTTTCAAGCTCTGCCAGGTGTTTCCCAAGGAAAAGGCGTTTATAGCCACTATCAAGACCAGGGCCAGGTAAAACCCAATGTTGGTCAGGTTCGGGAATCTTGACAATTTCACTGCGTTGTCTCTTTGCAATCCATTGCCGGCCAAAATGCATCCCTTTTATGCTTATTGCTGATGAAATTTTACGGGGATACTTTTTCCTGCCGGGATGCGGCCGCTTCCGCAGGCGGCCAAATACCGGCGCCGTTGAAGGCTTTAATCTCCTGCGTCCAGGTGGCCTCAATCATCCGCACCACGTTCTTCGGCAAGGGCACATAGTGCAGTTTCCGGGCGATTTCCTGACCATGGCGGTAGGCCCAGTCCAGGAATTTTAAAGCCGCCCGGGCCTGGCCGGGGTTCGCCTGGCTCTTGGACATCAGGATGAAGGTGGCCCCGACAATGGGCCAACTGAACTTGCCCGGCTGATCCGTCAGGATCATGAAAAAGCCCGGGGTTTGCCGCCAGTCGGCCTTAAAGGCCGCGGCCACGAAGGTTTCGGTGCTGGGATGGATGTAATGCCCGTCATGGTTGCGCACCAGGGCGTAAGGAATCCGGTTCTGAAAGGCGTAAGCATACTCCACGTAGCCCAGGGAACCCTCGATCTGCATGACCTTGCGGGCCACCCCTTCATTTTGGTTGGCGCCGATGCCCGTGGGCCAATCCACCTCTTTGTCATTCCCCACCTTCGCCTTCCATTCCGGGGAAATCTTGCTCAGGTAATTGGTGAAGATAAAGGTGGTGCCGGAACCGTCTTCTCGGTGAACCACGGTGATTTCCTGGTCCGGGAGATTCAGGTCCGGGTTTTCCCTGGCTATGGCCGCATCGCTCCAGCGGGTAATCTTTTTTAAAAAGATATCCGCCAAAACCTGGGGGGTGAGACGCAAACCTCCGGAACCGGCCCCTTTCAGATTCACTATGGGCACGATGCCCCCCACCAGCATGGGGAACTGCACCAAACCGAATTCTTTTAGTTTCTCGGGTTCCAGGGGCACGTCGGAGCCGGCAAAATCCACGGTCCCGGCCTTGATCTGGGTCATCCCGGCGCTGGAGCCGATGGACTGGTAGCGCACCTTGACCCCGGTGACTTCGTAGTACTTGTAAGTCCATTGGGAATAGCAGGGATAAGGGAAGGAAGCCCCGGCTCCCTTGACGACGGTTTCCGCAGCGGCGGCGGAGATAAACAGCCCAGAGAGGGCGGCCAGCAAAACGGCCCAGCGCCATCTTTTCATGGATATCCCTCCAATTCCCGAGGAGTGAGCATCAATGGAGATTTCCCGGCAGGGGGTATGATAAATGGGCTCTGGAATCTTGATCCGGGTCCGGGGCAGAAAGGCCTAGAGGTTGGAGGCCCTGGTGCAGGCTGTGCCCGTTGCCATTGCCGTTCACCAGGGACACCAATTCCTTGACCGCCCTGTGCATATTTTCTGCCTGCAGGTTAAGGCCGGCCGAAACTGCGGCGCTTTCCTCGGCATTCTCGGCGTTGCTCTGCACCACCTCGTCCAATCCCGCCATCGCCTTGCTGATCTGCTCGATGCCTTGCGCCTGTTCCTGGGAGGCCACTGCGATTTCCCCGATCAATTGTTGGGCCTTGGCGGTAATGGCGGCCACCTGCTGAAAATCATCGGCGGTCCGGCAAACCAGGCCGGTCCCATCGGTGACTTTGGCGGCGATGCCCTCCACCAGATCGGCGGTAGTCTTAGCGGAGGAGGCGGCTTTTTGCGCCAGGTTTCTCACCTCTTCGGCCACCACTGCGAAGCCGGCTCCCGCTTCACCGGCCCGGGCCGCTTCCACCGCGGCATTGAGGGCCAGCAGATTGGTTTGAAAGGCAATCTCATCAATGGTCTTGATGATTTGCGCCGTCTGATCCCCGGCCGCGGAGAGGTCCTTCATGGCCTCGGTCATCCGCCCCATGGAGACATTGGCCTTCGCCACTAAGTCCCCCGAATCCTTCATGAGGAGATCGGCCTCCCGGGAATTCTCGGAGTTTTGCCGGGTCATGGCCGCCATCTCCTCCAGGGCGGCGGCGGTCTGCTCCAGGGAAGAGGCCTGCTGCTGCGTCCCTGCGGCCAGGATCTGGCTGGCCTCGGAGACCTGGCCGGAGGTCGCGGAGACCTCCTCCGCACCAGCGGTCAGCGCCTTGATAATGCCGTTTAAGGGCCGGGAGAGGGCGCGGCTCAGATAGAGGCCGATGGCCAGGGCCAGTCCGAACCCCAGGGCCATCCCCAACAGGTTGAAGAACGTCACCCGGCGGGATATCCCGGCAGCCTTCTCCTGGAGATTGAATTGGGCGTTCTTGTTGGCGCTGATAATGGCCTCCAGCCATTTCAGGGTTTCCTCCTGCTTTTCCAGGGAGACGCCCAGGGCCTGACGGGTCATGACCTGGGTCAGGTCGGCGATTTCCGAGCCCAGCAGGCTATCGGCCTCCGCGGTGGCGATTTCCTCGCTCAACCGGAAGATCTTGTCGTTTTCCTGCCGCCAGACATCCAGGGCTTGGTTAAATTTTTTCCATAATTCAATCTCTTCCTGGCCTTTCCGATTCAACAGGGTTTCATAATTTTTGGCGGCCTCGGCATAAGTGATTCTGGCCCGCTTGACCTGCTCCCCCAATTTTTCCCGCTGTTCATAAGGCAGCCAGGGGGTGATGAGGGTCCGTTGGGCCACGATGACGTGCTGAAAGGCCTCCTTCATGATCAGCAATTGCTCGATGGAGGAGGAATAGACATCCTTCATTTCCACCAGATACTTATCCAGCGTCACAGTCCCCCGCCAACCGCAGAGGCCCACCACCAGAGTGATGCAGGCCACCAGAGAAAACCCCAGTACCAGCTTCCAGCCCAATCTTATTTTTCCCCACATAGAATCCTCCGTTGAACTTGGAAAGGTTGCCAAGATCGAAGACGGTATTTTGTCATCCCTATCATCGTCACCAATTATCAGCCTGGGATTTTGCCAAGATTAATTTTTGGTTAATTTTTCCGGGGGAGAGAAAGGCAGGCGAAAGACTCTCTGCGTTCTCCGCGTCTCTGCGGTGAATTTTTTTACCGCAGAGGCGCAGAGGGCGCAGAGATAAAGATATTACTACATATGACAACCAGGAAAAGAACCTAGCGCCCGGGCGCGGCCTCCTGCTGATACATCTTCCAGGCGGCGTTGAAGGCGGTGTCAAAAGGCCGGCCCTGCATGCTCTGCCGGGCCGTCCGTCCCATCTCGCTTAATCGCCCGGGTTCAGCCAACAGGCAATGGACGGCTTGGAGAAAGGTGTCCTCGTCGAGAGACCCCTTTCTCTTTTCAAAGCCTCTTGAGCCGTAAAGGCGGCTTTCACAGAAATCTAGTCCGACAGCAGCAGTTCGAGCCAGGGCGTCGGATCGGTTTGGGGCGGCAGCCAGAGTCCCAGTTTATAGGGGTCGACCACGTG
>QZIZ01000171.1 GCA_003599195.1 Deltaproteobacteria bacterium | reverse complement strand
CCAAATTGCACTGATGTTTTAAAGTTGGGCGTATGGCCCGCCGACCTTGGAAGCAGCTGTTTTATTCTTAAGTCCCAGACGTTAGCCTGAGTAGTTACGAGAAAAAGCAAATAATCTTCCCCGGCGGTCATTTCCAGGCCGTCCGCTCTTACTTTTGTACCCGTTGCTTCCAGGCCGGGCTCCCGGCCCAGGAGGGTGAGGATTTCTGTTTTCTTTTCCATGTTCCGGGTTAAGATTTCTATACGCATGAATTTATTTTACCATATGGGATAAAAACGTGCTATGATACGGGATGATGGAGTGGATCTTGGCCGTTTTGATTTTTAAACGGAATTTAACCCGGGCGTTGTTAAATCGGAGTATCTATTTGTTTCTTTTAATTTAACCGAGGGGGCGAAAGATAAAATGTGGTCAGAGGCAAAACCATGTCCGGAGTTAATCTGGTTTGCCACCGGTAAATGGATGCTTCAGGCAATGTCCTGGCCTGTTTGTTTACCAACCTGATCGTAGGGAATATAAGAGAAAAAACCTTAAAGGAAATCTGGGCGGAGGTAATTTCTTCCCCGTTTTTTAGCCGGATCCATGACCCGGCCTGCCTTCTTTTAAGGTGATTGAAATTCTTTTTACGGGTCATTTTCTTCGCCGGCGGGAGGTGCTATAATTGATTTAAAGTTAATAAAAGTTAAATCAAAGAAGATGCCGTAATGGTTGTTGTTGAAAAGGAAATTGAGCCTGGAAATACGCCAAAGGAGAGGGATGATTTGACATGCGGGAAATTTTTCCGGGAATAGCAGTGGATCCGGAAATTAAAGGTGGTAAGGCGGTGGTTAAAGGGACGCGGATACCTGTTGACCTTCTTTTGGGTAAATTGGCGGGTGGGGCTAAATACGAGGAAGTAATGGAAGAATATGATCTTACCCGGGAACAGGTTTTCGCAGTTCTTCGGTATGCGGCAAGCGTAGTGGGTGAGGAACGGATTAAGGTAATTTGATGAATCTACGTTTTCTTATAGATGAAGATTTACCGCGTTCCACCGCCAAGATGCTCGCCGCATCCGGGTACGGGGCTTTGGATGTTCGAGATATCGGTTTACGTGGCGCTAAAGATAGGGAAATTTTTGCTTACGCATGTCAAAGGAACACCGTTATTGTAACTGCGGACATAGGTTTTGCCAGTCTCGGCTATTTGAGCTTTGTTTCGCACGCCGGCATCATTCTTCTCCGCTTGCCTGCTGGAATTTCTATTAAAGAAACTAACGAAATTCTGCTTTTAGCCTTGCGCAACCTTTCTGGCAAGGAGATTGCGAACAACATTATTGTGGTAGATCAGCGAAAGATAAGAATCCGGCGTAGAAAAGTGCGGTAGGGCTTGATTTCCGCTTCCGGGGTGTTAACGGTCTTTCTTTTGGTGAGTGGCGCGAATGGCTGCAGGATTGTGCTTGAATCCATAGCCCGACTAATATAAAATAAAAGTAATTTTATCGGGAGGTAACATGCGATGACCATATCTGTGGACGAACTGGCAACAAAGGCCATGTCTTTATCCGGCGAGGCAAGAGCACTGCTGGCTGAAAAACTTGTTGAGAGCCTCGACCAGGAATCAGTTCGAGGTATTTGGCTTACAGAGGCCAAGAGACGTCGTGACGAAGTGAGAAGCGGTCAAGTAAAACCAATACCTGGTATTGACGCCATGGAAAGCGTCCGCAAGCTGCTTGACGATAAATGACATATTCCTTATGCTATACTTTATTCCATCGAGGAACATTACATTTTGATACTGGCCGTTATGCACTGCAGCAGAGAGCCATCGTATTGGAAACACAGGCTTTCTGAGAAATAAAAGCACGATGTCTGAAGATATTGAGGAAAGGAAGAAGTAATCATTAAAACATCTCTCTCCTTTTCTTTATTTAGCCAAAATTTTACTGGACAACCAGGAGAAAATATGTTAGATTGACTTTGATTAACTGAATAATGTCCGTGCCCGGGTGCCCTTAGCCACGGAGGCGAAAGGGATAATAGGGAACCAGGCGCAAATCCTGGACGGTCGGGCCACTGTAAACGGGAAGCTGCTGATCAAAAAGCCACTGGGGAAGAACCCCCGGGAAGGCGGTGAGCAAGCGATGACCCGTGAGTCAGGAAACCTGCCCGGGCATGTCGGTACATGTGCGGCCTCCCATTGAGAGGGCGGTGCCGGAGCGGGAGTCTAAAAATTGTAGCAGCGGCCGGAGGGAATAATTGCGAGCGAAGCAATTTTTCTAATGGCTTGAAGCAGTAACGAATAGATTCAACTCCAGTTCTCCTTAGATGGGAGGGCTGGAGTTTTTGGTTTTTAACGGGGTGCAAGAAAGACAATAAAAGGATTTAATCGGCCCGGCAAATTGCTTGTTTTAAAACTATGTAATTTCAGGCGTTTTTTACTGATTGGTTTATTGATTTGCGCTTAAGGAACGATTGGCTGACCAAAACCGCTTGCGCAGGAGGTGATAGTTTTTTTGGACGCCGGAGAGCACAAATACTAAGAGAGAACTGGAAGGGGGTGGCAGTTACAAGATAAATACATTTTGTACCGGGCATTTTGTTTTAGAAGATTCTTGGAAACTCATCCGGCAATTCACCCTCCCTTGGCCCCTCGGAGTCGAGGGAGGGGAAGAGATCAGGAATACTCCAATAGGTTCCCTCTCCCCTGGGGGGAGAGGGTTAGGGTGAGAGGGGTTTGGTATCATGCGCATTTCGAATTTCCGAAAGCCTGTTTTTAGAGTGAGGAAGGTTCTTAAAAAGTGTTTGCTGGGGATCGAATTTAAGAAAAATTTATTTAAACTTCAGAAAGGAGAAAAATAAGATGCTCACCAGAATGAAAAGTAATTCCCGTGCGCCCTGGATGTTGGTCGTTTTTGTTCTGGCTATGTTAATGCTGCTGCCCCTGGCTGCTTTAGCTCAAGATGCAGGCGCAGATACGGAGCTAACTCCGGCTATTGGAATTAACTGGCCGCAGTTTCACTACGATGAAGCCAACACCGGTTATACACAAGCCAAAGCGCCGGACACGTCCGACCTGGCCTGGGAAAGTGAAGCAATTGGCGCTGTGGAGCACTCCCAGCCGGTAATCGCCTGGAGCAAGGCATTTGTTTACTGCGGCAACAACGTAAAAGCCCTGAACCGGTTTACCGGAAATGTCATGTGGACAACCCCAGTAAAAGAGCGGGCCTGGGATTCCTGGTCTTCCCCGGCTTATCACAGGGGGAAGGTGTTTATCGGCTCTAACGATACGGTTTACTGCCTGTCTGCTTCCAATGGCCGGGTCATTTGGGAAACCGCCCTGCCGGACGGACTAACCGTGGTGAACTCATCGCCAACGGTCGCTGAAGGTAAAGTTTTTATTGGCGCTTATGACATGGGGAGTGAAGATACCGGAACATATTTTGCCCTTGATAAAACAAATGGCAGTATTCTCTGGAGCAAAGTGGTTGGGGATTATGCCCAGTCCACGCCGGCTTATGCCGATAGAAAGGTTTACGTTGGCTGGTCTGATGGATATCCCTGGGAAAAAGGAGGGATTGCTTGCCTGGATGCTTCAACCGGTGCGGTAACATGGCAAAAGGAAACTACCTATGGTATTTGGGGTTCAGTGGCAGCAGGAGATAGTCTGGTCTACGCTCCCACCTATAATTTCTCCAAGCCGGGCATTGGTAAGCTTTATGCTCTTAATAAAGCTAACGGAGATGTTGAATGGTGTCAGGATATCGTCAGTACAAATTCTACTCCAGCCCTGGCCTACGGCAAATTCTTTAAAGAAAAGAGGCTGATAAAATGAGCATATTAAAATCCGGAAATAAAATCTTAGGCTTGCTCCTGGTGCTGGCGTTTGTTGCTGTAGTGGGGCTTGTCTTGCCATCCGCTGCTTCGGCGGGAAGTGGTAAATGGACCAAAATGGACTGCCCCACCGAAAAAGGTATCAGTGCGGTTTGGGGGAGTTCTAGCAGCGATGTCTTTGCTGTTGCCGGTGGGAATATAATTCTTCACTATGACGGCACAAGCTGGACTTCCACGCCGGCTCCTGAAGGCGCCGTAGGGCTTCGCGATATTTGGGGAAGCTCCGGTAATGACGTTTTTGCCATCGGAAACAATTGGAAGACAGATAAGGGCATTATCCTTCACTATGACGGCATAAGCTGGAGTTTGATGGATCATCCAATCGACATTGGTGACCACGGTTATACCAAAGCTATCTGGGGAAGCGCCGGTAATGACGTCTTTATTGGAACAGAGACTGGGGGTTATATCTTTCATTACAATGGCAGCACCTGGAAGCAAATGTACCAGGTTCCGCCAAGCCCTTTTGGTTATGGGGATGAGGTTAACGGTATTTGGGGAAGTTCTTCCAGCGATGTCTTTGTTGTAACAGCTCTTGGTTTTATCTATCACTATGACGGTAGCAACTGGAGTAAGATGTTCAAATGTACGGACGAATATGGAGAAGGGATTTTTCTTTTTGATGTTTGGGGAAGCTCCGGCAGCGATGTCTTTGTCGGGGGGTATTGTGGTAGTATTTTCCATTATGACGGTGAAGAATGGCGCCGCATGGATACTCCTGTGAATTCACCTGAGGGAGAAGATAGGTATGAGCTGTTTACAGATATTTGGGGAAGTTCCCCCAGTGATCTCTTTGTTCTAGCAATATGCAATTGGCAATGTGAGAATGAGTATACCGTTATTCTTCACTATAACGGTACAAGCTGGAGTGCCATGGAGATTCCCGAAGAAGCTTCTAAGTATCTTAACGACGTTTGGGGAAGCTCAGCCCACGATGTTTTTGTTGTAGGTAGGGCTGGCACCATCCTCCATTACGACGGGCCGGCGGCGGTTGACTATACCCTGACTGTTAACGTTGACCCCGCCGGCAGCGGCACGGTGGAATTAGACCCGCCCGGCGGCACCTACCCGGCCGGAACAATCGTAACCCTTGCTGCTTATGCGGCCGAAGGCTACGCCTTTGACCACTGGAGCGGGGACTTAAGCGGCAGCGCCAACCCGGCCGCCATCACCATGGACGCCAACAAAAACGTCACCGCCCATTTTGTGCCTGCCCTGCCCGATCTCACCATCACGGCGCTTAACCTGCCGGCAGACGTCTATAAAGGAAGCCCGGTTACTGTTAACGCTACTGTTTACAACTCCGGCAAAGCAGGGGCGGAGAGTTTCAGCGTGGCCATTTATGTTTATACCGGCGATTCAGCGACGCTGGTGGATACCAAAAGCGTCAGTTCACTGGCTTATGGAAGCGGCACAGATGTGGACTTCACCTGGACCCCGGCGGCAGCAGGCCAGGTTACTTTAAAGGCAATAGCCGATTCAGGTAACGCAATCACTGAATTAAACGAAACAAATAACGAACTGACTAAAGAAACAACCGTAACCGAAAAAAGTGTGATGAACATCTCCCCGGCTGATAAAACCGTGACTGTAGGTGAAACATTCACCCTGGATGTGGTGGTCACCCCCGCCGTAGTAATCGCCGGCGCCCAGTTCGACTTAAGCTTTGACCCCTCGGTGATGGAAGTAACCTATGTCGCCGAAGGCAACCTGCTCAAACAGGGTGTCACCAGTACCTACTTCCAGGCCGGCGTCATTGACAACCCAAACGGCAAACTGACCGGCGTAGCGGGAGCCATTACTACTCCGGGAGCAGAGGTATCCGGCGCGGGCACTTTTGCTACCGTTACCTTTAAGGCCAAAGCCCAAGGCAGCACAAACTTGGCCTTAAGCAATGTGGTGGTGGGCAATAAAGCCGGACAGGCCGTGGCGGTGGCAGTAACCGGCGGCAGCGTGGCAGTAACTGCACCTTCACCAGGCGGCGGAGGCGGTGGCGGAGGCGGGGCTATTCCTTCGACACCAGTTGAACAGGTGAATCCGGGAGAGGTTCCTGTTGCCGGTCCACCGACAGAAGTTGGAATAAGTTTTTTGGACCTGCCAGCCGGCCACTGGGCCAGAGAAGTAATCGAATTCATGGCCGCCAAAGGCTTTCTTAAAGGTTATCCCGACGGCACCTGCCGGCCGGATCAGCCCGGTAACCAGGGCGGAATTTGCGGCTATGCTGGTGCGCGTGCTGGGGCTTCAGGAAGCAGCAGGCGAAGTTACCTTCACCGACGTTCAGCCGGGCGACTGGCACTACCGGGTCATCGCCAGCGCTTTCCGCCACGGCCTGGTCAAGGGCTACAGCGCCAGCACCTTCGGCCCCGGTGATCCCGTGACCAGGGAGCAGGTGGCCGCCATGCTCACCCGTGCCCTGGCTTTCAAGGGGATCTCCGTTGAGTTAAACGAAGCGCAAACGGCTGAACTGCTGGGACGCTTTTCCGATGCCGGGGAGATTTCCGCCTGGGCGAAAACCTCGGTGGCGGCGGCGGCAAATCAGCAACTGGTGAACGGTTATCCCGACCAGACCTTCAAGCCGCAAAACACGGCCACCAGGGTGGAAGTTGCGACCATGCTGAAACGACTGTATGAAAAATAGAGGTTTTAATCACCCTCACCCCAACCCTCCCCCGTCAAGGGGAAGGGAGTAAAGAAGGTAATTTCCCCCTCCTAATGAGCGGGAGGGGGTTAGGGGGAGGGGGAAACCGGAGAGTTGAATTTCTTAGATGAGGAGGGTAAAAATGCGAGCGGCAAGGCGTTATTTAATCTTAACCTGCTTGTTTCTTGCAATGAGTCTGGCGCTGCTTCCCGGTCTTGCGGGGGCGGGGCTTTCCGACGGCGCTAGCTGGGAGCAGTTTCACGGGGATGCGGCCAATATCGGCTATTCTGCTTCAGCAGCGCCGGGCACTGCTGAACTGGCCTGGGTGAGTGAAAACATCAGCGCCAATAATTCTTCTTCGGTGGTAGTAGCGGAAAATAAGGTGTTTGTTTATAGCTGTATCGGAGGAGATTTTGACGCTACTGCTTCAGCGGTCTATTGCCTCGATGAAAGGACAGGAGAAAAGCTTTGGGAAAAGTTAATTGATAAAGCCCAATATGGCTCCTGGTCTTCACCCGCCTACAGCAACGGAAAAGTTTTTATCGGCTCGGGGAAAAAGCTGTATTGTCTTGATGCTGCAGACGGCGCAAAAAAATGGGAGTATAATTTGGCTTCGGCGGTGGTTAACGGTTCGCCTACCGTGGCCGACGGCAAGGTTTTCATTGGCAACTGGGAGGGAGGCTATTATTACTGCCTGGATGAAAACACCGGCGCATTAAAATGGAAATACGGGGTTCCCGGCTATGCCCAGGGCACTCCGGCTTATGCCGACGGCAGGGTGTATCTGACCAGTTGGGCCTACCGGACTGATGACAATGACCATGTAGTTTGCGTGAGCGCTGAAAATGGGACAAAAATCTGGCACCAGAATGGGATAGCCAGCGATTCAGAAGAAGCTACCTGCGGTTCGCCTACCGTGGCTGACGGCAAGGTTTTTGTGACCACCTACAACTTTTACGGTAACGGTCATTTGGCTGCTTTAAGTGCTGCCGACGGCAGTATTCTCTGGAATAAAACCACTAACCGGACTAATTCCACCCCGGCATACTTCCAGGGCAAGGTTTATGTCTGCGGCGGCTGCCCCGGTTATGCCGACCCGACCACTGTCTGTTTTGATGCTTATGCAGGAGAGCCGGTCTGGGAAAAGAAGGGTGTGGGCAACTGGACCTGTTCAGTGGCGGTGGCTGACGGCAAAGTGTTTGCAGGCAGGCCTTCACCCACTGATTTTACTGATTATGCCGGAATATACGTGCTCAGCGCCGATACCGGAGAAGTGGTTTGGAGCTATGATCAGGGCGGTTCCTCGCCGGCTGTGGCGAACAAGAGGGTTTACACCATCAGCGGCGGCAAGGTTTATGCCTTCGGGCCGAAAATGCCGGTTTTTGCGGATTGGGATGTTAACTGTGACGATCAGGTAAATGTCCTGGATATGGTCCTGGTGGGGCAAAAGTTTGGCCAGAGCGGCAGTCCGGGCTGGATCAGGGAAGATGTGAATAAAGACGGCCAGATCAATGTTCTGGACATGATTTTAATCGGCCAGCACTGGACGGGGTAGCACGCCCCACCCTAACCCTCCCCCGTCAAGGGGGAGGGAAATTTTCAGCGCTGACGCGCCAAAAACCTTTATAAACCTTGCCACTTGCGGACTTTGGCCTGATATTCGGGCGATAAAAATATTAGCGCCAACCCCCTTTGCACCTTATTCCAAGCCACCTCTACAGTTCGTTATTTTATTAACAATTGGTAGTAATAAATGGAAAACAGAGCGGTTTTGTTGAGTACTTGCGGTAAAGGAGATGAGGAATGTTGTTACCAAAAAATTTTTTCCTGGTTCTTGTCTTTACGGCTTTATTATTTACGGGGTGGAAAAATCCTGCCGCTTTCAGCCATCCTTCCGATTGGCCGCAATTTCAAAAAGATGAATTTAAAAGTGGATGGCTATCCGTAAAAACTCCCGTATTGAGTCCCCGGCCGGCCTGGAGTAAATTCATCTTCCGGCAGGGGTCCGTGGGTATTCAAAACACACCGGTGGTCAGTGGAGATATGGTTTACGTTCTTGCCGGCGCCAGACTGGCGGCGATAGAGAAAAAAACAGGGGAAATCATTTGGGAGAAAGATTTGGGTCCCCACGGCACATTGCAGATTCCCACCCCGGCTTATGGCAAAGGCAAAATTTTTGTAGCTACCTTTGACGGCTGCATCATGGCCTTTGAAGGAACAAGCGGCGCTGAGCTCTGGAGCAAAAAAGTAAGCGAAAGAGGTTTCCAGTGTCCGGTAACCTATCATGAGGGAAAAATATTTATCGGCGAAGGGGGTACGGGGGGAGAAACCAATAGCTACTATTGTTTGAGTGAGGACGGTGTGGTTGACTGGGTGTATACCGCCCAAACGGCCGGCTATCTGTGGTGCGGGGCGGCAGTGGCCAAAGATTACCTGGTTTTCGGCAACGTGAACGGGGTGTTGACCAGCGTTTACAAAGACACCGGAGTCCTGGCCGATACTCTGGATTTGCGTGATCCAAGCCGCATTTCTTTTGCCCGGGCAACCCCCGGACGCATTCGGGCTTCGGTCACTTACCAAAATGGTTATCTGTACACCACTTCCGAGGCCGGGGTTGATGCCGGCTATTTATGGAAAATTGGTTTTGACCCGGACAGCGGAAGATTTTTAAATGAGGGTTTCAGCGCCCCCGTTGGTTTTAGCACCTCCACCCCGGTGGTCTATGCGGGCCGGATTTACGTAGGCCAGGGGGAGCACGGCTATCCGGGAAGTTTAATTTGCCTGAATGAGGCTGATGGACAAATCCTCTGGAGTTGTCCGGTGGAACAAGGAGTGAAGTCTTCGCCGGCCCTGATGGTTACCCCGGATGGAGCCTATCTTTACTTTACCACGGCAAAAAATGACGGTTTCCTTTACTGCCTGGATGAAGAGGGCCGGCTGGTTTGGAAAGCTAACACGCCTGATGAGGGCTATATTATTCAGGGAGTGGCTGCCGCCGAAGGAATGGTCTTTTTAGGAACGAGCGGGGGTTATCTTTACTGCTTTGCGGAAGAAGGGGAGTGGCCCTCTTTTCAAAGGGATAGCCAAAACAGCGGAAGAACCTTAAGCCCGGCCCCAATAGAGGAACCTGGCGTGGCCTGGCAGGTTTTTACTCATTACACGTCCACCCACGGCATTGACCACCCGCCGGTCATTGCTAATGGAAAGGCGGTGGTGGTGGATGTGGATGAGTATGCCTGGGCTTTTGAGGTGATTACCGGTAAAGTGCTCTGGAGCACGAAGTTAACCGGGGGGCTGCGCTTTAATCTTTCCACCCCGGCCTACGGCGAAGGTAAATTTTTTGTCGCTGCTTCTACCGGCCATATTTATGCCCTGGATGAAAACAGCGGGCAAATTATCTGGAGCGGCAAGCTGACCCAGGGAACAGGCCAGAAAGAAGAGCTTTCCACCCAGGTGCTCTATCACGAAGGTAAGGTTTACGTAGGCAGTTGGGAAGGGGTCTATTACTGCCTGGACGCCGGAGGGGAGGGAGGCGCCCCCCAAATCCTCTGGCAGTACGTGATTGACGGCGCTTTTGAATGGTGGTCGGGACCGGCGGTGGTTGGCGATTATTTGCTTTTTGGAGACAGCAATTCGGTATTGGTCAGCGTATATAAAGACAGCGGGGTAAAGGTGGATGAAGTTAACTTAAGTAACCATTACCACCTTTCCGCTGGGAAGATTCGTTCCGCTGTTACTTATCATCCCCAAACAAAGCGGGTTTACTTAACCTCCGGCAACGGCTATCTTTACGCTCTCGGCTTCGACCCCTTGACGGGCAAATTCAACCCCAATTCAGGCTGGTATGCTTCCGTGAGTAGTTACACTACTTCCACACCGGCCATCCATGCCGGCCGGGTCTATGTTTGCTCAGGCAGCTTCTTTAAGCAAGGAGGCCTTTACTGCCTGCGGGAGTCCGACGGCGGCCTGCTCTGGAAACACGAATTCAGCGGCTATGGCTCGGAAGCTTCCCCGGCTGTCTCCGTCCAGAACGGTAAGGCCTATGTTTATATCACTACCGACTGCGCAAACGGCGCTGCTTACTGCTTTGACGAAGATGGAAACATGCGCTGGGAGTTTGTGCCCAATCATCCGGAATATGTTTTAGCCGGGGTAGCCCTTGCTGATGACAAAGTCTTTTTTGTTAACGATGCCGGCTACCTTTACGCCCTGGGCAGTTATGAACTCTGGGATGTCAGCTGCGACGGCCAGGTTAACGTGCTGGATATGGTAATTATCGGCCAGCATTTTAGCCAGACCGGCGACCCCGGCTGGCTCAGGGCGGATGTGAACCAGGACGGCGTGATTAACGTGCTGGATATGGTACTGGTCGGCCAGCACTGGACGGGATAAGAATGAGATAGAGGGGTGATTGACGAATATGCTGAAAAAGAAGACCTTTTTCCTCTTTAGCCTGCTTTTAATTTTCAGTTTGATTTTACTGCCTTCTGTATCTGCCGGAGCCGGTGGTGGGGGAATGGCGTCTGACTGGGAACAGTTCCAGAAAGATTGCCTTAACTCCGGTCAAACCGAAAGTCCGGCGCCCATTGCCAATATAAGCCGGGGCTGGCGCCAGCAGGTGCAGATGGACAACCCGCAGGCCCCCATGGCCGGTATTTGTGTCGCCCCTGTTGTGGCTGGGGGCAAAGTTTTTGTTCTGGATGCCTGCGGTGGAATGTGGGCCTTTGAGGCCAAAACTGGGGCAGAAAAATGGCGCACCGATTTAAGCTGCACCGGTAATAAATTTCAACTGGCCACCCCGGCTTATGGTGAGGGCAAGGTTTTTGCCGCCACCAACGACGGCCATGTTTATGCTTTAAATGCGGAAAACGGGAGTATTATCTGGGATACGCCTACCGGCGACACCCAGCTCAACACCCCGGTAAAATACGCCGACGGCAAGGTTTACGTGGGTTCCTGGACTGGCAAGAAGTATTATTGCCTTGAGGCTTCAGATGGCAAGGTTATATGGGAGCGGCCGTCCACCACCGGCGGCGGCTATTACTGGGCCGGCGCCTGCCTGATTGAAGACTACCTTCTTTTTGGCGACATGAGCTCTGTTTTAACCTGCGTTTACCAAGAGAATAGTCAACTTATTGACGAAATAAAATTAAAGGAAATAGAGCCTGAAGCCACCGATATTCATTCTTCCATATCTTATAATCCTTCAACGGGCAAAGTTTACTTTACCGACCGCAGCGGCTACTGCTGGGCCTTTAACTTTAATCAGGCAGACGGCAAGTTAAGCTATATCTGGCACAAAAAAATCGGCTCTTACAGCAGTTCCACTCCCGTGGCGGCCGGGGGCAAGATTTATGCAGGTAACGGGCGTTACGGAGGATATGGCCAGTTGGTTTGTTTAAATGAGGCCGATGGAAGTATCCTCTGGACCTTTGACGTGGAAGGCGGGGTTAAATCTTCCCCCACCGTCTCGCTTCAAGATGGCAAAGCTTACATTTACTTTACCACCAACTGCGAGTATGGGACCGCTTACTGCCTGGATGAAAATGGGAACCTGCTCTGGGAGTTTACTCCGGAAGAAGAAGCAGGAACCTCAGGGGGATATATCCTCCACGGGGTAGCCATTTCCGATGGCTGGGCCTATTTTGGCAACGACGGCGGCGGGCTGTATACGTTAAAGACAGGAGAATTGCCCGCCAAGCCCGACCTTGTAATAACAAAAGTAACCGTTTCAGAACCCGTTTACGTTAAGACCCCCACCACTGTTACCGCCGTTGTATATAACAGAGGGGGAACCGAGGCCTTAAACTTTGCCGTATCTTTTCAGGCGGGTGAAGAACCGGCGGTAACCGAAACAGTTTACGGTCTGGCGGCAGGGGAAGGCAAGCCGGTAAGTTTTAACTGGAAGCCGGCCCTTGAGGGCGAAATTACTTTAAAGCTAGTTGTCGACCCGGATAATTCTGTGGAAGAAGCAAATGAAGATAACAATGAACGGATAAAAAAGGTAAAAGTAGTACCCAAAGGCACGGTAAAGGTTGATGTGCGGGTGGAAGGAAAAAAAGCCACCGTTTTTAATGACCAGGTGACTGTTTGCACATCAACCATAGTAACTAAAGAAGGTCATACCTATAATATAAATGATCCCACCGCTTTGGGCGCCCTGGATGAGGCAGCTCAAGTAGGAGGATTTAATTATGTGGCTACTGACGCGTGGGGTTTTTTATTTGTAGATGAAATTGCCGGCGAAGCGACAAACCCGGAGACCTGGGACGGCTGGATGTACCGGGTGGACTGGGTAAGCCCGCCGGTGGGCGCGGCGGATTATATCCTGGACAGTGCCCATAAAGAAGTTCTCTGGTACTACGGCTCCTGGACCGCCAAGCCTTTAAAGTTATCCTCGGACAAAACAAATATTAAGCCCGGGGAATCCATAACGGTAACAGTAGAAGCTTATGATGACGCGGCGTCCACCTGGAGCGCCGTATATGATGAAAGTGTACATGTGTACGTCTATGGTGCAAACGGGGACTTTATAAGTAAGTTTCCTCTTGGTGATCCTTCAGGAAAAGTAAGCATTGACTTAAACAATACCGGCCAGTATATCCTCTTTGCCGATAAAGGAGACTTTACCCGGTACATCCGGTCAAATCAAATAAAGGTGAATGTAAGCACGGGCGGGGGTGGAGGCGGCCCCGGCCTTATTACCGTGCATCTTAAGGTCACCGGCAAAAACGGTGAGAATTTCTGCGATCGCGATATTCAAATTGAAGCCGGCAAAACCGTTTTGGACGTTTTGTTTAAAGCTAAAACTTTAGGGTTGTTGACTAGCGTCGAGGTCAATTACGACTGCCAATGGTTTACCGGCGCCTTTGTGGAGGGAATTAACGGCCAGGTGGCCAGGTGCGGCGAAGGCAGTGAAGGCTGGGTATATGATGTTAATGGCGTGCCTCCCGCTAGGTGCGCCGACGAAGTTTATGTTAACAGCGGGGATAGGATTTCGTGGAAGTGGTCCGGCATGGAAGGTCCGGGCGGCGGATCAGGCGAAGGAACGGCACCGGACGCAGCAAGCAAACTTACTGTTTCGGAAGTGGAAAAAGCCAGACAGGACGGTTTAAAGACAGTCACAAAGACCGTTAAAGAGGAAATAAATCTTGAAGGAAAAGCCTTGCGCCAGGCAAAAGAGTTAAATATGGAAATAGTACTCAAACTGGCAGACGGAAGGGTAACCTTGAACATTCCACCCGGCGCCGGTGAAATAGCAGAAGGGGAGTCCGTAAAAGCAAGCATTGCCCCCCTGGCCGAAGCTAAAGCCGGGGAATATCTGGCTAAAGCTTCTCCTTCTTTAAAACCGGTAGGGAAGATTTACGAGATTAAAACATTCTTGAAGCAAGAAAATCAGGAAAAACCTTTTATTTGGCAGAAAGAGGTAAATGTGCTCTTCTCCTACAAAGGCCTGGCGGTAGAAAGTGAGCAGAATCTGGCGGCTTATGTGTTTAAAGAAGATCGTGCCCAATGGGAGCGCGTTCCTTCAAGTAAAGTTGATTCAAAGAAAAAAGAGGTGCTTTTTTCCACTGCCCGGTTTAGCAAATTTATTTTAATGGAAGGCGCTCAAGAACAAGAAAAACCAGAAGCAATCAGGCCTGCCTTTAAAGATTTACCGGAAGGTCACTGGGCTTTTGAAGTGATTGAATTCATGGCTGGTCATGGTTTCCTTAGTGGTTACCCGGACGGCACCTGCCGGCCGGACAGGCCGGTAACCAGGGCGGAATTTATTTCGCTTCTGGTCCGGGTGCTGAATCTTCCGGATGCTCAAGGCACAGTCAACTTTGCCGACGTGCCGCCCGGCGCCTGGTATTATCAGGCTGTTGCCGCTGCTTCTTCCCGCAGTCTGGTTAAAGGTTATCCTGACGGCCGGTTTGCCCCCGATGAACAGATTACCAGGGAGCAGGCGGCGGCGCTGCTTGCCCGGTCCTTGCCGGTTAAGGGAGCTTCGCCGGCGCTAAATGAAGAGCAGATTGCCGGACTGCTGAAGCAGTTTAAAGATGACGGCCTGATCTCCGGCTGGGCAAGGGAGGCGGTGGCCATAGCGGTGGATAAGGGATTGCTGAAGGGCTATCCGGATCAAACCATGCGGCCGCAAGGACTGGCCACCAGAGCGGAAGTTGCGGCCACTTTGAAAAGGCTGTATGAAAAATAGGTACATTGCCACATAAATGCATAGCCGAATGTGTTTTTGTTTTGGCTGCACTATTTAAAGACAACCGGGCCAGGTACAGATAATTACCTCTGGGGCTGCTTTTATAAATGGATTCTTAATTATGTGGAGCTGTACTTAATCTTAATCTTGAATCAAGAATGGAATGTGGGCGGTGAGATCAGCCCTGAGGCGGCGGGTATTGCGGGAGGGTAATATCTTCTGAAAGGAAGTTGGTAAAGGTGCGGGGAATCTTCAAAAAAAGGTATTTTCATCTGACCGGCCGGTTATTGGCAGTCAGCCTTTTGCTGCTCCTTGTTGCCTGGGCCGGCTGCAAAACAGCAGCCGGCAGCAACGGGCAGACAATAGTAGAGGCGGCTAGCTGGGAACAGTTCCAGAAGGACAGCCTTAATTCCGGCTTGACGTCCGGACCGGCGCCTGTAGCGGACATAACCGCAGGTTGGCGCCGGCAGGTGCAGGTGGACAACCCGCAGGCTCCCATGGCCGGGGCAAACGTTACTCCCCTGGTAGCTGAAAATAAGGTTTTTATCCTGGACGCCCCGGGTACCCTGTGGGCCTTTGAGGCTAGAACCGGTAATCAACTCTGGAAAACTGATTTAAGTTGTGCTGGCTACAAATTTCAACTGGCCACCCCGGCTTACGCCGGAGGGGAGCTCTTTGTGGCTACCAACGACGGGCATGTTTACGCCCTGGAGGCCAAAAACGGGGAGATCATTTGGGATAAGGTAGTTGCCGGTAAAGGTGATCAGTTAAACACCCCCTTAAAGTATGCCGATGGTAAAGTTTATTTGGGCTCCTGGAGGAATAAGACCTATTACTGCCTGGACGTCTCAAGCGGGGAGATATTATGGCAGCGGCCGTCCGCCACCGGCGGCGGTTACTACTGGTGCGGCGCCTGCGTGGTCGGTGATTACCTGGTTTTTGGTGACGAGAGCGGGGTTTTAACCTGTGTTTATAAAGATACCGGGTTGCTGGCGGACGAAAAAAATTTGCAGGCAATCAGCAAAGAAGCCGGGAAAATCCACTCCTCTGTTACGTACAGCCAACAGACGAACAAGGTTTTCTTTAGCGATGAAAACGGCCACTGCTGGGCTTTTCACTGCAACCCCCAAAACGGCCGGTTAACCTATGCCTGGTGCCGGAAAATTGGCCGAATCAGCAATTCCACCCCGGCCGTATATAAGGGCAGGGTTTATGTGGGATCAGGCACTTACGTTTTTCAAGGAGCTCTGCACTGTCTGGAAGAGGCTACCGGAAAAGAAATATGGAAGTTTACTCCTCCAGGGACCGGTGCCCATTCCCAGCCGGGGGTGCAGTCCTCACCGTCGCTTGTCCTCCAAGATGGCAAGCTTTACCTTTACTTCATCTCCAACTATGAAAGCGGCACTGTTTACTGTTTGAATGAAAACGGCCAAAAGCTCTGGGAATTTACCAGCCGGGAGGCAGGCACCTCAGGCGGCTACACCACGTCGTGCGCAGCCGTTGCTGACGGCTGGGTCTACTTCGGCAACGACGGCGGGTGGGTATACGCTTTAACCGGGACGCCGGCCGGCCAACAGGAACAAAAACCGCCGGCGGAAAAGGAAAAAGGGCCGCAGCAGCCGGCTTTCAGCGATCTGCCGGACCGGCACTGGGCCAGGGAAGTTATTTTGAAAATGGCTGCCGAAGGCGTTTTGCAAGGCTATCCCGACGGTACCTGCCGGCCGGATCAAGTGGTCACCCGGGCAGAGTTTGTCTCGCTTTTATTACGTACCCTGAAGCTAAAAGAAGAAGAAAGAACGGCAGATTTTAGCGACGTTCAGCCAGGCAACTGGTATTACCGGGCTGTTGCCACGGCTTATCATTATGGCCTGGTTAAAGGTTATGCCGCAGTAGAGCAAAGCTCCGGCGGCCAGGGAGAAAAAAAGCAGTACTTTCGCCCCCACGAGCCTGTAACCAGAGAGCAGGTAGCCGCCATGCTCACCCGGGCGCTGGAATTCAATCAGCCGGAAAGGAAGGGCTTGAGCGAAACAGAGATCAAGGAATGCCTGGCCCGTTTTAACGACGAGAGAAAAATTTCTACCTGGGCCAGAAAAGCAGTGGCCGAAGCTGTAACGCAGGAAATTATCCGGGGCTATCCGGAGGGTCTTTTTAAGCCCGGGGCTGGCGCAACCAGGGCCGAATGTGCGGCAATGTTAAGGAAACTGGTAAGAGAATAGTGAGATATATTTATTTGGTAATTGTTCTTTGCCTGGGCATATTTATTATTAGCGTTCCTTTTTGGGGCAAAGGAAGCTTTCTTGATCCTAATCTTGGTGTGTTTAACTGGGGGCTGGCGGCCACTGTTTTTGTCAGCCTGGCCGTGCTGGGTTTTTTCCAGGAATTTGAGTCGGCGGCCGCCGGCGCCAAAGAAATTGCCCTGGTCTCCATGCTGGGCACCATCTCTGCCCTTTCCCGGCTTCCTTTTGCCGCCATGATGGGATTTCAGCCCTGCGGGTTGTTTATTATCTGCGCGGGTTATGTTTTCGGGCCGATGGCCGGATTTATGGTGGGCTGCCTGACCATTTTGATCTCCAACCTTTTCCTCGGCCACGGCCCCTGGACGCCCTACCAGATGTTCAGTTGGGGGCTGGTGGGTGTGACGGCGGCCTGGCTGCGGCGCTGTGACCTGCTGCGGGGAAAGGTTGCTGTCCTGGTCGTGTTTGGTTTCGTCTGGGGCTACCTGTACGGGCTGATCATGAATATCTGGTTCTGGACTAATTTTGTCTACCCGCTCACTTTGAAGACCTATTTGCTCACCTTGCTTAACGCCGTCGTCTGGGACGGCACCCGCGCCCTGGCCAACGCTTTCTTCGTAGGGTTTTTCGGAGCGAGGGTGATTGGCGTGCTGGAGAGGTTTAAAAAACGTTTTTCCTGGAATGCAGTTTGATCGATGAAGCAAGCCAGGTAGTTGTTCTTTATTGCTTTTCCTACCATGGCAGAAAAAAGCTTCCAAATAGTTGTTCCTGAATAGTAATTGTTTTCCTCCTTTGACGGGGGCGGTTCCTATTGCGAGGTGCGGCTCTTATTAATGTTCCCTCCTCCTTGACGGGGGAGGGTCAGGGTGGGGGTGTTATTTTTGAAAATTATGGTCAAAAAGAAAAAATCACGTTTGCAAGAAGAAGCAACTCCTGTTCCAGGCTGTTCAATTGCTTCGGGGGGAAGTATTTTTCGGCTCAGAGAGCACCTGCGGACCCGGGGGAAACCGTCTCTCCCTATTCCGGGAGTTCGCCTGCTCGTTCTCCTTCTCTTCTTGCTTTCCCTGGCCGCGCCGGTTTACGGCTTTGTCCGGCTTCCTTCCAAAGAACGCATGACCGTGCGGGTGGTGGGCACGAAGAACTTTGGCGAAGAACTGGTTTTTGACAAACAAGTGGAGGTAAGGGTAGGCGCCGCTGCCGGGGAGGCTCTGGAGCAGGCTGTGGAGATTGAGATGGCGGGCAGTTTTATAGAAACCATCGCCGGTATTAAGGGGGATCAAAGCCAATACTGGTTTTACTATATCAACGGCGTCATGGCCAACGTCTTTGCCCACGGTTATAAGCTGCAGCCCGGCGACGTGCAGTACTGGGACTTCCACGACTGGACTTTTTACATACACAGTCCCTCGGCGGTCCTAGGCGCCTTCCCCGAACCATGCCGGCAGGGCTACGGCGGCAGAGTGGCTCCAACCGTGGTAGTTTACGCGGAAGGTTTTCAGGAATATGCCCTGAAGTTAAAAGAAAAACTGGCCGCCCTGGGAGTGCGGGAAATGATGGTGAAAGGCGCTGGCACCCTGACGGCGGAAGAAAAAGGAAAGAATAATTTATTCATCATCGCCCCGGCTGGCGACGGCCTGATTAATGAGTTGAACAAGCATTGCCGGGAACGGGAACCGGTTTATTTTGAAGGCGGGCAGGTAATTGTGCGCAACCATAAAGGTAAGCCGGAGGCGACTTATGGGCCCGGCTGGGGTATTTTACAAGCTGTTCAAAACCCCTGGAACCCAAAAGGTAGTTTGGCCTGTGAGGGGACGGTATGGATTGTTTCCGGCGTCGACGAGACCGGTGTCAAGCGGGCGGCCAATGTTTTGACCGGCCAGACGGAGAAGTTGAAATATGTTTTTGCGGCGGCCGTCGGCAATGGTGAGATGATTAAAGCGCCGGCAGGACCTGCCGGGGTAAGGACGGTAGCCGTGCAGACTGAAGAAAATATTTCCCGGAAAAACCAGGCTGCTGCAGAAAAGCAGGCGCCGCCGGCCGGCGAAAAGACTGCGGAGAAAAAGGCCGGGGAGACCCCGGCAGTTTCGGATGAGGAGCAGCAGGACAGCACGCAGACCGGTGAACTCCAGGCCGGCTCACCCGATGAACCCCAGGCCGGGCCGGGAGAAGAAAAACCTTCATTTGACGGGCAGCCACAATCATTTACCGGGTTTACGGGTTTCTGGTGGGTGGTCCTGCTGGCGGCGGCCGCCGGGGCGGGCGCCTGGTGGTTGAAGCAAAAAAGAGTTAATTAACGAAAACTTATTATTGAGCTTGACGGGGGTCAGCATAACGAAGAAGAAATAAAGGCCGGGGATGAAGAAAGAGTATAGTTCCCTCTCCCCCTGGGGAGAGGGTTAGGGTGAGGGGGAGCTTTAACAGTTGCAAATAAGCTTACGTTATAAGGACAAAGGTACCGTTATCCACAGGCTGAACCCTTTTGCCAAGCTGGCATGGGTGGGCAGCGTAACGCTTTTAGCCGTTATTTTTGAGCACCCGCTTTTTCTCCTGCTTTTGTTTCTCGCCACCCTGCCGGTGGTGATTCTGGCCAGGGCCTGGCGGGAATGGGTGTCTTTAATCCGGTTCGTTATTTACATGAGTCTGGTCATCGTGATTATCAACTCCCTGGTCATGTACCATGGAACGCATGTTTTGCTGGAGTTTACTTTTGAAATCCCCACTTTGGGGAACCCGAAGATTACCCTGGAGGCTATTTGCTTCGGGTTGGGCATGTCGCTCCGGCTCCTGGCTATCGTTTCGGCTTTTACCGTGCTGAACTTTACCGTGCATCCCGACGACCTGATGCTGGCCATGATCAAGCTGAAACTGCCCTATAAGTCGGTGCTGGCCATGTCCATGTCCACCCGCTTCATCCCCACCCTGGCCGGTGATCTGGAGAGAATTACCGATGTCCAGCGGGCACGTGGGCTGGAGATGGACAAAGGGAGGCTGCGGCAAAAACTGAAAAGCCGGGGGGCCGTTTTAATCCCGCTTTTGGCGAATTCCCTGGACCGGACGGTACAGGTGGCCGAGGCCATGGAATCCCGGGCCTTCGGGGCTTTGAAAAAACGGACTTACCATAGAGAGATCCGGCTGGGGACTTACGACCTGGTTACTGTTTGCGCTGCCATTTCCCCCTTCTTCTTCGGTCTTTACCTGCGCTACCTGGGCTACGGCGGCTACCGCTACTACCCTTCATTGCAGAAAATAGACCCCGGCCAGACCGGGTGGTTGTTCCTGGCCGCCCTGGCTGTACTGCTGCTGCTCATCCTGCCCCTGGCCTGGCGGCGAAGGAGGTATATCCTTGATTAAAATAAAGGGCCTGACCTTTTTTTATGGCGATGCCCGGGAACCAGCCTTGAAAAATATCAATTTGACCGTTGGCGACGGCGAATTTATTTTAATCGCCGGTCCCTCCGGGGGAGGCAAGTCCAGCCTGGCCCGCTGCTTGAACGGCCTGGTCCCTCATTTTTACGGCGGCCGGCTGAAAGGGCGCATAGAAGTGGAAGGACTGGAGACCATCCGTCATGCGCCAAAAGAACTGGCCACCAGGGTAGGGATGGTTTTTCAAGATCCGGAAAACCAGTTGGTGACCACCGACGTGGAGCGGGAGATTGCCTTCGGCCTGGAAAACCTGGCCCTGCCCCGCCCGGAGATAGCCAAGAGGATCGAAGAGGCGCTGGACACAGTGGGCGTTGCGGGCCTGCGCTGCCGCTCCCTGCACGAGCTTTCCGGCGGGGAGAAGCAGAAAGTGGCCATTGCCTCCGTCCTGGCCTTGAAGCCACGTGTTCTGGTGCTTGACGAACCCACCTCAGAACTTGATCCCCAGGGGGCCGAAGAAGTGCTCAGCATCCTTCAGCGCTTGAACGACGAACTGGGTTTAACGGTGATTCTGGTGGAGCACCGGCTGGAGCGGGTAATTCACCTGGTTGACCGGCTGGTCGTTTTAAGCGCGGGTGAAATTATTGCCGACGGCCGGCCGCAAGAAGTGCTGGAGGCCCGTTACGAAGAACTCGTGAGAGCCGGGGTGGGTGTGCCTCCGCTGATCGTCCTGATCCAGAAGCTTAAGGAGAGAGGTGTCCCCATCGAGAGGATTCCCCTAACTGTTAAAGAAGGACGCGCTGTTTTGGAAAGCGTTTTCCGGGAGGGAATTGTTCACCCTCACCCCGACTCTCTCCCTTCGAGAGAGAGGGAAGAAAAACACACAGAAGAACAGGCTGAACCGGCAATTGAAATTGAAAATTTATGGCACGCCTACCAGCAGGACCAGCCGGTGCTCAAAGGAATCAGCCTGCGCATCTCCCGCGGCGAATTTATTGCCGTCATGGGCCGCAACGCGGCCGGCAAAAGCACCTTGATCAAGCACTTTAACGGGCTCTTAAAGCCCCTCCAGGGAAGAGTGCGCGTTTTTGGCCGGGATACCCGCGGCGCCACAGTGGCGGAGATGGCCCGGCACGTGGGTTACGTTTTCCAGAACCCCAACGATCACCTTTTTGCCGATACGGTAGCTGAAGAGATTGCCTTTACTTTAAAGCTCACCGGGTGCGGCGACATCCCCCGGCGGGTGGAAGAAACACTGGCCAGGTTTAACCTTGCCCGTTACAAAGATCAATACCCGCACTTTTTGAGCGGCGGGGAAAAGCAGCGCCTGGCCCTGGCTTCCGTGCTGGTCGCCCAACCGCCGGTGCTCGTCTTGGACGAACCCACCAGGGGGATGGACCACCGGTTGAAGAATGAACTGATGCAGTTTTTGGACGATTACCGAAAGGGTGGAAACATTGTCATTCTGGTTACGCACGACGTAGAAACGGCTGTTGCCTGCGCCGAACGGGTAATTCTTTTAAGCGAGGGGAAGGTGGTAGTGGATGGCAACAAAAAGGAAGTGCTTTCCCGCGCCTTGTTGTTTTCGCCACAAATTAACCGTGTTCTCCAGGGCTTTGCCGGATACGGCGTACCCCAGGATATTTTGACCGCAGAGGAGGCGCTGGAACTGGTATGGGGAGGATAGTTAGTAATGTGATCAGGATTTTTTAGGACGGGGGATCCGGATATGCGCAGAGGCTGTTTTTTCCTGATTTTGATTATGTCGCTGGGAACATTTATTTATCTGGCGCCGCTGTATTTTAAGGGCAGCCTTCTGGATCCCAACGCCGGCGTGCTGAACTGGGGGCTGGTGGCCACCATCTTCGTGAGCCTCACGATCCTGGGGTTCTTCTTTGAATTTGAGCGGGCCGCCGCCGGTGCCAAAGAGATTGCCCTGGTCTCCATGCTGGGCACCATCTCGGCCCTTTCCCGGCTGCCCTTTGCCGCCATGATGAACTTTCAGCCCTGCACCTTTTTCATCATCTGCAGCGGCTACGTTTTCGGCCCGGTGGCCGGGTTTATGGTGGCCTGCCTGACCGCTTTGATTTCCAACCTTTTTCTGGGCCATGGTCCCTGGACGCCTTACCAGATGTTTATCTGGGGGCTGGTGGGGATCACGGCGGCCTGGCTGCGCAAGCTTCCTCTTTCTAAAAGTACGGCCGTCGTTGCCCTGGCTGCTTTCGGTTTCCTTTGGGGGTGGCTCTATGGCATAATCATCAACGTCTGGTTCTGGACTTATTTCGTCTACCCCTTGACCTTAAAGACCTACCTCTTAACCCTGCTCAACGCCGTCATCTGGGACGCTACCCACGCCTTGGCCAACGTTTTTTTCGTAGGTATTTTCGGCGCCAGGGTGATTGCTACCATGGAGAGGTTTAAGAAAAGGTTTTATTGGAGTATCGAAAGGGATGGTGTAAAGTAGTGACATTATACCCCGTTTTCCTCAGCATGGGAGAGGTTTTTTGCTTTGTGAAGCAGGATGTTGAGTTTAAAAACTCGAACCGTACCTCGAAGCATCGGGGTTTTTACGTAGCCGGCTTGGGAGGTTTAGAAGAAGGGAGGTAAACCGGCCTTGATGAGGATAGTTTCCCTGGCTCCTTCGCATACCGAAATCCTTTTTTTCCTGGGATTGGGAGAACAGGTGGCGGGAGTGACTGCGCACTGCGACTACCCCCCGGAGGCAAAAAGCAAGGAACGGATAGGTTTTTTTGCCTGTCCGGACATGGGCAAAATTGTCGCCCTGCGGCCGGACCTTATCGTAGCTTATGGGAAATTGCACCGGGATCATGCGGAGGAACTGCGCGGAGCCGGCCTGAGGGTGTGGGATTTCTTCCCTCGCACGGTGGAAGAACTGCTCGGCGGCATGGAGATGCTGGTTGATATGACGGGCGCGGGCGGGAAGGGACTGTCCGCGGTTGATTCGTTGCGGCAAAGGGTGTGTGAAATCAAAGAAAAAACCAGAGATATTCCGAAGCCGGGGGTTTTTTTCCTCATGTTCGACCGTCCGGCGACCACCCCCGGCCCCGCCTCCTGTCAGTACGACGCTCTCTGCCTTGCCGGTGTTTCCTTGCTGCCGGCGGAGCAAAAGTTGTCGTTTACGTTTGTTTCCCGGGACAGGCTGGTGGAATTCGATCCGGAGATAATCGTTTCCTGCGGCCGGTCCCCGGGCCGGGCGGAGCGAAAAAGATGCCCCGGCTGCCGGGTGGAGAACCCTCCCTGCCGGCGGGATGTGAGTAGCCTGTTGGAAAGTCCGTACCTGGCGGGTACCAGGGCGGTAATGAACAGGCGGGTATACACCATCCCCTGCCACTGGCTCTGCCGCCCCGGCCCGCGCCTGGTTGAAGGAATAGAGAGGTTGTCCGGCCTTTTCCATTAATTTTTTCGTTATGCGGCAGGAATATGAGACGTGGTGTCGAATGTAAATCAGACAGGGTAACTGGTGTAAGGAATACCGACGGGACAATCGGGTTGCAGGCATAAATATGTAAAAAGTTAAAGTAGTATGTAAGGAGCCACGAAGGCTTGCTTTGCCGGATCAGGAAGATCCGAGGAAAAGTTTGGTTCGTGGTTTTTTGTTTTTGTGAAATTTTAAGAACATTTTTGGGAGGGGAGAAAACAGTGTCTTTAGCAAAGAAACTCGTTGTCCTCGGTTTTGTGCTCCTGGCGGCCGGTTTTCTGGCCGGCTGCGGGCCGAAAGCAAAGGAAGAAGCCTTAAAAACGCTTGTTGTCGGTGAGATGTGGGACATTCGCGGCCTGGATCCGGCAAAGCATGGAACCCCGGTTAAAGAAAAAGCGATGATCACGGAGACTCTGGTGGAAGCCAATCCGGACTTCACCCTTAAGCCCGGCCTGGCCAGGTCGTGGGAACAGGTCGCTCCTGCGCAGTGGAAATTTATCTTAAGGGAGGGAGTCAGGTTCCACGACGGCGGGGAACTCACGGCGGACGCCGTTAAATGGTCTGTGGAAAGGGCGTTGAAGGTCGATCCCACCTTAAAGGAGCTTACTAAAATAAAGTCTGTTGAAACTGCCGGCAAGGACACCCTTCTTTTTACGACCGAAGAGCCGTATGCCGCTTTTCCCGCTGCTCTGGAGCATCCTGGGATGGGCATAGCCGGCCCGAATTCCGGGCCGGGTGAAAAGGAGGTAATTGCCGAACCGGTTGGGACGGGTCCTTTTAAACTTGAAAAATGGGATACGGCAACGGGAACCCTTTATTTGCGCCGGAATGACGATTACTGGGGGACCAAACCGAAAATCGAGAGAATCATAATAAAGAGCATCCCGGACCCCGCGGCGCGGTCGATGGCCGTAGAAAAGGGTGAAGTGGACTTTACCTGCGACGTTCCTTACGGCGATGTTGAAAGGCTCAAAGCGGCGCCGGGGGTAAAAGTGGAAATATGCTCCACCGCTCGGGTTTATCAGCTTATTTTCGGCAGGCTGGACGGGACCCCTTACGGCGATGTGAGGGTGCGGCAGGCGCTCAGTTACGCCCTTGACCGCAGGGTGATTGCTGAAAAGACTCTGCACGGAAGCGCCGAACCCGCTGTCGGGCCGCTGATGCCGGCCATGGAATGGGCGAACGGGAACCTCAAGGGGTATTCCCATGATTTGAATAAGGCAAAAGAGTTGCTGGCCGAAGCGGGATGGAAGGATGTCGACGGGGACGGAGTACTGGAGAAAAACGGGGAGAAATTCAATGTTACTTTATACACTTACCCGCAGCGGCCCGGCCTGCAGCCGATGGCGGAAGCAATCCAGGCCATGCTGAAAGAGGCGGGAATCAAGGTGGAGGTCAGGGTGATGGATTCC
>QZIZ01000080.1 GCA_003599195.1 Deltaproteobacteria bacterium | reverse complement strand
ACGACGCTCTTCCGATCTTGCGTTTCATAGAGGGTTCCTTTTTTTAATAACCACGGATAAACACGGTCAAAAAAATCTGTTTTTTTAATCCGGTTTATCTGCGTACATCTGCGTTAATATTAACCGCCGATAAAAGCCGATGAACGCCGATGAGTTTTAAATTAAGACTTCTACAAAGATCGCCTCACCTGTCATTCTGAGGAAACGAAGCGACCGAAGAATCTCGTTTTTGGCGGCAAGCTTTTTCCGGCAGCGCTGATGATTACAAGCAGATTAGAAATCCTGGCCGCCCCGCAAAAGATAGATTCTTCACTCCGCTTCGCTCCGTTCAGAATGACAAAGAGAGGATTTCGCGTAGATCTCAATTTTGGAGACTTCAATGAATTTGCAGGGATGACGCCAACGCGGCGCCGGCCATTCCCGGCTCCGGATTGCAGAGCCGGGGAATGGCCGGTTGATTGGAAGGAAACCAGCGCGGGCCCGGCCTCCCTGCCGGACCCGGCTGTCCCCGGGGTTTCCTTACTTCTTCTTTTTCATAGAATCGGGGTCGCCCCCAGAACTGTTGATCATGAAATCCACCTGGGCCACATTGGAGGCCAGCCAGAGGGCATTCAGATCGTCGGTGTACAATCCATCGCTATTGGCATCATCCACTGTGTCAGGTGCGGCGCCTTCCGTTACTGCGGCATAGACAGAGGCGTCTATCCCGTTTCCTAGCTGGGCCGCATCATCATCTTTAACATACCAGACTGCCAGGACTTCAACATAATTAGAGCCGACACTATTAACCGCCGTAACATTAAACTTGTCGGCCCAATTCTTGACGGGGACAGCGGCATCCTCGGTGGGCACGAGCACCACCAGGCCGGGGATCGAAGCTGAGCCCGGAAAGGAAACTCCAGGAGTGACCGCGGTTTCTGAAACACTGGAGGTTTGGTAAATCAGGCGCAGGATGACCGCCCATCTACCAACCCCCCCCGGGTTACCGCTCGGATCCCACTCCACCCCAACTGTACTACTCCCATAGGGCGCAAGGATACTGACGTTCACCGTCACCGGCGTATAAGACTCCAGTTTGGTGGAATAAATAGTGGGAGTACTCTGGCCTCCTGCCGCATATAACGTGCCGTTAATGGCCGCGGCGCCCAAACCCCAACGGGGGTAAGTTAAATCCTCCCCTGAAGACCAGGTGTTGCCGGCGGGATTAAAGATCTCCACTTTGTTCGAGCTGACATCGCCGGCGGTCCAGCCTCCCATTACATAGATCCGGTCGCCGAGCACCCCGGAGGCCAGGGAACTCCGGCCCGTGGGCATATCGGCCTTCTGGGACCACGTATTTAGCACGACATCGTAGACTTCCACTTGCTGGCTGACACCGAAGTTATAGCCCCCGATCACGTAGATTTTCCTATCGGTGGCGGACTTGTCAATGGCCTGGACGGTCGCATAGTTCACGAAATCAAGGTTGGAAACGAGGGTGGCGGGGGTGGTGGACCATGAGCCGACGCCACTGGCTGCGGCAGGATCGAACACAATGAATTTCTTCTTCACAGTGGCGGAATCGTTGACCAGAACATAGATTTTGCCATTGACCACCGCTGCCGCGTTCACGGGGGCACAAGGCACCGGTATTGGGTCAGGATGGACACTCCAGGAATTCATGAAGGGATTATAGATCAGCAGTTTGTCTGACATTTGAGTCATATCAGTTGGATGTTTATAGCCGCCGATGATATAGAGCCTGTCATTCAGCCCCACCGCGCCGCAGCCCCAGACCTTGCGGGAGGCTGGCATGCTTCTCAAGGTAGTCCAGGAATTGGACCAGGGGGAGTATGCCTGCAAGCGGGTTTGGATGGTTTTGTTCCCCCCAACAGTCTTTATACCTCCGGCCACCATCAACTGGCCGTTAGCGACCGCGACTCCCGCGAAGGCCCGGGCAGTGATCATTTTCTGCTTGGTCACCCAGTCGGAAGCCTGGGCGCCAAGGGGTAAGATTAATAGACCCAGGACGACTAAGACCCCAATCCAGACAAATCTTCCTGTCAATTTCATGACTATCTCCTGTGTCTTATAAATTATTATCCATTATTAGTGCACTTTCTTTCAGATTTAGCATTATGCAGGCTAATAATTTAAATGTCAATCATTAATTTTAAGATAATTAAATATAAGCCTTTGTTATCTGAACATTATTTTGTGTGCACATGTTCAGGTAGGTTCTACGGGCATAAAGCGAAACCTGCCCTGCCAAAAGCCGCAGCCAGAATAAAGTAGCGTCAAAATAGTGGCGTAGGCGCTAAGAAATGCTAAAACCGCGTATCTGCCGGATAATTTTCTGAAAGGCGGAATAACCAAACAATTTATAAAAATGCCTTGCTGCTTGCTGATAACGTCCCAATAAGGGAAAGGACTGCGGGCTGGGTTGCCCCCACTGCCAACTCAATAAAGGCCGGTAAATTGACCATTTACAGGAGCGGGTTATAGAAAGGAGGAATTCATGGCAATTTGCATCGAAAGGCAATAAATTGTAAGGGGCGAACCCGGTGTTCACCCCGAATGCATCAGGGTAAGCACCTGGTTCGCCCCCACAAAAAAAGAGTTTCGATTGCGGATTTGTATCCAACTGTAATGTCATTCAACAATTCCGCAAGAATTTTAAAGCAGCTCTTATAAAAGATTCCTCCTTATTTTAATTTTATGCTGCTCAACTGCGTAAAAAGATAAAAATATCTTGCACGTTGAGTGATTTATACCCAGGCCCTAAGTAATTGACCATCTTTAATCTCTGCGTCTTCTGCGTCTCTGCGGTAAAATTGGAGCGCCTGTTAATGACGAATCAGGATAAGGCCTCAGCCCCCGGCGCCTTGGGACCAGAACTCCCGGGCCAGGCGGGCCAGGATTTCCGGGGGGCCCAGGGGTTGAGTGAGCGCGGCCATAGTCTCGGGCTGGACCTTCCCCTGGCGCACCACTTCCTCCCCGGCCTGGGCCAGGGCGTCGAAGATGGGCTGCGCCAGGGTCTGGAATTCGGGCACGGAGAGAAATTCCGCGGAATGCCGGTAGACTTCGGCGATGAGGTCCCCGGCCAGGCACATGCGCCAGGTGAGGCTCATGGCGTCGAACATGGATTGTTCCCAAAAACCGCAGACGCTGAGCGTCACCACTTTAGGCATCTTCTCAAAGCGGTGGGGCGCAACCCCCTCCGGGACTTCTTTCAAAGGGTCCATCATGGGCAGGGTGCGCTCCACCAGGAGTTTCAGGCGGGCGTTCATGGTGGCGTGGTAGATGGGGGAGGCCAGGACCACCAAGTCGGCCTGGAGGTACCGGTCAAAGAGGATGTCCGTCATGTCGTCCTTCTGGACGCAGCGTCCCGGGGTCTTAATCCAGCAATCGAAGCATCCCAGGCAGTGCTTGATCTTGTAGTTCCTTAAGTACAGCGTTTCGGCCGCGGCCCCGGCCCGGCGGGCGCCTTCCAGGAATTTCTGTAGGACCAGTTCCGTCTTGCTGGTCTCATGATCCCGGGGACTGCTGTTAAAAGCCAGGATGTTCATAAGGTCCTCTCGTTAAAACGGGAATTTGGGGAAACATGGCATGGGTGCACGACACGCCGAAGTAGTGCGTGAGGCGCACTCTACTCGAATTCGCTCCGGAGAATGCCGGATTGCCGGATAATTGATTGTAAAGAGCCGATCTTCAGAGTTGCATGGCCGGGGACCGGAACGGTAATCGTGCTATTGGCCACCTTTTTCTGCATGACGATATGGCTGCCGCGGCTGCGAACTTCGGCGTCTCCGTGTTGGGATAAGATTTGACAGACATCTTTGCCGGAAAAGACCCGCAGTTTACCCAACCGCTACCTCGACCTGGGTAACATAAACCTCGTCCCGGAGACGTTCCTGGATTTCTCTTGGTGATGCAGACTCAAAAAACAATTCCAGGGCTTCCCGGAGATTTTCCCGGGCCTCCTGGACAGTGTCTCCCTGGCTGGCGATATCCAGGTCCGGACAGAGAGCCACATAACCATCTCCTTCCCGTTCGATGATGGCCGTAAGCTGGCGTTTCATGAGGCGTTCCCTTCGTTTTTCAAGGATTTTTGCTCTTTGATTTTATATACAAGAATTTCCACTATTTTATAACAAAAACAAAGAGACCCCCACTCGCCTTTTTATTTTGGGGAGCAGCTCACTATCCACCCTATATTTTGTCTGCGGCTACAAAGGGTGAACACCTAGCTCTTCCAAATTAACTTATGGGATTGGGGGAGGAAGGCTAAGGTCCGCAGGCGAGACGCCTGCGCCACTAGCTCTCAGTCCGCTCCCCCAGCTACCTACCTCATCGTAATCGTCAACCCCTGGGGACCGAGATTGAGTTTGATCCCGGCCTGGGTGGCGGAGAGGTCAATAACCACGCCCCGTTCATTCTGCATGGCCAGGCCCGCGACCCCTCCGGCCAGGGCCACGCCCGCGCCCAGGGCGCCGTAGGTGCCGGTGATGTCCAGGGGTGTTTTCAGATTATAGACCTTGCCCCGGGCGCTGATCTGGGCGAAACCGATGTCCCCCACGCTCAGGCCCTCGACCCGGAAAGGATATTTTTTCCCTTTAAACCACAGGACCCCATGGCCCCAACTGACGCCCACAATCGCGCCCACGCCTTTGAGTTCGATGGACACCTCGCCCACAGGGGGCAGGGATTTCGGCTTTTTGGCGTCGAGGGTGGAGGTAGCCAGGAGCAGAAAAATTGCCATTAATAAAAGGAAACTGAAGCGCGGCAGACGTCCCATTGATCTATCCCCTTTTTCTTAAAATCGCTCTGAACCGTTGTTCCCAGTTTAAGGGCAGGAGGGAGAAAGTCAAGGGCCAATCCGGACGGGCACGGAGGCCCCACCAATATGCTCTGGTCTGACATCAACCAGGTAATCAAAGGACCGGCAAAAGAAAGGCGGGCAACGCCCGCCTTTCTTAATTCAAGGGTATGGAGTCTGGGGATCAAGGATCATTAACTAACCACTGACAACTGGCCACTGACTACTGACCACTGATCCCTGACCCCTGCCCCCTGCTTTAATACATGCCTTCCATGCCGCCCATGCCGCCGCCGCCCATGGGAGGCATCGGCGCTTCCTTCTTGGGCTTTTCGGCCACCATGGCCTCGGTGGTAATCAGCAGCGAAGCCACGGACGCGGCGTTCTGGATGGCGTAGCGGGTGACCTTGGTGGGGTCGATGACGCCCGCGGCCATCAGGTCTTCATAGACGCCGGATTCGGCGTTGTAGCCCATGGCGCCCTTTTCGTTCTTCACGTGTTCGGCCACCACGGAGCCTTCGGCCCCGGCGTTGTTGGCGATCTGGCGGATGGGCTCTTCCAGGGCCCGCTTGATGATCTTGATGCCCAGTTCCTCGTCATGCACCGGCAGCTTCAGGCTGTCTAGGGCCGGGACGCAGCGCATCAGGGCCACACCGCCGCCGGGCACGATGCCTTCTTCCACCGCGGCGCGGGTGGCGTTCAGCGCGTCTTCCACCCGGGCCTTCTTTTCTTTCATTTCAATCTCGGTGGCCGCGCCCACGCGGATGACGGCGACGCCGCCCACCAGCTTGGCCAGCCGTTCCTGGAGCTTTTCCCGGTCATAGTCGGAGGTGGTTTCATCGATCTGGGCCCGGATCTGCTTCACCCGGCCTTCGATGGCCTCCCGGTCGCCGCCGCCGTCGATGATGGTGGTGTTGTCCCGGTCGATGTTCACCTTCTTGGCGGTGCCCAGCTCTTTCAGGGTGACGTTTTCCAGCTTCCAGCCCATGTCCTCGGAGATCATCTGGCCGCCGGTCAAAATGGCGATGTCTTCCAGCATGGCCTTGCGGCGGTCGCCGAAGCCGGGGGCCTTCACGGCCGCGACCTGCAGGGTGCCGCGCAGCTTGTTCACCACCAGGGTGGCCAGGGCTTCGCCTTCCACGTCTTCACCGATGATCACCAGGGGTTTGCCCATCTTGGCGATCTGCTCCAACAGGGGCAGCAGGTCTTTCATGGCGCCGATCTTCTTCTCATGGATGAGGATCAGGGGCTCGTCCAGGGAGGCTTCCATCTTCTCGGGGTTGGTGACGAAGTAGGGGGAGATGTAGCCCCGGTCGAACTGCATGCCTTCCACCACTTCCAGGGTGGTCTCCATGCCTTTCGCCTCTTCCACGGTGATAACCCCTTCCTTGCCCACCTTGCTCATGGCGTCGGCGATGATGTTGCCGATGGAAGAGTCGTTATTGGCAGAGATGGTGCCCACCTGGGCGATCTCTTTCTGGTCTTTGGTGGGTTTGGAGATCTTGTGCAGCTCATCCACCACCGCGGCCACGGCCCGGTCGATACCGCGCTTTAAGGCCATGGGATTGGTGCCCGCGGCCACCAGCCGGGAGCCTTCCTGGTAGATGCTCTGGGCCAGGATGGTGGCGGTGGTGGTGCCGTCGCCGGCTACGTCCGAGGTCTTGGAGGCCACTTCCTTGACCATCTGGGCCCCCATGTTTTCAAACTTGTCTTCCAACTCGATCTCTTTGGCCACGGTGACGCCGTCCTTGGTGATGGCCGGAGCGCCGAAGGCCTTCTCCAGGATCACGTTCCGGCCTTTGGGGCCCAGGGTGACTTTCACTGCGTCCGCCAGGGTATTGACCCCCCGGAGGATGGCCTCCCGGGCCTTGATGTCATATTTGATTTCTTTGGCAGCCATGTGCTTATGCTCCTCCTAAAAATTTATCTGGAATAAAAAGGACTTAGAAAAAACGCTGCGATGCGGGCATTTACTCGATGATGGCCAGGATGTCTTCTTCCCGCATCATTAAGAACTCTTCGCCCTCAACCTTGATTTCGGTGCCGGAGTATTTGCCGAAGAGGACCTTGTCCCCTTCCTTGACCTGCAGGGTCATGCGCTGGCCCTGATCGCTCATTTTGCCCGGGCCCACGGCCACGACTTTGCCTTCGATGGGTTTTTCCTTGGCGGTGTCGGGGATGACGATGCCGCCTTTGGTGACCGTCAACTCCTCAGTCCGTTTGACGAGCACGCGATCATTCAAGGGTTTGACTTTCATGGATAACCTCCTGATTGAAGATGATTTAAGCGGATTAATAATTGTTAGCACTCTCATCAAGGTAGTGCTAACAGTAGTTTTTAACTATTGGCTCCGGGAAAATCAAGGGGGGAGACGATTTTTTTTGGGAAAATTTTAACGAGAAGGGGCTAACTGCACCGTCCCTCCCACAAGTGAAGGGAACGAATCATGACGGACCCAGAGCATTTACGGAGTATCCCCCCTGCCCTCTTCCCCACGGGCTGATCATTACCCACAAATGAGGGGGGGGAACTAGATAATTACTGGGACAGAAAATTTGCGGGCCTCGCGCGCCCCTCACCCTGCCTCAGCGGGCCTCGGAGACCACTAACGGACGGGATGGGGCCTGGGAAACCTTTCCCTTGCCCTTGTCCTTGGCACGGCCGGTGGCATTACTCTTGCCCGAAGTTTTGGCAGGGCCGGAACTTTTGTGCTGGTGATCAGTCTTCTTGGCCACTGGGGTGTTGTATTTTTTTCCGTTCGCCTTTTCTTTGGGCGGGGTCTTCGCCTTGCCCTTGGCGTCGGTTAAGGCCACCTGGGTCTTGCTTTTGTCCCTGGACGCGGCCTTGGAAGGGGCGGGTACAGGCAGCATGGAAGCGGTGCGGGTGGCAGCTGCGGCATTTTCGGAGGAGCTGGCTGCGGATTTTCTCTTCTTGGCGGCGGCTACCTGGGTTTTGCCCTTTTTCCCGAATTTTTTGGCCACGGTCTTGGCCTTCTTCTCCGCCTTGGCCGGGGCTCTGCCCTGAACATTCTCAGACGCTCTCACAGCCGCGGACTTACGGGCAGGCGCGGCGCTTCTGGCGACCCGGGCCGGCCTGGAGGCCACCGCCGGGTGTTCTATGCTGGCCAGGGTGATGTTTTTGGCAAAAACTTCCTTGCTCTTGGCAGGCAAGTTCAGGGAATAAAAAGGGGTATCCGGCGGCGTGACGCCCCGGAGCAGTTCGGGATTGAGGGCCTGGATTTCCTCCACCGGCACATTGATGGCCACGGCCGCGGCCCTAAGTGAGGTGGGTTCTTTCACCTGAACCTTTTCCAGGGCCATGGGGGGTTGATACGGGACATTTTTGAAGCCGAACTTCTCGGGGTTTTTGGCGATAATGGTGGCCGCAATCATCTGGGGCACGTAGTTCTTGGTCTCGGTGGGCAGACACTGGTTGGCGGAAAGCTCCCAGAAATTCTTGTGGTTGCTCTGGTTCAACTCCCTTTGTACCCGGCCTTCGCCGCAGTTGTAGCTTGCTGCGGCCAGATACCAGGACCCGAATTGCTTGTATAAGTCCAGGAGGTACTTGGCCGCGGCCTTGGTGGATTTTTCCGGGTCCCGGCGCTCGTCCACGTAGCTGTCCATGGACAAGCCGTAGCGGGCTCCGGTGCCCCTGATGAACTGCCACATGCCGCAGGCATGGGCATGGGAATAGGCGTTGGAGTTAAAACCGCTCTCGATCATGGCCAGATAGGCCAGGTCTTCGGGCAGGCCATACTCCTGGAAGACCTCCTTGATCATCGGCAGATAGCGGGTGGAGCGGGAGAGATACCGGCGGATAATCTCTTTACGTTCGGTGGAGAAATAGACCAGATAGGCCCTGACCTGGCGGTTGGTGTGAATGGGCACATCGAATTTGACCTGATGGTCCCATTTCTCCAATTCCTGCTCCAGGCCGGGGTCCCAACCGGGGATGCCGCTTTTGGCGTAGAGATCTTCCAGACGCTTGGCGCTCAGCTCTTCGGTGAGGGGTTCATCCGGCGTCGTTTCCGCCTGGGAAACGACCGGTTCCGGCGGCGCTACTTCTTCTTTTACCAGATTTTGGCGGCTGCCCCCGCAACCCGTGAGCAGCAATAAGCAGAGAACTACCCCCATCCCCAAAGAAAACATATAGGTTCCTCATCCGAGGGGTATGAACCGGCTTTGGCAGGATTCAGGCCTTCTCACGCCGCCTCCCCCATTGAGACGGGCCTGCCAGTTTAGTAGGTCCTTTCCGTATACCAGACAAGTTCCACAAAAATCAAGGGAAAAATGAATTTGCCGCCTTTTCTAAAGACCGGTTTAAAGAAACGAGGCGACCGTTTAAATGCTATTTCAATGGATATTCAATATATTAAGCAATTAATTACCAACTGCAAATCGAATTAAATTATTTTTTCGCATGATGGGAAGTGTCTTATCTCAAGTTGAAGTCAAATGGGTATAAACGTAGGGGTGAACCTTGTGTTCGCCCCAAACGCAACTGGGCGAATACAAGGTTCGCCCTGGGGCAAAACCAATCTTCATAAACATCATAAAAAAAGGTCCTCTGGATTTGGTGACGGTAATGAGGATATTTTTATCACATTGACGGTAAATCGCTCTTGACCCCGGAAACGATATTGGCAAAAATCATTTCTGAATATCTTTAAAGAAGATTAATGTTTCTAAATTTTTTCCGATTCTGCGCCGGTGTAAAAGAAAGGAGTCCTTTGCGGAAATTTACCGCTTATCTCCTGATAACCGCACCCCCGCTCATCTGGGCTACTGCCCTGGCGGGCGCGCTCTACGGGCTGGAGCCCTTCTCCTCCTGGCTCTACTTCTTCGCCTGGTGGCCTTATATCCTGATGCTGGAAGGGCTGTTGTTTCTTTTCCAGGAGAAATATTGGATGTTCAACCGGCCTCGTGAGCTGCTGCGTCTGCTGGGCTGGTCGGTTACTATCTGGCTGGTCTTCGAGGCCTTCAATCTGGTCCTGGGCAACTGGCGCTATGCCGGGATGCTCCCCCAATGGGGGCTGCGCTGGTTAGGCTACGCCCTGGCCTTTGCCACCGTGCTCCCCGGCATTCTGCTCACCGCCAGGGTCTTGGCCGCGTGGGGGGCCTGGAAAGAGGCCAAAGGCCCGGTCCGCGGTTGGGCCTCCTGGCAGCCCCTCTTTCTCATCCTGGGGGCTGCCTGCTTTATCCTCCCCTTAACCCTGCCCCGTTATGCCTTCCCCCTGGTGTGGGGGGCCTTTTTCTTCCTTCTGGACCCCATCAACGACCTGCTGACGGGAACCTCCCTGACCCGGCGCTGGCTGGCCGGGGAGCGCCGGGAGACCTACTGCCTGCTCGCTGCGGGCCTCACCTGCGGGATCTGGTGGGAGATGTGGAACTCCCCGGCCGCGGCCAAATGGGTCTACACCCTGCCGGTCCTCAATTTCGGCAAAATCTTCGAAATGCCCGTCCTGGGGTACCTCGGCTTCCTCCCCTTTGCCCTGGAGTGCGCGGTGATGTATAATTTCTATAAGGTCTTGGAAGAACGAGTACTTGTCACTCCCCGGCGGCGGCGCTGGTTCTGGCTGGGGCAGTTGGCCTATTGGCTGGCGATGTTTGCGGCTATGGACATGTGGACAGTGATTTTCTATCAGTGAGCATTACTTGGCATTTTTCAAATTAATTAGGCGCTGAATGCCATGACAAAAATACTCCCGAAATCATTGATGATTTTGGCCAGCCTGTTTATGACCTTCCAAGGGGTCTACTTGATGTTTATTTGTCCGTGGTCACAAGAGATTCTTGGGTCCCATGGTTCTTTTGCGATTCCTTTTTTTATCATCTATCCGGTAGCTTTTTATCTTTTGATCAACTACCTATTGTCAATCCTGAATCGCCGCGGTGAAGCAGACAGCGCGAAATCGCCACTGCCAACGCCCAGCTTTTCCTGGCTTGCCTCAGTTTCTCTTATTCTGGTTGGCGTTGATTATTATTTGCTATTTCATGTATCTGTACATTCATTCATTTACGTTAAAGTGATCCCATTTATCCTTCCCCTATCCAGTATTGCGGGAATATTGACTGCAATTATCGCCATTTACCGGCATAAAAAAGGTCATGAGGTGCGCTGGGTGGGAATGGCTGTGGTGGGCCTTATCTGCGGCGGTTTATTTTTGTTGATTTCTTTTTTTCGTTTCCATCTCTTTCACTAATTAATGGAAAGATAATGTGAGGTTTTTTACTCGTTCCCAAGCTCCAGCTTGGGAACGGACGATTTCCGCCCAAGCTTTGCTTGGGCACCTAATTTATGGCTCTAATGAACTCAAAAACCTGCAACCCGCAACCCGCAACCCGCAACCCAAAAACCGTCTACCCCATCTCCCTGGGCTGTCCCAAAAACCTGGTGGACACGGAGATCATGCTGGGGCACCTGACCCGGGAGGGCTGGGAGGTGGCGGCCTCCCCCGAAGCCGCGTCCCTGCTCCTGGTGAACACCTGCGCGTTTATTGCCTCAGCAAGCCAGGAGGCGGTGGACACCATACTGGAGCTGGCCCGGCATAAAGAGGCGGACCCAGGCAAGCGCCTGGCCGTCGCGGGCTGCCTGGTGCAGCGTTACGGCCGGGACCTGCCCTCCCAGCTCCCGGAAGTGGATTACTTCATCGGCGTCAACGATTTTCCCCGGCTGCCCCGGATTATTGAGGGTTTTCCCATTCCGGAAGAACCCTGCCTCTTTCAGGGCGCACCGCTTTTTGACTACGCCCAGCCGCAGCCCCGTTATCCCGCCACGCGCCGAGCCTTCGCTTATCTGAAAATCGCCGAAGGCTGCAGCCACCGCTGCACCTATTGCACCATCCCGGGCATCCGGGGACCTTTACGCAGCCGGCCCCTGGCGACGTTGCTGGCCGAGGCCGAAGTCCTGGCCGCTTCCGGGGTCAAGGAGCTGAACCTGGTGGCCCAGGACACCACCGCCTACGGTCTAGATAAAAAAGACGCCCCCGGCCTGCCGGAACTGCTCCGGGAACTCGGTAAAATCCAGGGAATAGACTGGATTCGCCTCCTCTATGGCCACCCGGCCCGGATCACCCGGGAGTTGCTGGAGACCATGGCGGCACACCCCCGAATCTGCCCCTATCTCGATCTGCCCATCCAGCACGGCCACGACGAGATGCTCCGGCGTATGGGCCGGGGTTACACCCGCCAAGACATCTTGTCTGCCTGCCGCCTGATCCGGGAATTTATTCCGCATGCGGCCCTGCGCACCACGGTGATGGCGGGCTTCCCCGGAGAGACGGAAGAGCACTTCGCCGCGCTCTTCGACCTGATTCAGGAAGTGGGCTTCGAACACCTGGGGGTTTTTCTCTATTCCCCGGAGGAAGGCACGCCCGCGGCCCGTTTCGCACCTCCGGTGCCGCGGCGCATCGCCCGGCAGCGGGCGGGGAAAATAAAGGCCCTCCAGGCCCAAATCGTCAAAGAACGTCTTAAATCCTTAAAAGGCGCCATCCAGCCGGTGCTGGTGGAAGGAATCAGCAGCGAAAGCGACTACCTCCTCACCGGCCGCCTCATCACCCAGGCCCCGGAGATCGACGGCCAGGTGTACATTACCGGGGGGGAAGCGCGGATCGGCGAGATTCAGCCGGTTCTGATCAAGCGGGCTTTGCCTTACGATCTGGTGGGTGAGGTTCAGTGATCAGTTTCCAGTTCCTGGCCCCTGACCCCTGACCCCTGGTCCCTGGCCACTGGCCACTATTTCAATTTGACATCCCCAAGCAAGTAGGATAAGTTGCTTTATTCACAATCGAAGATTTATGGGCGCTAAAGGTATTCTCAAGGAGTTGGAAAAGGAGGTTGCCGCCATCAACCAGGCGTTGGTGGACAATCTCCAATCCCATGTTCCTCTGATCTCCGAAGTGGGGCGGCATATTCTGCTGAGCGGCGGCAAACGCATCCGTCCCCTCCTGTTTCTTTTGGCCGCGCGCATGTGCGGCTGCAACAGTCCCGATCTTCCAGCCTTCTCCACCATCTTTGAATACCTGCACGCGGCCACCCTGCTGCATGACGACGTGGTGGACGCGGCGGCCGTGCGCCGGGGGCGCTCCACCGCCAACACCATCTGGGGCAATCAGGCGGTGATCCTGGTGGGGGACTTCCTGTTGTCCAAGGCCCTGTCCCTGGCGGTAACCACCGATCGCCTGCGGGTGCTCAAGGTCTTGGCCCAGACCACCACCCTGATGGCGGAAGGGGAGATCCTGCAATTGCTGCACACCAACAACTTGCAGCTCACGGAAGAAGGATATCTCGAGGTCATCAACCGCAAGACCGCGATTCTCATGTCCGCGGCCTGCCAGATCGGCGCGATTTTGGGGGACGTGCCGCCGCAGCAGGAAGAGGCCCTGACCCAATTCGGCCTGAACCTGGGGATCACCTTCCAGGTGGTGGACGATATCCTGGATTTTACCGGCGATGCCCGGGAAATGGGCAAACCCATCGGCAACGACCTGAAGGAGGGGCGCATTACCCTGCCGGTGATTCACGCCCTGGCCCAGGCCACCCCTCAGGACCGGGCCAGGCTGCAGGAGATGGCCCATAACCTGAAACCGGAGATGGTCCAGGAACTGCGCGACCTCTTGCAGAAATACGGGTCCCTGGACCGGGCCCGGGCCCTGGCCCGGGAATATACCTTAAAGGCCCAGGCCAACCTGGAGGATTTGCCTCCGGGTCCCGAAAAGGACTATTTCCGGGCCTTCACGGAAGAGCTATTAGATCGTACTTATTAAAGCAGTCCAAGCAACTCCGCCGCCAGGTTTATCTCACGCAAAGCCGCAAAGACGCCAAGGATTGATATTTTAAAAAACTCTTGCGCCTTTGCGCCCTTGGCGCCTTCGCGAGAAACCAAAATAATGAGATGGAGCGGCTTTACTTGATTACCCGATGCAGGAAAAACCGGTTGAGAATTATTGAAAAAACTGATAGTTAAAAGGGTGCTTCGCGCCCGGCCTGGAGGGAGTCTCGGCCGGGCGGGCAACCTTGAGGGAAGGAGAACTTGATGTCCGGCAAAACAGCACAAATCCGCAATCTAGCCTTAGTCGGCCACAGCGGCTGCGGCAAGACCTCCCTGGCCGAGGCTCTGCTCTTCGGAGCCGGGGCCACCAACCGGCTGGGGAAGGTGGATGACGGCAGTTCCGTTCTAGACTACGAGCCTGAGGAAATCAAGCGCAAGATCACCATTTCCACGGCCTTTCATCATTATCAGTGGAAAAAGCACTCCGTCTATTTCGCCGACACCCCCGGTGACGACAACTTCCTGGCCGACACCCGGGCCGCCCTGCACGTGGCCGACGCCGCGGTGGTGGTGGTGGACGCGGTGGACGGCGTCAAGGTGGGCACCGAGAAGGTCTGGCAGACCGCCGCGCACTATGCCCTGCCCCGCCTGTTTTTTATTAACAAAATGGACCGGGAACGCGCCGACTTCGGGAAGGCCATTACGGAAATCAAGGATATTTTGGAAGCCCCGGTGGTGCCCCTGCAGCTTCCCATCGGCAAAGAGGCCGGGTTCAAAGGCGTGGTGGACCTGGTGGCCATGAAGGCCTTTACGGCCGCGGCTCCCGGCGGCAAACTGGAGGCCGGAAACATCCCCGACGACCTGAAGGACGAAGTGGAGCAGCTTCGGGGCGACCTGCTGAATTTCGCCGCGGAGAGCGACGACGAGCTCATCGAGAAATTCCTGGAAGAAGGTGAACTCACGGTAGACGAGATTTACCGGGGGCTGCGCCTGGGCACCCTCAAAGGGGCCATCGTTCCGGCCTTCTGCGGCGCTTCCTTAAGCAACCTGGGCCCCGCCCTGTTGCTCGACGCCATCAACCACTTCCTCCCCGCGCCTGAAGACCGGGGGCCGGTCAAAGGCCAGAAACCCGGCGGCGGCGAAGAAGTGCTGCTGGAAGTGGACCCCGACGGCTCCCTGGCGGCCCAGGTCTTCAAGACCGTGGCCGACCCCTATGCCGGCCGGCTCTCCATCTTCCGCATCTACTCCGGCGCCATGAAGTCCGACGAGACGGTCCTTAACGTCACCCGGGCCGTGCCGGAGAGGTACGGGCAATTATTCCTGCTGGAAGGCAAAGGCCAGAAGGCCGTGGCCTCTGCCGGACCGGGAGCCTTCGCGGCCGTGGCCAAGCTGAAGGAAACGGTCACCGGCGACACCCTGGCCACCGAGGCCAAGCCCGTACTGCTGCCCCCGCTCCTGCCCTCCAAGCCCATGGTCACCCTGGCCGTGGAATCCAAGGTACGGGGCGAGGAAGACAAAGTCTTCTCCTCCATCTCCAAACTCATCGAAGAAGACCCGTCCCTGCAGCTCTCCCGGAATACCGACACCAAGGAAATCCTGCTTTCCGGCGTGGGTTCGGTGCACATCGAAGCCACCATGGAGAAGCTGAAACGCAAGTTCGGGGCGGAGGCGGTGCTCAAACCCCCCAAGGTGCCCTACCGGGAGACCATCAAAGGCACCACCAAAGTCCAGGGCAAATACAAGCGCCAATCCGGCGGCCGGGGCCAATACGGCGACACCTGGCTGGAACTGGAGCCTTTGCCCCGGGGATCGGGCTTCGAATTCGTGGACAAGATCGTGGGCGGGGTCATCCCCAGGCAATATATCCCCTCCGTCGAGAAGGGGATCGCCGAAGCCAAGGAGGAAGGGGCCCTGGCCGGCTTCCCCACCGTGGATTTCAGGGTCAAGCTCTATGACGGCTCCTTCCATGAAGTGGATTCTTCGGATATGGCCTTCAAGATCGCCGGTTCCATGGGTTTCAAGAAAGGGGTGCTCCAGGCCAACCCCACCCTGCTGGAACCCATCATGAAGATGACCGTGACCGTGCCCGAAGCCAACATGGGGGACATCATCGGCGACCTCAACGGCCGCCGGGGCCGGGTCCTGGGCATGGACGCCCAGGGTAAAAACCAGGTGATCACCGCGCACGTGCCCATGTCCGAAGTGCTGATGTACGCCCCCGACCTCATCTCCAAGACCGGGGGCCGGGGCACCTATGAAATGGAATTCGACCACTACGAAGAAATGCCGCCCCACCTGGCGGAGAAGATCATCGCCGAAGCCAAGGCGGCCCGGGAGAAGGAGTAGGGGGCAGGGGTCAGGGGTCAGTGATCTGTGGTCAAGGGCCAACACCTGGGCGTCTCTCGATAGTTCTTAGCGTCCCAACGCTTGATAATATTTCCCCTGATTTTCGGAATCCTTCCGGAAACCAGGGGAAATTTTTTTGGGTTTGGAATCTTTGCCTGAGACGAGGTAAAACTTCGCCCTCCCCTCAAAATCCTCATCCACCCCCTGGTGGCACAGGCATCTCGCCTGTGCTATAAGACGTCAGCTTGAAAGGCAAAGTATGGATGATTTTCCGGATTTTCTGAAAAATCCGCTTAATAAAATTGCCAGTAAGTCCCAATATACTGAAGATATTGAGGGATATGTCTTTGATGGCGCGGACGGCAGCCAAGTTGCTTTCTGGAAATGCCGGAATAATAGGCTTTCAGAAACGCATACCCATGATTATGATGAATATATGATGGTGGTGCAGGGAAAATTCACCTTGATTATTGACAACCGGAGAATTCCTCTTGTTGCCGGGCAGGAATATTATATTCCCCGGGGTGTGACTCACGCCGGGGAGGTGACCGCGGGGACCAGGACGATTCATGTTTTTGGCGGCAAACGACTAAGCAGGGAGAATCATCATTGAATAATAAAACTCAGCAAACCTCCAAACTCAGTAACCAAGCCCAGATCGTCGCCGTCTCCGTCAGCGACCGCAAGGGCGTGGTGAAGCATAACGTGGATCGGGCCCGGCTCCTGGTGGACCATGGTCTGGAAGGCGACGCGCACGCGGAAGGGGGCATCCGCCAGGTGAGCCTCCTGGCCCGGGAGAGCATCGACAAGATGCGCGCTGCGGGGGCCAACGTCAACCCCGGAGATTTCGCCGAAAACCTGACCACCGCAGGCCTGGATGTCTGTTCCCTGCCCGTGGGCACGCGGCTTAAGGTGGGGGCCGAAGTGGAGCTGGAAATTACCCAGATCGGCAAGGCCTGCCACAAGGGCTGCGCCATCCGGGAGCTGGTTGGCGACTGCGTCATGCCCCGGGAAGGGGTCTTTGCCCGGGTGCTTAAAGAAGGGGTGGTTTCCCCCGGCGACGCCATCGATGTTTTCCATGTTCCGGGTTAGCTCGCAGCCGGTCTGGATTCTGCTGGCGGCCGCAGCGGCCGCCATCTTCCCGGGGTTTTTAGCCGGCGCCGGCGATCAGGATGAGGTTTGCAACCGGTTAAGGGCCGGGGAGGTCATCGTCTCTTTCAATGAGGCTGGCCGCGGCCCCCTGAAGCGCGGGGAGGTCATGGGGGTTATCAACGCTCCCCCCGAGACCGTGTGGCGGGTGATCACCGATTTTAATAATTATCGGTATTTCATGCCCCGCACCCTCAACAGTATGGTGGTGGCCGCGGACAAACTACCGCAGATCCTGCAAAGAAAACCCGACAGCCCGGAAGCGGTGGAGCAAATGCTCGGGGGCGCCCCGGCTGACCACGCCGGTTCCCGCCTCCCCGGCGGCAAATCCATCTCCTATCTCTACAGCCACCTGGATTTCCCCTGGCCGTGCCAAAACCGCTGGTACATCATCAAGCTCGAACAAGACGAGACGCGGGCCGCCGCACAGTTCTATCATCTTTCCTGGACGCTGGCGCTGGGCAACCTTCGGGAAAACCGGGGGGAATGGATTCTGGAGCCCTTTGATGCCACTCACACCAAAGTGACTTACAGGCTCCTGACCGACCCCGGGGGGAAGATCCCTAAATTTCTCATCAATCAAGGCACCTGTTCCACCTTGCCGCAAATAATTGCCGCCGTAAAAAACCGGGCCGAAGTCCTGTACGGCCGCAAATAACCATGGTGTAAGGAAATCCTGAAGGAGGAGAAAACCGGTATCGGTACTTGACAAAAAACTATCAATAGCTAATTTATTGTTATTTACTAATCCTGAATCTCAGCCGGTAATCCTGTTATTACTAACTTGATTGCTGTTAAACACAATGAAACAATCCGGCAAGAAAGTTAATGAAAATCACCTCTGCGTAATTTCCGATCTCCATCTTGGCAACCCTGCCTTCTTAAAAAGAGACTACCTGAATTCCTTTTTAAAATATCTTTCCGGAAAAGGCATCAGCCTTTGTATCAATGGTGATGGTATTGATTTATTGCAATTCTCCACTAATAAATTGGTAAGAGATATCCACTCGGCTATCAGGAGTGTAAAAGATTTTATATATAGAGGACGTAAGAAGATTTATTACGTATTAGGCAACCATGACATTCATTTGGAACCATATTTATCGAAATTCGGCGTTTTTTCTTTCGCTCCCTTTCTCGAAGTTGTCTCCGGCGGCCGCCGTATTCATATCGAACACGGCCATAGATTTGATGAACGTTTTCACCAATTCCCCGGACTCTACCATCATCTCTCTAAGGTGCTGGGAAAGTTGCTCCTGGTTTCTCCCAAGTTTTTTCATCTTTTCTTTAAAATTGAGTGGTTCTTTCATGCCTTGAAAAATAAAAAAGTCAATGGCCGCAATAGCACCATGGTCGAAGCCCCCAGCAACTTTACCGCCGCCCGGAAGCTTTTTGCCCGGGGCTTCGATATCGTCATCCTCGCGCATACGCATCTTCATGGCCTGCATATTCTGGAAGACGGCAAGATCTTGGCGAATGCCGGGGCCTGGACTTCGGATAAGATTCACTATCTGGAAATTTTCAACGGGGCCATCAGCTTAAAAGAGTGGTCTTGATAGGGATTTGACGATAAGGACAACATGTAAGCCTCCAGTAGCCTTTTGCCGCCCTCGCGTAGGCCGCTTTCCCTCGGCAGAATCTTAGGAAAATCTGGTTGATGACAAAACAGCGGCCCGGAGGCCGCTGCTGAAAGAGTATTATTCCTAGAGAAGCGTCATACCTAGCCCTGGGACGGGCAGATTTTCTTGGCTTCCTCTTCGCTGAAGGCCCGCAGGGTCTCGCTCTTGCCGCCGTATTTCATGGTTAGGGCAATCACGATCCTGGCCACGATTTCGGCGTCCGGGGCCTCCAGGATGCAGACCTCGTCATATTGACCCATCAACATATACCAGGCCTTTATGTCAGCGCCCATATCTTTCACAATTTTTTTAATTTCTTCGCAGGCCTTGGGATCCTTCATGGCCTCGAAACTTCTATCCGTCCATTTCCCCAATACCACGAACGTCGCCATACTTTCTGCCTCCCTTTTTGGAGATTCCGTCCCTCAAAGAAGGCTGAGGGATCTGAATTAGAGATTTCTGAACTTGAGATTAATTTAAGACAGAAGGTGGACCTTTGCAATAATTCCCTATTTATTTAATAATTGTTTAACCGTGAGCAAATCCATCTTGCAGGTGAAACGATGAAATTCCGGGTGGGCATTCTGACGATCAGCGACAAGGGCCACGCGGGGGAGCGGGAAGACACCGCAGGCCCGGAACTGGGCCGGCTCCTGGACCCGCGAATCTTTCAGGTGACGGCCGCCGCCGTGGTTCCCGACGAGCAGGAGGCCATCGTAGAGCGGCTGGTGGATTGGTGCGACGCGGACCGCCTGGACCTGATCCTTACCACCGGCGGCACCGGCCTCACCCCCCGGGACATCACCCCCGAAGCCACCCTGGCTGTGGCCGAGCGGCTGGTGCCCGGCATTCCCGAAGCCATGCGGGCCTTCGGCCTGAGCAAGACCCCCCATGCCATGCTCTCCAGGGGCCTGGCCGTGACCCGGGGCTGCACCCTGATCATCAACCTCCCGGGCAGCCCCAAGGGCGCGCGGGAAAGCCTGGAAGCCGTCCTCCCGGCCCTGCCCCACGCGCTGGAGAAGCTGGGGGGCAGTCCCGCCGAGTGCGGCGTATCTTAAAGGAAAGCATGGTAATCATTAATCATTAATCAGTAATCAGTAATCAGTGATCAGTGATCAGTGATCAGTGATCAGTGATCAGTTTTTCACTGATTACTGATTACTGATTACTGATCACTGGCTACTCACAGGCGCATGAATTGCGGATCTTCTCCCGGATGGCGGCGACCGCCTGGTATTGCTGATCCTTTTTGCCCTGAATCGCCTTGGCCTTCCCTAGGGCGTCTTTCACACCTTCGGCGAGCATGGGGTTGACTTCCCCCTGTTCCAGCGCGGCCAGCACCGCTTTCCCCAAGCGGCGCTGGGCGCACCGCAGCCTCTGCTGCTGCCAGCAGATCAGGGTGTATCTCCCCAGAATCAGGACCCGGCGAAGGGTGTTTAAGGCAAAAATCCTGGCCCACTTCAGAATGGTGTACAGGGTGCCCATGGCCTTGTTCTTGACGTCATTCATGAATTCCCTTTCTTAGGCTTTTTCACAATATACGATTGCTGTTGCAGATGTGCAATCGGCGTTTTGGGCGTGCATCAGCGGTTAAATATTAACCGCCGATAAACGCCGATGCACGCCGATTCAATCCAATTTCTCCAATACCTTCGCCATAATGCCCCGTAAATGGCTCCCGGGCCAGTATACCTGGCGGCATTGCGGGCATTGGTGAAACTGCTCCTGGGTGTGAAAGACGTGTTCCGGCACCAGGCCCAGGGCCTGCTCCCGGGGAATGGGGGCCAGAGTCGCATTGCATTGGCCACAGCGGCTGAGAAGGTCCAGGTCCCCCGTCTTGATTCCCAGGCGGCTGATCACCTCTTCCAACTGGCCTTCCGGCGCGGCCGCGGCAAGGATCAGCAAATCATCCCGCCGGAAACGGGTAAAAGCCTGCTGTCTGGTCAGGAGATAGGTGTGGGGGCGCACCGGCGGCAGGGTTTGAGGAGTCCCTGGGGAAAGGCGCTCCACCTCGGCGTCAAAGCCGCAGAACCGCAGCCATTTGGCCAGTCCGGCCAGGGGGAGGTCAACAATGAACTTCATAGCCCGAGAGTTCAAAGTTCAGGGTTCAAGGTTAGAGGTTCGAGGTTCGAATAGCAATCCAAGATGGTGCGTGAGACGCACCCTACTTCAACGGCACTTCCTGCACCCCCGCAGTCCGGGGCACTGCCAGGTCGGAGTCCTTCAAAGAGGGATTGATGAGCATCTCCCGGTAGACCAGCCGTAGTTCCGCGTCCGGTTGGCGGGTCTTCAAGACAATCTGGCCGGGCAGACCGGGAGACAGACGCCCGAAGTCGCTGAACTCCGCGGCGAAACGGAGGGTGCCGTCCGGCCCGAACCATTCGTCTTGCACCGGTTTGAGGCCCCCGGCCTCCACCCAGAGCCGTTCCTGCACGCCGCCGCCGGAGTTGCGCCACTCCAGGAGATACCGGCCTTGGGCTTGATCATAGGCCCAACGGGAGGGAGGCCCGGAACTCAAGGGCAGATCTCCCGACATCAGGCGCAGGGCCTGGGGCAGGGTCACCGCCGGGGGGATGAAAGCCGCCAGGTTGCCGGGGGTGGCCGCGCCCCGGTAGAGTTTGCCTTCCTTGGGCGCAAGGACCTCCACTTCCTGGCCGTTAGTGTAGAAATTAAGGACCGAGCGGCCCAGGAAATCCAGAACATCGGCCCGGACCGTGGCCGGCAGCCGGCCTTTGATCAGGCTGGTCCCGGAATAATTCTGTTGCGGGGAAAGGAAAGTCAGGCGTCCCCGGGCTTCAAAGGATTGAACCTGGGGCTTCCCGGCCTGGAGTTTGGCCAGCAGCTCCTGGCCGGAGGTGACGGCAACCGGCGGCGCCGGGGGCGGCAGGGCGCGGCAGCCCCAGAAACAGAGAGCCAGCGCCAGCCCGACATAAAGCCGCCGGCTCACAAGCCCGTCTCCTTGACTGCCGGTTTCAAATTTTTGATCTTTTTGCGCAGTTCCTGGATATTGGCGTTTTCCAGGCCTAGGGCCCGGCGATAGGTGCGCAGGGCGTCCTGGTAGCGCTTCAGTTTTAGATAGGCGTCCCCCAAATGTTCGGCGATGAGGCCGTCCTTGGGCATCATCTTGGCGGCCCGCTCCAGTTCGGCCACCGCCTTGTCGAACTGGCCTTTTTTATAGAAGACCCATCCCAGGCTGTCCACGATGTGGCCGCTCTCCGGCTTAGCCCGCAAGGCCGCGCGGATCAGCCTCTCGGCCTCATCCAGATGAATACCGGCTTCGGCATAAGAATACCCCAGAAAATTCTGGGCATCCGCGTTTTCCGGGTCCAGTTCCAGGACCTTTTTGATATGGCGGATGCTCGGCTCCAATTCCTTCTTCTTTTCATAAAGCACCGCCAGGCGGAAATTGATCTCTTCGGATTGGGGATTCTTTTTCAATCCTTCCTGCAGCACGCCGATGGCCCGGTCCCAACGGTGTTCATCTTCATAGAAAAAGGCCAGGGTGAGGAAAATATCTTCCCTTTCCTGGGTCTGTTCCTTGAGTCCTTCCAGCAGCCGGTAAGCCTGTTCTTTCTGTTGGTGTTGGTAATAGATTAAGGCCAGCCGTAGTTGCGCGGGAAGATAATTCTCGGAGTCCCGGGCCACCGACTGATACTCCCGGGCTGCGGCCTGCATATCTCCTTTTTCCTCCATGGCCATGCCGAGGTAATAACGGACCCGTTCCTTATAAAGGGGATTTTTCATCAATGCGCGGAATTCTTTGATGGCGAGGTCGGGTTGCTTCTGCTCCAAATAGATGAGGCCCACGTTAAAAAAAACTGCGGCTTCGTTCTTCTCCAGGTCCTTCGCAGCCTTAAAGGCTTTTTGAGCCTCTCCGTACCGGTGCATCAACAGATATAGACGCCCGATACTGATCCAGGCCCGGCTGTTTTTGGGAGATTGCTTCAGGATGCGGCGGTAAATGGTCATCGCCCGGGAGTATTGCTTCTCCCGCTCCAGGGTTGAACCCAGATCGAACATGGCCGGGACAAAATTGGGGTCCAGGGTGAGCACCCGGAGGAACTCTTTCTTGGCTTCCGCCACCTGTTCCATCTCCAGGTAGATGCGTCCCAGGTAATAATAGCCCACCACCAATTTCGGCTCCTGGCGGAGCAGTTCCTGGATGTTGCGGACGGCCTTGGCATAGCGGCGCTGCTGGGCATAAAGGGAGGCCAGGAAAAGACGGGCCTCCTTGTTCTCCGGGTCCAGCTTCAGTATCTGCTCGTATTCCCTGGTGGCTTCCTGGAGTTGATTCAGGCCCACGTGGAGCCCGGCCAGGATGAAATGGGCGTCCTGCTGCTTGGGGTCCAGCTTCAGGGCGTTATTCACATGGGCCAGGGCCTTCTTCACATCCCCCATGCGCTGGTAGAGGGCGGCCAATTCCGTTTCCATCTGTGCGGACTCGGGGTCGTGCTTCAGGGCTTCTTCATATTCCCGGGCCGCGGCCTCGGCGTCTTCCGCCAGCAGGTAATTTTGCGCCTGCAAATAATGGTAGTAGGCCTCGGTCTTCGAGGGCGTCACTGCCTCCGTTCCCGGAGTTCCCCCCACCCCCGGAGGCAGCCAGGAGCAGCCCACCGCCCCCCAGCAAAGCCCGAGCAGCATACTCCCAATAATGAGACGCTTAAAAGGAGCTAATGTTTTAAACCTGATCCGCATCGGCCATGGTTTCCAGTCATTAATATTCAACTCTTATTAATATAATACTAAATATCGGCTCCGGCTTCTGCTTTCTCCATGCTAATCACTCATCGGCGTCGAATAATCTTCCCAATCGGGGATTTCCCCTTTAAGAAAGTGGCGCAATTTTTTGATCATCCGGTCTTCGATCTGGCGCACCCTTTCCCGGGAGATGCCGTGGCGGGCGCCGATTTCCTGCAAGGTTAAGGGGTGTTCCGCCAGCAGCCTCAAGTTCAGGATGTCCAGCTCTTTTTCGTTCAGGTCCTGTTTGAACTCCTCCAGTTTCTGGCGAAACAGGCCCTTCAATTCCGCTTCCGCCAGGGCTTCTTCCACGTGGGGTTCGGTGGCCGGCAGGAAGTTTTTGTGGTATTCGTCCGAACCCTCTTTCAAGGGCGCGTCTAAGGAGAGTTCCCAACCTCCCAGACGCTGGTCCATCTCGATGACTTCCTCTTCCCGGACATTCAGGGTTTCGGCCAACAGCTTGGGACCCGGCTCGAAGCCTAAGGCCCGGAGCTTTTCCTTCTCCCTTCTCAAGTTGTAAAAGAGCTTGCGCTGGGACTGGGTGGTGCCGATCTTCACCAGCTTCCAGTTGTCCATGATGAACTTGAGGATATAGGCCTTGATCCAGAACGAAGCATAATAGGAGAGCTTGATGCCCCGGTAGGGGTCGAACTTCTTGATGGCGTGCATCAGGCCGATGTTGCCCTCCTGGATCAGGTCCAGGAGGTTTTTCATCCAGAATTTTTGGAATTCCAGGGCGATTTTGATGACCAGGCGCAGATTGCTGGTGATCAGCTGACTGCCGGCGTCCCGGTCCTTGTCTTCGTAGTAGCGGAGGGCCAGTTCCTTTTCTTGTTCCGGCGTCAGGAGGGAATAGCGGTTGGCCTCCCGGATATAGCGCTGCAGGAGGTCCAACTCCAGGGGCGCGGGGAGCGGGGCTTCTTCCTCCGCCTCCTCGGGCTCTTCATGGACCCCTGCCAGCTCCGGCTCCAGGATCTCCGGCAACTCCTGGTTGTAGTCGTCTTTGTGGTCCAGATCAAACTGATCGTTCACAGGGACCTTCCTGGGTACTGCCGAGTTGTGTCAAACAGGTATTTCTGGCCGCAGGGCTTTCCTTTACCTGTTCGATGGCCACTCGCTATAAAAGTTGCCGGTTTACCAGTGGAGGCGCACGGGGATGCCCCGCTGGCTCAGATAATCCTTAATCTCCCGGATGCTGTAAGTGCCGTAGTGGACCATGCTCGCGATGAGCGCGGCGTCGGCTTTGCCCGCGGTCAGGACCTCTACGAGATGCTCGGGCGTGCCCGCGCCCCCGGAGGCGATCACCGGGATGGAGACCGCTTCGGAAATCATCCGGGTCAGCGTCAGTTCATACCCTTCCTGGGTGCCGTCCGCGTCGATGGAATTGAGGCAGATCTCGCCCGCGCCCAGGCGCTCCGCTTCTTTCGCCCACCAAAGCGCGTCGATGCCCATGGGGGTGCGGCCCCCGTGGATCACCATTTCATAGCCCGAAGGGATGGTTTCGGAGACCTCCACCTTTTTCACATCCATGCCCAAAACGATGCACTGGCTGCCGAAATCCTTCGCGCCCGCGGCGATGAGGTTGGGGTCCAGCACCGCCGCGGTATTCACGCTCACCTTTTCCGCGCCCGCCAGGAGCACGGCCCGCATGTCCTGGAGATTGCGGATGCCGCCCCCCACCGAGAAGGGGATGAGGATGGCCGCGGCCACGTTGCGCACCACCTCGATCATGATGTCCCGGTGGTCGCTGGATGCGGTGATGTCGTAGAACACCAGTTCGTCCGCGCCGGCTTCGTAATAGTGCCGGGCCATGGCCACCGGATCGCCGATGTCCACGTTGTTCTGAAACTTGATGCCCTTGGTGGTCCGCCCGTCCTTAACGTCCAGGCAGGGGATGATTCTTTTGCTGAGCATATGCGTGTCTTGTTTCAATCTTCATCTCTGCGCCCTCTGCGTCTCTGCGGTAAATATTTT
>QZIZ01000172.1 GCA_003599195.1 Deltaproteobacteria bacterium | reverse complement strand
CTGGGGGGACTTAACCTGACTTTTGCTGGCGCCTAAATTCATCCAAAACGAATTTTGCAAAAGGCTCAGTTTATCGTTGCCACGCATTCCCCAATCCTGATGGCCTATCCCGAAGCCTGGATATATCACTTCTCTGCCGGTGGGATTGAAAAAGCTTGATTACTATGAGACCGAGCACTACCGGGTGATGCACGACTTTATGGTTAATCCAAAGAGAATGCTTGATTTTCTGTTTGATGAATCTTCTTATTAAAAAAAGGTTCGCCACAGTTTCCCATGAGCCTGTGGCGCACCGGTAAAACATGAAAAGCCCAGCCCCCCTCACCCCGGCCCTCTCCCCCCGCCAGTCAACGGCAAGGGGGAAGGACACCTCGCGGGCGGGGGGAGAGGGGGTAACTCCCTGGCAACCCTTAGTTTTTACTGGCCACTGGCTACTGATCACTGACCACTGGCCACTTTTCTCCGCCTCTGTGGTAAAATCTTTTCCATGACCACCCGCCAGACCCCGGCCATTGTTCTGCAAATCCGCGACTACGGCGAAGCCGACCGGCTGGTGAATTTCATTACCCCTGAGGGCGGCCGGCTCTCCGGGATCGCCAAACACGCCAAAAAGAGCCGCCGCCGTTTCGCCAACTGCCTGGAGCCCCTGAACCGGGTGGTTTTTCAACTCTCCCCCCGGGCCAAAGGCGATCTGGAATTCCTCCAGCAAGGAGAACTGGTCAATTCCTTTCCCAACCTCCGCCGGAACTTAAGGCGGCTGGCGGCCGCGGCCGTGCTGGCAGAACTGGCAGGCGAGCTCTCCACGCCGCCTGAGACCACCGGCGCCATCTTTAACACCCTGAACCAGGCCTTGGAGCATCTGGACGCCGGGGCCGACCCCGATTCGCTGCTGCCCCCTTTTCTGCTCCATCTGCTGCAATTGGGGGGCTACGGCCCCCAGTGGGAGAGCTGCCGGGTGTGCGGCCGGGAGCCCGTCCCGCCGCTTTTTTTCAGCATTCCCCAAGGCGGCGTGGTCTGCGCCGCGTGCAGCCGGGGAGCGGCCGGGCCGCTGCTGCCGCTCAATCCCGGGGTCTGGAAACTGCTGCGCCTGGCTGCGGAACTGCCGCTCGAAAAACTTACCCGCCTCAGGTTTCCCCCGGCCCAACGGGACCAGAGCCTGGCCGTAATCTATAATTTCCTGCGCCACCACCTGGGCCGCAGCCTCAAGTCCTGGGCCTTCTGGCAGAAGATGGCCCGGGACGAGGCCTCGAAAAACCCTAAGAATCCCTCTTAATCATTACCCACAAGTTTTTCAAAGCGGTAGCACAGCCTTTCCAGGCTGTACTGAAAAATCGGCCCGAACAGGCTGGAAAGCCTGTTCTACCGCTTTTTCCAGAGGCTTATGGATGAACAAAGGGGATTGAATATCTCTTTTATTTAAACTCCTTTCTGATTTATGGGTAATGATCAGCCTCTAAGGGGTAGGGGGTCTTTGCTCTTGAATCACCGTAATAAAATAACTTTTTGTGTTTTCCGAAGCTAAGGCAATAAGCGTTTAATTCAGTATGTACTCAAGATTGCCGATTCTAGTTAAAGATAGCCGCATCCCACCACTTTAAGGATGGAAATTCCGTGCAGACCAAAGCTTCGGTATTGATCCTGGCCGCCTGCCTGTTCCTGTTTAACTTTTGCCACTCCCCGGCTGCCTTTGCCGCCCGGGTGGACGTGGTCGTGGACCACGGCGTGGAGAAGAAGGCCGAAACCCAGGCCCGGGCCACCATCAACGGGGTCTTCGATTTTTTTCATCGCACCTACGGAATCGCCATGCAGAGAGACATTCGCATCAAGCTTTCCTGCGATAAATTCAACTATAAGAAGGCTATCAAGGATTGGTACGGAGCCAGCGAGGCCCAGGCCTCGTTTTTATCCCATTCCTCGGGCCTGGCCAAAGGCGGAACCCTGATTGTCGATTTGGGGGGTACTAAGGGTAACTACCTGCAATTATTTATCCTTTGCCACGAAATGGTCCATTTTTATCAGGGCCAGGAGAGCAATGACAAACATGGGCCTGTAAGGTGGATGTCGGAAGGGGTGGCCAACGTCATTGCCGCGCACATTATGGAGACCGCCGGCGGACAAAGTTCGGGGACCTGGAAAAAGTATTGGCTGGAGAGGGTCAAAAGCGTCCCCAATTTCCCCAGGCTGGAAAATTTGCGCAGCCCAAACCAGATGATGGTTCCCCTATCCTACGACACTGCGTCCCTGGCGGTCCTGACTCTGGTGGAATGGCGGGGCTACCCGGCCTTGTTCGCCTATTTCCGGAACCTGAAGAATACCGATTCGGAAAACGCCTTTTACCAGGCCTTCGGGGCCAAGCTGAGCGATTTCGAAAAGTCTTTCCGTCCCTATTAGACACAGCGGCTTAAGTAATTGAACATCTTTAATCTCTGCGTCCTCTGCGTCTCTGCGGTGATTCAGTTTTACCTCAGAGACGCACAGGGTGTTTAGGTATTATGCCGCTCTGCATAGATGAATTGAGTTTCGGGAGAATATCGGGTAGGATGGAGACAGGGAGGTCTAATGTCCCGTCTTCTGAATTTCTCATCCTGGGTCCCGGAATTCCTGGTGGTCCTGTTTGTGCTGCTGGTGGTCCTGGAGGCCCTGCGGCCCCTGCGCCGTCCCAAACGGAGCCGGCCCCGGCGTTGGGCCGTCAACCTGGCGGTGACCGGGCTTTCCTTCGGGGTGGGGGTGGCCGTGGTCCGGCCCCTGGCCCTGGCCGCGGCCATGTGGGCCCAATCTCACTCATTGGGCCTGCTCCCGGAGCTGGCCCTCCCCTTCTGGCTCCAATTTCTCCTGGGGTTCCTGTGGATGGACGCCACCTTCTACTGGTGGCACCGGGCCAACCACGTCTATCCCCTCTTGTGGCGCTTCCACAACGTCCACCACGTGGACCCGGACCTGGACGTGACCACCTCTTTCCGTTTCCATTTCGGGGAAACGTTTTACTCCACCCTCTTTCGCATCGTCCAGGTGGCCCTGGCGGGGATTACGCCGCTGACCTATCTGGCCTATGAGATTGTCTTCAACCTGGCCACCATGTTCCACCACAGCAACGTGGCGCTGCCCGTCGGCCTGGAGCGGCGGCTGAACCGGGTCCTGGTCACCCCCCGCATGCACGGCATTCACCATTCGGCGGTGGGCAAAGAGACCAATTCCAATTACTCCGTCATCTTTTCCTGGTGGGACCGTTTGGCCCGCAGCCTTAAGCTCAACGTGCCCCAGGGGCAGGTGGTCATCGGCGTTCCCGGGTATCTGCTGCCAAAGGATAACGGCTTGCGTTCTCTGCTCCTCCTTCCCTTCCAAAAACAGCGCCTCTATTGGCGCTGGCCCAGCGGCAAGGCGTCTTTACGCGCAGCCGTTCCTCCGGATGAGAATCCTCATCATTTGTTACCCTGAGTAAATAGTTCAAAGTTCAAGGTTCAAAGTTGATAAAAGGTGCGCCCCCTATCTTTTGGTGGCTGCTACCATAATTTTCCTGCCAATCTTGTTGCCGGCTTCCCCGGCTCTTATCTTTAATAACCAAAACGAGTGCTTTGGCTTATTGCTAGATGGCACTCATTTAACCTTGAACCTTGAACTCGTATCGGAGGTCTTGCATGAAACTAATAGGCAAACACATCGCCATCCTGGCCGAGGATCTATATCAGGACCTGGAGCTCTGGTATCCCCTGCTGCGTTTCCGGGAGGAGGGTGCGGAAGTGGCGGTGGTGGGTCCGGCCGCGGGCAAGGTGCATCACGGTAAATTCGGCTACCCGGTGAAGGTGGATAAAGCTGCCAGAGAAGTTAAGGCTGATGAGTTTGACGCAGTGATTATCCCCGGCGGCTACGCGCCGGACCACATGCGCCGCTATCCGGCCATGGTCTCCCTGGTCCGGGAGGCGGCCCGGCAGGGCAAGGTGGTGGCTGCTATCTGCCACGGCGGCTGGATGCTGGCCTCAGCCGAAGTCATTCAGGGCAAGACCGTGACCGCGTTTTTCGCCATCAAAGACGATCTGGTACACGCGGGGGCCAACTTCGTGGACCAGGAGGTGGTGGTGGACGGCAATCTCATCACCTCCCGGAAACCCGAAGACTTGCCCGCATTTTGCCGGGCCATCCTTAAAGCAGTGAGCGGTGAGCAGTAAAAAAGAGTTGCGAGTTGCGGGTTACGGGTTGCGAGTTTAAAACTGCTTTTTTTTTTTAACTCGCAACCCGTAACCCGCAACCCAACTCTTCTCCACCGCTCACTGCTCCAGGATATCCTAAGACATGGGCCATTGCTCCTGTCCCATCACCTGTTGATTTCCCGTAACAATTATAAGCATTTGTTCGCCTCGATTATTGGCCGCGGCTTTGCACTGTCGAACTTGGGGCACTCAAATAGGGCCCCAGACTTCTCCGGTGCAAGAAAGGCCCCGGGATCACGGTTACCCGGGGAGAAAGGCCTTAATAATCATGGCGGGAGCGGGCGGTTCGCCGGCAGGGTGCGATTGCCATTGGTTCGGCACAGGCGAGGAGCCGCTGGACCGGGCCCTGGTGTCCGGATTGATGCTGGACGCGGCCTTGGGGGCCTTCCCCTGGCCCCCTGATCCCCAGGCCTTAGGCCTGCGGTTGAAAGGAATGGTGCAGGAGGCCATGCTTATTCATCTGGCCGGCCGCATCACCTTGGACCGCTTCCGGGGACTGATCTTCACCCTGGAGAATTCCTTTTCCTTTTATTTCCCGCTGATTTTGTCCCTCCTGCGCCGGCCCTCGGAAATAACGGCTTCCCCCGAAACTGCGGCTCCCGGAGTCAAAGATGTCTTCACTAATAACCGCGGGGTGCACGGCGAGCGCCTGGCAGAGGCCCTGTCCCGATTACAAGGTCTCCTCCCCACACGGCCCCGGAGTAAACTCACCGGCCCCAAACTGCTGGATTTTTTAGGCGCGACAGGTGGGGCCTGGTTCAAGCTGCGGGATTTCCAGGAATACTTCGCGATGGACCGGAAGACTGCGTGGGAGTATGTGCAAAAATTTTGGCAGGCCGGACTTTTAATCCATAATGGCGGTAAGGCCGCGGCAGTGCGCTACGGCCTGGCCGAAGGCTTTTTGAGGGTGCGGGCCGGGGCCGTGCGCCGGGAGGCGGCCGCGGTCCTGGCGGATATCCCCTCTTCCCTTGCCGTCCGGGTAGCGGATCTCCTTATTATTAGCGGCGGTGAACCCTTCCGGGAACAGGACTGGGGGCGATTCCTGCCCTCCGATTGTTCCCGGAAAATAATCCATCACCTTACCTCGACTACCTCCCTTCTGGAGGCGACCGGCTATCCTGATGAAAGCAATCGCCTGCTGCGGTTGCAACCCCATTGGCTCCAATCCTTCCACCCATCATCCTGAAGTGGGCACCAATGTTGCCTCATGCGGCGAAAACCGAAAGATGATATGGTGATTAGTGTTTACAAACGGCTATTGCTTTATTATCTTATATACAATATCATATCCATATGAAATTTAGGCGCGATCTTGAAAATTGGAGGTTCACGCCTTTCCCCTGCCGGACCGCACTTCAGGCCGGACCCCAGTGGTGATCAAATATATGAGTGATGTCTTTGAGCAGAAACTGGAGAAGGAAACTTCCAGGTTAAACGAACTGCGCCTGGAGGCCTTGCTGAAGCTGAACCAGATGGCCGAAGCCCCGCTCCCCGAAATCGCCGAATTTGCCATGGAAGAAGCCATCCTCCTCACCGGCAGCAAGATCGGCTATCTGGGATTCGTGAACGAAGACGAATCTGAGGTGACCATCCACGCCTGGTCGAAAACCGCCATGGAAGAATGCCGGATATTGGATAAAAATCCGGTTTTTCCGGTGGCCGCCGCCGGCCTCTGGGGGGAGACGGTGCGCCAGCGCCGGCCCATAATTACCAACGACTACGCCGCACCCCATCCCTGGAAGAAGGGCTGTCCGGCAGGACACCTGGAAATAACCCGGCATCTGGGCGTGCCCATCTTTGACGGGAAGAAAATCGTCATCATCGCGGGCATGGGGAATAAGCCCTCGGATTATAACGAGTCGGATGTGCGGCAGGTTTCCCTGCTCATGGAAGGGATGTGGCGGATCATCCAGCGACAGCGGACCGAGGAAGGCCTCCGGCAAAGCGAAGCCAGGTTCCGCAGCTTATTCGAGAGCATGGCCGAGGGCGTGGCCCTGCACGAACTGATCCACGATGACCGGGGCGCGGCGGTGGACTACCGGATTATCTCCACCAACCCTGCCTTTGAAAAGCACACCGGCCTGAAAGGGGAACTGATTCATGGCCGGGCGGCAAGCCTCGTTTATGGGACCGGCACGGCCCCCTACCTGGAAATCTATGCTCGGGTGGCGCATTCCGGCCAGGCTTATGCCTTCGAGACCTTTTTCCCGCCCATGGACCGGCATTTTCATATTTCCGTCACTTCTCCCAAACAGGGGCAGTTCGTCACCGTTTTCGAAGACATCACCGCGCGCAAGCTGATGGAAGAGGCGCTGCGCCGGGCCCACGAAACCCTGCGGGCCACGCTGGACACCGTGCCGGCCGCCATTCTGGACCTGGATACGGGAGGACGGGTGAAGAACATTTGGAACGCCGCGGCCGAGCAAATGCTGGGCTGGCGCCGTGATGAAGTGCTGGGACAATTTCTGCCGTCCGTAGCGGAGGACGGCAAAGAGGAGTTTGCCGGTTTTCGCAGATCGATCCGCTCCGGCAAGCCGATTATCGGGAAGGACGTGGTGCGCCGGCGCAAGGATGGTTCTCCCATCGAATACAGCATTTACGCCGCCCCGGAATATGATGACCATGGCGAGGTCATCGGCAATATCGCGGTGCTGATGGACATCACCGAACGCAAGCGCCTGGAGGAGATCTTCAAATTAAACGAATCGCGGCTGGAGGCCTTGTTGAAGCTCAACCAGATGGCCGCGGCCCCTCTCCGGGAGATCGCCTCTTTTGCCCTGGAAGAGGCAATCAAGCTCACCGGCAGCACTATCGGCTATCTGGCCTTCATGAACAAAGATGAATCCGTTTTGACCATGCACGCCTGGTCGAAGGACACCATGGCCGAATGCGGCATCGCTGATAAACCCCTGGTTTATCCCGTAGAAACCACCGGTCTTTGGGGAGAAGCGGTGCGCCAGCGCAGGGCCATCATTACCAACGACTATGCGGCCCCCAATCCCTGGAAGAAGGGTTGTCCGGAAGGTCACGTGCAGGTAAAAAAACATATGAATGCCCCCATCTTTGATGGCGACAAGATTGTCATCGTCGCGGGTGTGGGTAACAAGCCCGGGGATTACGACGAGTCGGATGTCCGGCAGCTTACCCTGCTGATGGAGGGAATGTGGCGGATTATCCAGCGGAATCGGGTGGAAGAGGCCCTTAGGGAGAACGAAGAAAAATACCGGGGGTTGATAGAGACCACCAATACCGGTTATGTCATCGTCGACACCACCGGCAAGGTTCTCGATGCCAACCCGGAATATGTGAGACTAACCGGACATGGCGATCTGGGGGAAATCTTGGGGCGCAGCGTCCTGGAATGGACCGCGGAGCAGGATCGGGAACAGAACGCAGCCGCGGTTAAGCGCTGTTTACAAGAAGGCTTCGTTAAAAATCTTGAGCTTTATTATGCCGGTAGAGACGGCCGGTCCATTCCCGTGGAAATCAATGCCACTGCCATAACTACTTCCGGGGGAGTGAAGTTTTTAAGTTTGGTCAGAGATATTTCCGACCGCAAGCAGACGGAAGCGAAACTGCGGGATAATGAACAATTCCTGGTGGACATCTTCAACAGTATCCAGGACGGCTTGAGCATCCTCGACCCGAACCTCAATATCATCAGGGTTAATCCGGCCATGGAGAAATTCGGTTATGTTCAGCCCATGGTGGGGAGAAAGTGTTATGAAGTTTATCATGGCCAAAGTTCACCGTGCAAAGTCTGCCCCACCCAGCAGACCCTGTTGACGGGGAAAGCTTGTCGGGAAACCGTTAAAGGGCCTCCATCCAACCCCGAACAGGTGATGGAGGTTTTCACTTTTCCCCTGGAGGACCGGGTAACGGGAGAGATTAAGGCAGTTATTGAATATGTGCGTGATGTTACCGAGCCCCGGCGGGCCGAGTTGGCCCTGGCGGAAGAAGCGAGCCGCCGCCGCCTGCTTTTCGAGCAGTCGAGAGACGGCATCGTGATCCTCGATCAAAACGGCAAGGTCTACGAGGCCAACCCAATGTTTGCCGAGATGCTCGGATATTCCCTCAAAGAAGTCCACCAACTTCATGTTTGGGATTGGGATGCCCAATGGACCAGGGAGCAACTGTTGGCAATAATTCATGATACCGACAGAGCCGCCGCCTGTTTCGAGACGGTCCACCGGCGCAAGGACGGCACAGTCTTTGATGTAGAAATAAGCGCCAACAAGGTGTTGCAGGCCGGGCACAATCTGAGGTTCTGCGTCTGCCGTGATATTTCCCAACGCAAACAAGCCGAAGAAGAGCGTTTGCGCCTGAGCAAGCTGGAATCCCTGGCCACCCTGGCCGGGGGCATTGCCCACGATTTCAACAATATCCTCACCGCCATCATGGGCAACATCAGCCTTGCCACGCTGGATCTGGGGAATGGAGACCGGAGCCGGGAACGATTGGCCGGCGCGGATAGAGCGTGTCTGCAAGCCCAGACTCTGGCCAGGCAGTTGCTGACCTTCGCCCGGGGCGGGGCCCCGGTGAAAAAGCCCGTATCCGTGGGAAAAATCGTCACGGAATCCGCATCCTTCTCCCTCAGAGGCTCCCAGGTTCGATGTGAATTCTCCTTCCCCCAGGATCTCTGGACCTTGGAAGCGGACCCGGGACAGCTCAACCAGGTCTTCCAGAATCTGATTATCAATGCCATTCAAGCAATGCCCATGGGGGGGATCATTAACATTCGAGGGGAAAACCTGACGGTGGATTCAGGGAGCGAACTTCTCCTCAACCGGGGGAGATATGTCAAAGTCTCCGTGCAGGACCAGGGGGTGGGCGTCCCTCCGGATCATCTCCCCAAAATCTTCGATCCTTACTTCACCACCAAGCAAACGGGGAGCGGCTTGGGGCTGGCCACCGCTTATTCCATTGTGAAAAACCATCAAGGTCTCATCTCAGTGGACTCGAAATTGGGTGCGGGCGCCGTTTTTAACGTCTATCTTCCCGCGTCGGATAAAAAATTGACCTCTGCCAGGGAAGAGAACAGGGATCTGCTCCTTGGCAAAGGCAAGATTCTGGTGATGGACGACGAGGAGATAGTGATCCAGGTTTTAGAACAAATGTTGGGCCTTCTCGGATATCAGGGGAAATTTTCCAAAACCGGGAACGAAGCCCTGGAACTTTTCCTCAAGGCCCAGGAATCGGGAGAGGCTTTCGATGCGGTGATCCTGGACTTAACAGTGCCCGGCGGTATGGGAGGAAAAGAGGTCATGGAGAAACTTCGCCAGATCGATCCCCGGATAAAGGCCATCGTTTCCAGCGGCTACTCCGATGCCCCCATCATGGCCGAGTTTGAAAAATACGGGTTCAGTGGCATCATTGCCAAGCCTTATAAAGTGTCGGAACTGGGCAAAGTGCTGCATAAAGTCTGCAATGGGGGGGAGTAGGAATTATCCAGAAATAGAGCCGGGTCATGGGTATCGGCGTTCATCGGTCCTAATCCGCTGTTTGTCAAAATCCTGGGCAAAAGAAAATCTAGCTTGCTCAATGGACATAAAATGATAATCTACCCTTAAATCATTTTAGTCGTCTCTTATTTGGACAAACCTTCCAAACCGCTATTAGCGCGTCTCACAAATACAAAATTTTCAGCTTTTTGAATTGAGCGGTAATCTTTCGTGAGGCCGCGGCGTGAAGACCATCGGACTCGGGAAATGAAGCCGCCGCGCCGCCTTTGATAGGGAGGGCTTAAAAAAGTGAATAGAGATTTGCCGGAAAAACTTTCCCCGGAAATGTGCGCCGGAACAATCTTTGAGATATGCAACACCCGTCTGGAGCCGGAGACGGCCGCGGAGTTGTGGCCCAGGATCATCCAGCATAAATGGCTGATGTCCGAAAAACTGGCCCGGGACGTGGGCCTGAAAGTCGCGTGCATCGATTTTCTGGAGAACATGGAGCAGGCCCGGGAGGAATACCTGGCCTATCAGCAGCATGATCTCCTCAATGAGATGGGGGCGTTGGCCATCAGCCCGGAGGTCTGGAACACCATTTCCGATTCCCAGCCCCCGAAGCAGATCGTGCAGAAGCGTATCATCCTGCCGTTGACCCGGCCGGACCTCTCCAAGAAACACGGGGTGGTGCCGCCCAAGGCCATTATCTTCTTCGGGCCTCCGGGCACCGGCAAGACCCATTTTGCCAAGGCCATCGCCGGCGCGCTGTCCTGGTGGTTCATCGAGATCGCGCCCAGCATGCTGATGGCGGAAGGCGCCGACCGGTTGGGGGCAAACTTGCGCAAGATCATGGAAAAATCCCGATCCGTGACGGAAGCGGTGATCTTTATCGACGAGTTCGAGGAGATCGCGGGCAGCCGGGACGAGGCCTCCCGGGTGGATAAATCCATCACCAACGAATTTTTGAAACAGGTGCCTTTGTTCAAGAGCCAGGCGCACAACTCGCTGCTGGTGTGCGCCACCAACTACATCCGGCAGCTCGACGCGGCCCTGCTGCGCCCGGGGAGGTTCGACTGCGTCATTCCGGTGGGGACCCTGAACGAAGACGAGCGGGCCAATATCCTGGAGCACTACCTGGGGAAATTAAACACCGGGGAAGTGGACCTGAACCGCATCGTCAAGATGACGGCCAGATTTACCCCCGCGGACATGGAATACCTCTTCCAGCAGGTGGCCCAATATGCGTTCGAACAGGAACTGGCCAGCCAGCACGACTACCGGGTGACCACGGACACCATCTTCGAAATCATGCCCAAAATCCGGGCGTCATTGACGGATGAAGTGAGCGTAGAGTTTGAGAAGGATAGTATTACTTATTCGCGGTATTAAATAAATACCACAGAGAAAAGAGGAGGCTGTTAAATATCGTATCGAAAAATCTTTGGGTTTGGTGATAATGGCAAGTTATCGTGGTCAGTCGGCTCGGCACTTCCTGATTTGTCCGCGACAGGCTACGGCGCGCCGGTATGGCATTGGCTACATGGGAATTCCGGGGGGACTTCTCCTCCCGGGTGGTCGAATTCCAATCCTTTCAGACTCACTGTCTCCGGTTGCTGAGCACCCTGGGCAGTAATGATATGACAGGTGTTGCAGTCCTGGGAGATGGCCCGGCCAGTCTTGTCGACATGGGAGCCATCGTGGCAGCGAAAGCACCCCGGCCAATTATAATGCCCGATATTGTCAGGCCGCACTTTCCAGTTCGTTTTCATTTCCGGGAAGAAATTTGCTCGAAAGATCCTCTGGGTCTCGGAGATCGCCTGCTCGATCTTTGGCTGGTCCTGGTAATTAGGGTATTCTTTCGAAAGTGCCTGAGCAATCAGGGCAATCCCCGTGGCCTGCGAAACGGCGTCGGCGGCCTGGACAAGAGCCTTGGCAGCCTTCTCTTTTATGGAAGGAATGGCAGGATCGATACGGCCCAGCCACAGGGAAACATCCAAAGCTCTGTAGGGAGATTCGAAGATGTGAGTGGGACGATTGTGGCAGTCGATACAGTCGAGCACCCTAATGGGCAGTTTTTTTTGTTCGGGGGTCAAGGGATTGTCTTTTGACTCGTAGACGGTGACCCTCCCCGTCTCCCGATTCGTCACGCGCACCCAGGGTATGGTTTGCCGGCTCTCGTCCGCGGCTAAATACTCCATGCGGTTGGATACACTCATATGCCAGTGGATGCCTCCTACCGGCCCCCGGGTTGCAGCGGCCCCTCCCACGTATACCAGCAGCCTGATGTTCCATGGAGTGTTTTGCTGGTCAGGCAGGAAGAATTGGCGGCGCAGTTCCATCCAGCCGTGAAATTTCGCCGGCCAATGACACTGTTCGCAGGTTTCCGGCGCGGGCCGCAGGTTTTCGACCGGCACGGGAATGGGCCGCGGATAGGAGTCGGTAAGGGTTGAATAGACCTGATAGAGGCCGGAGATTTTGGAGCGGACAAACCAGGAGGCGCCAGAGCCGATATGGCATTCCGTACACCGCACCCTGGCGTGGGGAGAGATTTTGTACGTGGTGTATTCCGGCTTCATTGGCGTGTGGCACAAAGCGCCGCAAAACTCGGGCGATTCCGTCACCTCGAAGGCCCGGTAGCTTCCGAAAGAGCTGAGAATAAGAAAAAGGAACGTGAATACAAGCACCGCGACAAGTTGGCGCGTGCGCCATTCACCGCATGCCTCAACGCGGGCCTCGGCCGCCGCCGACTTTTTGCGCCGGCGAAGTTCCAGCCATATTCCCACTCCCGCTAAAAAGAGGCCGAGATAGAAAAATGAGGGGACGACCAGAAAGACCATGACGCCCATGTAGGGCTGATCGAAACCACGAAGAAAATCAATCGCTACCAGAAAAAGGGCGGCAAACAGGCTGCCCACGGCCAGCAACAAGCCGAAGATGCCCACCCAGTTGCAGAGCAGGGCCGAAACCCATTGGGGACGCGATGCCTTATGCCCACTCATGAAAGGGTTCCAAAATCGAAGATTGAAACCATTTTAACCATTTTTCTGTCATTCTGAACGAAGTGAAGGATCTCAGTATTGAATATACGAAATTCTTCACTTCGCTCGGAATAACAATTTGTGGACATCGAGGTTTTGAACTATCCTCTGCAAAGGGGATGCAGCCGGTCACAGCCCCTACTTTTTCGCAATGGACCGGAGATACGCAATAACGTCCTGCAGTTCCTGATCGCTTAACTTGGCTGCCGGCATTTTTATATCAGGTTTAATGAATTTCTTGGGGTCGGTGATTGACCCCTTGAGGTGAGCGTCGTTATGGGTTCCGGCAAGCTCTTCCATGGGCTTGCCCTCTTTACTGCCCGCCTTATGGCAGACCGCGCATTTTTTTTTCTCCACAATGGCTTTTCCCTTTGCCGCATCACCTTGAGCCCATGCAGACGCCGCAATTCCGAGCAATAGCAAAACAAGGGCCGTCGCAACAGTTTTCATTTTCTTTCCTCCTGTGGTTAGTGAATGGGCAGCAGGCTCTTGACTGCCCAAAGCGGCTGCGGCTCACGAATGGAGTTACCACCGCCGTTCCTAAGTTAATACCGTCGCGCGATGGAAGCAAGGGGTAACATGATGCCGCGTTAGAGCCTTTCTCGCCACCTAACCCGGAAGCTCAAGCTAGAACTTGTACTGTAAAAATGTCTGCACCAGATGAACGTCGGAGTCCCTGTAGAACCCGCTCAGGGTATTTAACCTCTGATCGGCCTCCGCCGGGACTCCCGACAGGAAAAGCTCTTGGAACTCTTTGGTGACGGTGAAGCTCTGGTATATGTATCCCACCCTGGCACTCCAGTGCTCGTTGAAATTGTACGTAAGAAATGCATTAAAATCGGTGAATTGTTCTTTCAGAATGGGAATAACCGTGCTGTGGAAATTCGATCTCGAAAAGGAGTAGCTGACGCCGGTGGTGAGCTTCAGCTTTTTGGGAATGAGCACAAAGTCCGCTTTGGCGGTGAAGGTGTCATAGGAGTCATTAGTTTGTAAAAGGGGGCCATCATCACCCGTAACCAAACTAATTTCTTCCGTGGAGGTGCGGACTTCGGTTTTGATTTCCTGGTGGTCGTATCCAAGAGACAACGCCACCCGGTTAGACAGCCTCCAGCTCACATCCGCTCCGGCCGACCAGCCCCGATCGTTGAGCAGGCCGAATGCCGAGTTATCAAAATCATCGCTGAAGGACGAGAAATTGAATGAGAACGAGATATTATCCCGGGGGAACAGCTCGGCAATGAGATTGAAGGTTTCCCGGTTGAGATCCCCCGTGTAGGTCTTGAAAGTATGCAGATCCAGCGTGTCCCGCTCCCCCCGCTCCAGCACGAAAAAATTGCTCCCTTTACGCGTGGAGTACGCATAGTTGGCTATCAGATTCAGCCAGCTGGTGGGAAACAGCCTGACGCCCACCTGGGGCGTGTTATTCGAGGTGTGGCCCTGATCAAATGTGCGGTCGACTTTTTGGTACGTATAGGCGAAATCGAAGGCCACCTTGTTGTGCAGCCTATAACTGCCGGCGCCGGTGATAGTCTGCCGGAAATACGAATAGTGCTCCAAATTCAGAAGGGGGGCTGTTCCTTCGAATGCCCTCTGCAGAATAATATTACTGAGGTCTTTATTCTCAAAATTATAAGTTCTGTAAGAAAACTTCAAGGTTAGCTTGTCCCATGGACGGGTTACGCCTGAAATATCCAAGGCCGAAGTGGAGGCGCTGAGACCCGCACCGCCCACCGCGCCGCCATCACTTGTGAAGACGATGTCATCCTGGGACAGCCAGCCCCAGGAATACGAACCGGTGATCCGCGTCTTAAAAAAAGGCAGGTTCACTGCCCCCTCAGCGGTAACGTAGTTGGCCTTGTTACTTGGGGGCAGGGATACAAACGCGCCCGGCCGGACCAGAAAGCCTTTGATATTATCTTCAAAGGTCGAATTATGATAAGCCACGCGAAACTGAAACTTCGGCCGATAAATTGCCGCCCCGATCTTTGCGTCGTTTTGCGAATAATCGATCGGTCTGAGATAAGAGGTAAAAGAAAAGGCGCCGTCCTCACAGTCTCCAAATAAGCTCGAAGGCTGCTTGCCCTTTCTTTGCTGGGAAGTGTTCTCGGCGAAAAAGTCGACACTAGGCAGGGGCGAGACGTAGCCGGCGACTCGCCATTTATCCAAGAGGATTCTTATCTGGTCCTCAAAGGGATTAACCGTGCTATAAAGGTTTTGCATCTGGCCATACTCAAATTCGACATGGTAGAGTCCGACTCTCCCCCCTTGGAGCAAGTAATCCTGACCTATATCCCCCGGGTCGGTCATCCGGAATTTATAATAGTGGAGGCCGTCCTTACTCTTCAGCGTTAGATTCGTCCTTGCGAGAAATCCTTCGGGGAACTCCTCATACTTCTCCAAATATCCCCGGTCCCTGTCCCGGGGGGCATCGGTGAGAAATCCCCCGCCCAAATGGATATAGCCGCCCAACTCTAAATTCTTTCCCAAGTTCAGTTCCGCAAATCCGCCCGCGCAGGTCAGAGGGATAACCAGGATTGAGAAAAAAATGACTAGGATTCCCCTCTTAATCATCATCACCCCCCCCTCCTTGTCTAAAAAAAGAATAACCTCCCGTTGAAATTGTTGCTGCCGTGGATGTTCCGGTGGCAGTTGACGCAGGCCGTGCCGACCATCATATTCGGCCTGGCCTTCGCCCCCCGGGGTAGGAAATTGATTTCGTGAAAGGTAATATGGCATTCCCGGCACAACCTGATTGCAGGGGATTTCAGCAGGTTGGGATAGGCGCTGCCGTGGGGCTGATGGCAATTGAAGCAATCCTCCATGACGGGAGGGTGCTGAAACAGGAACGGCCCCCGGTATTGGGCGTGACACTTAAAGCAAAGTTCTTTATTGGAAAGTTCCTTTATGAGCTTGGGTGAAGCGGTCCCGTGCACGTTATGGCAACTCGAGCAGTTCATTTTCCCTTCGCGCTGGGGATGATGCGAAAATCGAAGCTCGGCGCGGACTTGCTCCTTATGGCAGGGAAGGCACGTTTCCCTAACCGTTAAACTGGCGAGTTGATAACGCCTCGTGACCCCCGGTCCCGTATGGACCACGTGGCACGTGGTGCACGCCAGGCCCTTGAAGTCATGAACGCTGCCCGCCCAGAAAAGCCTCCCCCTCTTTTGATGACACTTGAAACAGGCGTCGTTGCGCGCCGGAACAGGCGATGACGCTCCCTTGGTAAACCGAACCATACCACTGAAATCTTTTCCCCCTGAATCAGCATGCACTGTTCCCGGTCCATGGCAGGTTTCGCACCCAAGTTTTTCAGAAGGGGTGCGGGGTTTCTTCAGAAACAATGCGCCCATAGCCGTCTTTTCGAGTTGTTCGTACACCTCGGAGTGACAGGCTTGGCAGGTTTCCGTGCCAGCATACCCTTCATTGACCTTTTCGGCCTTTTTGTTACTCTCTTTTGCCGGTTCTTTTGCCGGTGCTTGTGAGAAAAAGAAACCCAGCATTAAAAAGAAAAGAGTCAGTGCGAGTATGAAAATTCTGCTCATAGTCTGCCCACCGATTAGAATCTTTTGGATTATGGTTATTTTGGAACTTGGCTGGTGTTCAAACGGCGTGAAAAAACAAACAATCTAAAGAATCGCTCGCAGCGTCAGGGCTGCACAAGCAGTCGGCAAGGTAAGGTGGTCGCACCAAACCCCGTTATCTACATCTGAAGAGAGGATATTGTCCTCATAGCACAGGTTATGGGTGATGGTCAACGAAATTCTTTATTACTAAAAAAGCTTCCAGGGAGATTACATTCTTGGCCTATTCGGACTTCAATGTCAGTGAACCAAGAAATGGGTGCATTGACTAAAGATATCTGCCATATATCTTCGGCTTTTATCTTGCCAAAAGATTACTGTTTTGACAAATAGACGTCTTTCCCCAGAGGGGCATTCCCTTGGAAAGCTACTCTCCCCTCCCCCCTTATTCCCCATTGACCACGGAAGCGTGTTTGTGATAATTTGAGCGAATCGCCTTTGGGAGGTGTTGAGGGTTTTATGATTCGGGATATTGAGAACGAGACGCGGCCCCGGGAGGAGTTAAGGGCCTTGCAGTTGCAGCGGTTGCAGGCGGTGGTGAGCCGGGTGTACCATATGGTGCCTTTCTACCGCCGGCGGTTGGACGAAGCCGGGGTGAAGCCGGAGGACATCCGCAGTCTGGATGATCTGCACCGGATTCCCTACACCACCAAACAGGACATCCGGGACAATTATCCCTTCGCCATGTTCGCGGCTCCCATGGACCAGATCGTCCGCATCCACGCCTCTTCCGGCACCACGGGCAAACCCACGCCGGTGGCCTATACCCAGCGGGACATCGATATGTGGGCGGAAATGATGGCCCGGACCCTGGCCGCGGGAGGCGCGCACGCCGGCGATATCGTCCACGTGTCTTACGGCTACGGGTTGTTCACCGGGGGCCTGGGGGCCCACTACGGCGCGGAGCGGCTGGGCGCGGCGGTGATCCCCGTCTCCGGCGGCCAGACCCGGCGCCAGGTGATGCTCATCCAGGACTTCGGCCCCACGGTGCTCTGCTGCACGCCGTCGTTTGCCCTGTACCTGGCGGAGGTGGGCCGGGAAATGGGCGTGGATTTCAAAAAGAGCAAGCTCAGGGTGGGGATCTTCGGCGCGGAGCCCTGGAGCGACGCCATGCGCACCGAGATCGAGGCCCGGCTGCACCTGGACGCGCTGGACATCTACGGCCTCTCGGAAATCCTGGGGCCGGGGGTGGCCATCGAATGCGTCGAGGCCAAACGCGGGCTGCATATCTTCGAAGACCACTTCCTGCCGGAGATCATCAACCCTACGACTTTGGAACCGCTGCCGCCGGGCGAGACCGGGGAGCTGGTGATCACCACCATCACCAAAGAGGCCTTCCCGCTGCTCCGCTACCGCACCCGGGACATCACTTCGCTGGATTACGCGCCGTGCAAGTGCGGCCGCACCATGGCCCGCATCGGCCGCCTCCAGGGCCGCTCCGACGACATGCTCATCATCCGGGGGGTGAACGTCTTCCCCTCCCAGATCGAGTCCGTGCTGGTGGAGACCGAAGGAGTGGCGCCCCATTATCAGCTGATCGTGGACCGGGAAGGGCAGTTGGACACCCTGGAAGTGGCGGTGGAAGTGGACGAAGCGGTCTTCTCCGACGAAGTCAAGGCCATGCAGGCCCTGGCCAAGGGCATCGAGCGGAAGATCAAGGATTATTTCACGGTCTCCGTCAAGGTGAAGCTGGTGGAGCCCCGGACTATTCCCCGGAGTGAGGGGAAGGCGGTGCGGGTGATTGATCGCAGGAAGATGTAACAACCATATTGAACCCTTTTTCTAAGAGAGGCAGAGAATTACATAAAGTAATCAGTAATCAGTGATCAGTAGCCAACGGTGGCTCCTGGCCACTTAAAGGGTGGAAATTTTGAAGAAGTTACCAATTCTCGCGCTCGCGTTCTTCGCCTTATTCCTATGCCAGCAGGCGGTTCATGCTGAAGACGGCCTGAAGAAGATTACCGAATCCGTCTATTCCTATACGGATGTCAAAAATGCTTCACCGAAAACCAGTTTCGGGGCCAATGCCGGCATCATCATCGGCAAAGACTATCTGGTAGCCGTGGATTCCTTGATATCCGCCAAAGAAGGAAAACGGTTCATTAAGGACATCAAGAAGGTATCCAAGAAGCCGGTTAAATTTCTGATCAATACCCACTATCACCTGGATCACAGCCTGGGGAATTCGGAATTCGCCAAACTCGGCGCGGTGATAATTGCTCACGCAAATGACCAGGAGAACATGCAAAAAGCCGGTGAGGGCATGCTGCAATACGCCAAGCAATGGGGGCTTTCAGATCAAGACCTGAAAGGCACCAAATTGGCCTATCCCACCCTTACCTTCGGTGATCGGCTAACCCTGGATTTGGGAAATAACAAGATCGAGGTTCTCTTCATCGGCCCGTCCCACACCACCGGCAGCGTCCTGGTTTTTGTGCCGAAGGAGAAGGTCTTATTCACTGGGGACATCCTTTTCACCGATTTTCATCCCTTTCTCGGGGAAGCAAATATTGAGGGCTGGATCAAGGTTCTTGATCAGATAATGGCCATGGACGTAGAAAAAATTATCCCCGGACACGGCCCGGTCTCCAGTAAGAAGGATGTGGCTGATTTAAAAAATTATCTATCGGTCTTCGACCAGAAGGCCAAGGAGATGACCGCCAAATCCCAAGACCTTAATTTCATCGTCGCGGAGATGAAGAAATCGCTGCCTCCCCGGGCGCAGCTCGACGCTCTTATCACTAAAAATATCCAAATGAAATATCTCCCCAAGGAGAAGCAGTCGCAGCCTCAAGCTAAGTAATCCATGAACTTCAGGGTTAACCAGAGAACTAAGAATAAACACTGACCTGATAAAATACCGTTTTTTACTGATTGCTGATTCCTGATCACTGAAACCGGCCACTGGCCACTGTGGCCGCAGGCCACTGCGGGGGTACTTTATGAAAGTCGAACAAATCTCAGTCTTCTTGGAGAATAAAGCGGGCCGGCTGGCCGAGGTCACCCGCATCCTGGGGGAAGGAGGCATCAATATCCGGGCCCTGTCCCTGGCGGACACCACCGACTTCGGCATCCTGAGATTGATCGTGGATAAATACGACACGGCCCGGGAACTCTTGAAGGGAAAAGGCTTCACCGTCGGCAAGACGGAAGTGGTGGCCGTGGAGGTGCCGGACCGCCCCGGGGGGCTGGGCCTGGTCCTCCAGGCCCTGGCCAAGGCCGGCATCAATGTGGAATACATGTACGCCTTCGTGCAGCACAGCGGGAAGAACGCGGTCATCATCTTCCGCTTCGACAATCTGGATCAGGCTATCGAATTGCTGCAAAAGGAAGGCGTGCACATTTACAAAGGGGAAGAAGTTTACCGACTATAGAACCCATGGAGGGAAAGCTGATGCGCAGAACGGTAATTTTGTGCGGTTTGGTTGCGGCCCTGGCGGGACTGATGTTATTGGGGTGGGGATGCAGTAAACCGGCCCCCAACGAACCTCTGGTGATCGGGGGCATCTTCTCCATTACCGGCCCGGCCTCTTATCTGGGTGAGCCGGAGCGCAATTCTATGGAGATGGTGATAGCGGAAACCACCGGCAAGGGCGGCGTCAACTGGCGGCCCCTGAAGGCGGTGATTTATGACGATGAAGGCGACGTCACCAAGGCCCGCCTCCACGCCGAGAAACTCATCCAGAAAGACAAGGCCGTGGCCATCATCGGCCCCAGCCTCACCCATACCTCCATGGCCGTGTTGGAAGTGACCCAGAAGGCCAAGCTGCCGCTTATCTCCTGCGCCGCAGGCAGCGCGATCACTGCCCCCGCCAAGGACCGGGTGTGGGTCTTCAAGACCCCGCAGACGGATCAGATGGCAGTGGCCCGGATCTATCAATACCTGCAGAAACAGGGCCTGAAAAAGGTGGCCATTCTCACCGTGTCCACCGGCTTCGGCGTGGCCGGCAAGGAGCAGCTTTTGGCCCAGGCCTCGAAATTCGGCCTGACGGTGGTGGCCCAGGAAGTCTTCGGGGAAAAGGACACGGACATGACCCCCCAGCTTACCAAGATCAGGGGCACCGACGCCCAGGCGGTGATCTGCTGGGGCACCGGCCCGGCCCCGGCTTTGGTGGCCAAGAACATGAAGCAGCTGGCCATGACCATTCCTCTGATCCAGAGCCACGGCGCGGCCTCCAAGAAATTCATTGAACTGGCCGGCGACGCGGGAGAAGGCATCATCATGCCCGCGGGCAAACTGACGATTTGGAATCAGTTGCCCGATAACGATCCGCAAAAGGCGGTCTGTAAGGAGTACGCCACCAAATATACCGCCAAATTCAAGGCTCCGGAGTCCAGCTTCGGGGGTTATGCTTATGACGCCATGAACATGCTGCTCAAAGCCCTGCAAAAGTCTGAAGGCAATCCGTCCAAGATCCGGGATGAACTGGAGAAGATCCAAAAATTCGTGGGAGTCAGCGGCATCTTCAACATGAGCCCGGAAGACCATAACGGCCTCACTCCCGAGGCCTTCGTCATGGTCAAGATCAGCAACGGGCAGTTTAAGATGATTGATTGATCCCGCCTCTGCGACCTCTGCGTTTCTGCGGTAAAATAGATTCACCGCAGAGACGCAGAGGACGCAGAGAAATACTTGTTCAAATTGAAAAACGAAAAACCGTCTTGGAACTAGCCCCCCTACTGCAATATCTTATCTCCGGCCTGACCAACGGCGCCATCTATGCCCTCATCGCCCTGGGCTTCGTGATTATTTATCACGCCACCACCATCATCAATTTCGCCCAGGGAGAGATGGTGATGCTGGGGGCCTTGTGCGCCATCAGCATTTACCATCTTTACCCTTCCCTGCCCCTGGCCTTCCTGGGTGGCGTGGTCCTGGTGACGGTGGTGGGGATTGTCTTCGAACGGTTGGCCCTGCGCCCGGTCAAGGACCCCAGCCCCATCACCCTGATCATTATCACCGTGGGCGGCGCGGTCTTCATCAAGGGCGTGGCCATGCTGCTGTGGGGGAAAGAAGCCTATAACCTCCCTTCTTTTTCCGGGGATGCGCCGTTTCATATGGGCACGGCCACCATTCTCCCCCAGAACCTCTGGGTCCTGGGCCTCACCGCGGTAGTGCTTTTGGGGATGGAGGCCTTTTTCCGCTTCACCCTGGTGGGCAAGGCCATGCGGGCCTGCGCTTACAACCCCCGGGCCGCACGGCTGGTAGGGATCTCCCTGTCCCGCATGGTGCAGCTTTCCTTCGCGCTCAGCGCGGCCTTGGGCGCGGGCGCGGGGATTCTCATCGCGCCTTTGACCCTAGGCGTCTATGACATGGGCACCATGCTGGGGCTGAAAGGCTTCTGCGCCGCCATCCTGGGGGGACTGGGCTCCAGCTTCGGGGGCGTTTTGGGGGGCCTCATCCTGGGGGTGGCGGAATCCCTGGCCACGGGCCTCATCTCCTCCGGCTACCGGGACGCGGTGGCCTTCTTCATCCTGCTGCTGGTCCTCTTTATCCGGCCCCAGGGGCTGTTTAAGGGCGACTCGTGAACTCCCGGAAATTACTCAATCCCTGGACGCTGTTCGGGGCCGCGGTCTTACTTGCCGCCGGGGTTCTGGACAATGATTATTACCTGACCCTGATCAATTTCATCGGCATTCACACCCTGTTGGTGGTGGGGTTAAATTTGCTCATGGGCTACGGGGGCCAGATCTCGTTGGGCCACGCGGCCTTCTTCGGCCTGGGTTCGTACACTTCGGCCATCCTTACCGCCACCTACGGGATCAACCCCTGGCTGGCGCTGATCGCCGGGCTGGTGGTCTGCGGCGTCACCGCGTTTCTCATCGGCGTGCCGGCCCTGAAACTCCGCGGCTACTACCTGGCCATGGCCACCTTAGGCTTCGGCATTATTATCTATATTGTTTTCACCGAGGCCCAGACCTGGACCGGCGGCCCCTCGGGGTTGGCGGGCATCCCCAATCTCTCGGTCTTCGGCTTCAAGCTCGATACCCCAAAACGCCTTTATCTGCTCATCTGGCCGGTTCTGGGAGTAATTCTGGCCATCAGCGCCAACCTGGTGGACTCCCGCACGGGCCGGGCGCTTAGAGCCCTGCACGAAGGGGAGAACGCGGCCCAGTCCCTGGGGGTGGACACCTCCCGGCTGAAGCTGCTGATCTTCATCTGGAGCGCGCTCTACGCCTCCCTGGCCGGGAGCTTCTACGCCCATACCCTGAACTTCATCGCGCCGGCTTCCTTCGGCTTCATGTTTTCCATCAAGCTGGTGACCATGGTGGTCCTGGGGGGCATGGCCAGCATCTGGGGGTCGCTGCTGGGCGCGGCGGTCTTGACCGTGCTGCCGGAGATGCTCACCGTCTTTCATGATTACGAAGTCATCATCTTCGGGGCCATCCTCATGGTGGTGATGATTTTTCTACCGAGAGGCCTGGTGCGGGGGATTATGGATCTGTGGGCATTCCGGCGGTATAAGAAGGAAGGCAAGATAATTGCTTAACCACAGAGACACAGAGGGCACAAAGTTTCACAGAGAAAATAATTACTTATGTTTTGGCGTGAAACGCCAAAACATAAATATTTTCTCTGTGCATCTCTGTGTCCTCTGTGCCTCTGTGGTAAATCCTTTTCTATGCTCATTTTAGAACTCAACGGCATCAGCGTTGCCTTCGGGGGCCTCCAGGCCCTGGACGGGGTGAGTTTTGCCGTCTCTCCCGGCACGGTGCAGGCGGTCATCGGCCCCAACGGCGCAGGGAAGACTACTCTGTTCAACCTGATTACCGGGTTTTTGGCCCCCCAGTCCGGCAAGGTCGTCTTCCAGGGAGACGAAATTCAAGGCCGGCCCCCCCACCAGGTGGCCCGCCTGGGCATTGCCCGCACCTTCCAGTTGGTGCAGCTCTTCGACCACATGACCTTGCTCGAAAACGTCATGGTGGGCCGCCACCGCCTGAGTAAGGCCGGGCTGCTGGCAGGCGCCTTGCGCCTCCCCTGGACCAAACACGAGGAGCAGTCCATCCGGGAGCGGGCCTTGGAAGAACTGGCCTTCGTGGGCCTCTCCGACCGGGCGGACCAGCCGGCCGCGGCCCTGCCCCTGGGATTGAAAAGATTGCTCGAAATCGCCCGGGCCCTGGCCGCGGAGCCGCAGCTGCTGCTCCTGGATGAACCCGCTTCGGGTTTGGACGCGGTGGAAACGGAGCGCCTCCAGGAGATGATCCTGGCGCTGAGGGAACGCGGCCTCACCATCCTCCTGGTGGAGCACGACATGGGCCTGACCATGGAAGTGGCTGATAGGATCGCGGTCCTTAATTATGGGCAGCTTATTGCCACAGGGACGCCAAGGGAGGTACAGCGGAATCCGGAGGTGATTGCCGCGTATCTGGGGACGGACTGGCAGACTTGAATATTGTTTTCTGTTTTCTATTATTAATTATCTCGACATTACACTATTAAAGGTTAGCAGAAATTATAGCGCCTTTTAGCGTAATATATAGCAATGATTATTTATGTCTAATTTCAATTCAAATATTGACAATCGAAATATTGAAGAAAGAAAGCTATTAATTAAGCAAAAGAAATTAGAACTTGATGAGGAGAAGGAGAAGCGAACCATCTGGCGACAGGAAGATTTGCTTATAAATAACCGCCTTACATGGCTTCTTGTTTCTCAAGCTCTATTGTTTGCAGCATATGGTTGGGTTATGAAGGGAGATATTTGCAAGCCTGAATTATTAATTATTTTACTTTTCGTAATCCCCTGTATTGGGTTTATTATATCATATTTAATATTAATTAGTATTTATGCTGCTAAAGAGGCACAAGTAGCACTTAAAGATACTGGTGTAATATATTGGGGATCAATGGGTGTTTCAGAGAGAACAACATATTTAGGTTACGTAGCACCCTTTGGAATTCCCGTATCATTTATGCTCGCTTGGTTAGTTTTATTCAGTTATGTAGCTGATATTAGTATTTTATTTATAATTCCGGTATTACTTTTATTAATATATACAACTACTATCCTCTATAATTTATGGTTTGATTTTTAATTTCGGTCTTCGGTCTTCGGTTAAAAATTTCGAGCACAGACTGGCAGATGTGAAGATTGTTTTCTATTTTCTGTTTTCTGTAAGAACTTGTGGCACAGGCGTCCCGCCTGTGCGCAACCGGCTGGAAAGCCGTTCCACCGATACGTTCGATGTTGAAATGGTATAAGGCTCACATTTCCCACTCTGCCGATGCAGACTAAAACCCAGAGCTACCATTGAAAGGACCTGTCTTTGGACCATCGTTACCTGGACTGGCCGTTTTTTGATCCATTCCACCGCTCCTTCGCCCGGGAGTTTGGGGAGTGGGCTGCCGCCGAAATCCCGAAGTGTGAAAATGACGAAGGTGGAGATGGGAAAGCTGCCAGGGAGATTTTTGAGCGGTTAGCCGCGGGCAACTGGCTGGACCACTCCCTGCCGGGAAACCCTGGGGCAAAGGGAGACAAGCACGATCTCCGCACCCTCTGCCTGATCCGGGAAATCCTGGGGTATCACGCGACCATCGGCGATGTGGCCTTCTCCGAGCCCTGGCTGGCCGTCATGCCCATGGCCCTGTTCGGCTCCGAAGCGGTGAAAAAGGAGTTTCTGCCCGGTTATCTGCGGGGCGAGATGCTGCCCGCGTTTGCTCTCTCGGAGCCGGGCGCGGGTTCCGATGCCTCGGCTATCGTCACCCAGGCTGAGCAAGACGGCGACCACTACGTTATTTCCGGCCGCAAGATGTGGACCTCCAACTCCGGCCTGGCGGATGCCTACGTGGTCTTTGCCCGCACCGGCGAGGCCCCGGACGCGGGCGGCATCTCCGCGTTTCTGGTGGATGGCAAAGCTGCCGGCATTGCCTTGGAAGAACGGCTGCCGGTCCTGCCGCCGCATACCGTGGGCACCCTCTGTTTTGATGAGGTGCGCGTGCCCGCGCACCGGCTTCTAGGAGCGCCCGGCCAGGGTTTTAAGATTGCCATGACCGTGTTGGAGCTCTTCCGTCCCACCGTAGGCGCGGCCACCCTGGGGATGGCCCGCCGCGGCCTGGACGCGGCCGCGGCCCGCAGCCTGGAGCGGGTGGCCTTCAAGAAACCCATTTCCGAGCACCAGCTCATCCAGGCGAAACTGGCGGATATGGCCGTCAAGGTGGACGCCTCGGCCCTGCTGGTCTACCGGGCCGCCTGGCTGCATGACACAGGGGAGCGCCTCAGCAGGGAGGCGGCCATGGCCAAGCTGTACGCCACCGAGGCTGCCCAGGAGGTGGTGGACGAGGCCCTGCAAATCTTCGGCGGCTTAGGAGTAAAGAAAGGCATGACGGTGGAGCGCCTGTACCGCCATGTCCGGGCCTTCCGCATCTTCGACGGCACCAGCGAGATTCAAAAGCTGCTGATTGCCAGGGACTTGCTGCGGGAGTATAAGGGAAAAAATAGGTAGATGGCATTGCTCGCCATCTTCAGATTTTTGGCAGGAGATAATCGCCATACACAACCGCCGGGGTTGCTCCCTGATCAAGCGGAACGTTGGGGGCAAAGGAAAGGGAAGCTGATGGCAAGATTCGAACTCGGCTTATGGAACGCCTGGCTCTTGTCTCTGCCGTTCCTCTTGCTGATGACATTTATGGTGGGCCTGAAGAAAGACCTGATCAAGAGAATGTCCGACATGACCGGATACACGGCCAGAGAGAAGTTTTTCACGGTCTCTGCTTCCATTTCTCCATATCTCTTCATCGTCGCTACCATTTGGGTCCCGCTTATTTCCCTGCCGTCACTCCTTTTATGCGGCCTCCTGACCTATTTCCTGGGCCTGGCGCTCTGCGCGGCGTCGCTGCAGGTCATTATCAAGACCCCGCCCGGCGAGCTGTTTACGGCCGGACCGTATAGGTTTTCCAGGAATCCCATGTACGTGTCCGCCACGATCGTCTTTATGGGTATCTGCCTGGCAACCGGCAACCTGATTCTGTCATGCTACCTGGCCCTCGCGGTCTGGTTGCAGCATTTCATGATCCTGGCGGAAGAGCGGATATGTGAGGAAAAGTTTGGTTGGGTCTTTGAGGACTATTTGATCAAGGTTCCGCGTTATCTGTTCATAGTTTAGATTATGTGGGGCGGGCACTAAACCCTTCGTTCCCAAACACAACTCGGGAACGCGTGGATTAAAGGAGGCTATTATGCGTCGGCTTACTTTTATTCTTCTTATATTATTATTTTTTGCAGTGACTCCAGCAAATGCAGAAAAGCAGACCAAAAAGAGTTGGGTAGAATCTGTTAAAGATGCTACCATCGCAATTGGCACGCATAGAACTGCACGGATTAAGACTCTAAAAGGGGATGAAGAAAAAAATGCTGTCGGCAGAGGCGAAACGCACTTTTGCCACCAACTCGTCGAGAGTGATGCCGTTCAGGAAGTCGTAAATCTGCTTGCTCAGATAGCGTTCCGAACTATCCGGGAAAATCACGACGATGTTCGTCCCCGGCGGGTGCTGCTTCGCCTCCTGCAGGGCGGCCCACATGACGCCACCCGCGGAGCCTCCGGCCAGGATCCCCTCCCAGCGGCAGATCTCCCGGGCCGTGTTGAAGCAGTTCTTGTCCGTGACGGTGTAGATCTTGTCGATCAGATCGTAGTCCAGGGAGGTGGGGAACAGGTCTCTCCCCAGCTCCTCCACCTGGTAGAACTCGGCCTCTCCGGCCTTCTTGTT
>QZIZ01000010.1 GCA_003599195.1 Deltaproteobacteria bacterium | reverse complement strand
CTGGCGGAGATCCTGCCCCAGGGGGACGTGGTCATCGAATTCACCCATCCCGAACCGTCTTTGGCGCATCTCAAAGCCGTAGCCGACGCGGGCAAGGCCATGGTCCTGGGCACCACCGGTTTCTCCCCGGCGCAACTGGCCGAGGTCCGGGCCTTGGGCGCCCGCACCCGCCTGGTCTTCGCGCCCAATATGGCCGTAGGCGTGAATTTGATGTTTAAGGTGGTGGCGGATATCGCCAAGGTTTTGAGCGAAGGCTATGACGTGGAGATTGTCGAAGCCCACCACCGCCTGAAAAAGGACGCGCCCAGCGGAACCGCCCTGAAACTGGCCCAGGTCATCGCCCAGGCCCTGGACCGGGACCTGGAGAAGGTGGGGGTTTATGCCCGCCATGGCATCATCGGCGAACGCACCCCCGCCGAGATCGGCATCCAGACGGTCAGGGCCGGGGACATCGTCGGCGAACACACCGTGCTCTTCGGCGGCATAGGCGAACGCCTGGAGATCACCCACCGGGCCCACAGCCGGGACAACTTCGCCCGGGGCGCGGTCCGGGCCGCGGCCTGGATCGTGGGGCAGGCGCCGGGGCTGTATGATATGCAGGACGTTTTGGGGCTGAAGTAGCTGTCAGCTTTCAGCGGTCAGCTTTCAGCAAAAGATTTTATCTCACGCAAAGACGCAAAGACGCCAAGGCGCAAGAATTAAATATAAATTTTTAGCGTCTTTCTTTGCGGCTTTGCGCCTTTGCGTGAAAATTATAGCTTCCAGCTACAAGCTTAATTATGCGTATAGTACGTTTCGAGCAGATGGGCCGCACCGGCTACGGCATCCTGGAAGGCGAGCAAATCTCCGTCCTCTGGGGCGCGCCCTATAACGGTGGTCTGGCCAACACCACCGGCGAGGTCGTTTCGCTGCCGGAGGTCACCCTCTTGGCCCCCTGCGAGCCTTCGAAGATCATCGCTTTGGGACTGAACTACCGGGACCATGCCGCGGAGTTCGGAAACACCGTGCCGGAAGAACCCTTGATTTTTATGAAGCCCTCCACCGCGGTCATCGGCCCGGATGAGGCCATCGTTTATCCCCAAATGTCCCGGCGGGTGGACTACGAGGCGGAACTGGCGGTGGTCCTGGGCAAAACCGCCCGGCACGTGCCGGAAAATAAAGCCCTGGAATATGTCTTGGGATACACTTGTTTCAACGACGTCACCGCCCGGGATTTGCAAAGGAAGGACGGCCAGTTCACCCGGGCCAAGGGTTTCGACACCTTCGCGGCCATCGGCCCCTGGATCGAAACGGAGATTCCCGACCCGGACAATCTGGAGGTGGAGGCCTATCTGAACGGGGAGAGGAAGCAGCACTCCAATACCGGCAACATGGTGTTCGGGGTGGCGCACCTGATATCCTTTATTTCCCGGATCATGACCCTGCTCCCGGGAGATGTCATCGCCACCGGCACCCCTTCGGGCATCGGCCCCATGCGGATCGGCGACGTGGTGGAGATCAGGGTGGAGAAGATCGGAAGTATCCGCAACCAAGTGGAGGCAGAGAGGACGGCTTAATGACGAAGTTTTTCGAACCGGCGGCGCGGCTGGGGCTCATCCCCCCTTACCTCTTCAAGAAGATCGACGATAAAAAGGCGGAGGTGAAGGCCAAAGGCGTGGACATCATCGACCTGGGAGTGGGGGACCCCGATCTGCCCACACCCCGCTTCATCGTGGAGAAGATGATGGCCGCGGTCCAGGACCCCGGCACCCACCGCTATCCCGCCTACTCGGGCATGAAGGGGTTTAGGGAGGCCGTGGCCCGCTGGTACTTAAAGCGCTTCAACGTTACGCTGGACCCGGAGGCGGAGGTCCTGACGCTGATCGGCTCCAAGGAAGGCATCGCCCACCTGCCCTTAGGCATCAACAATCCCGAAGATATCAACCTCATGACCAGCCCGGGGTATCCCGTCTACCAGATGGGCAGCCTCTTTGCCGGGGCGCACAGCCATTTTGTGCCGCTCATCCGGGAAAACGCCTTTCTGCCGGATTTGCACGACATCGACCCCCTGACCGCCCGGGACGCCAGGGCCTTCTTCTTCAATTACCCCAACAACCCCACCGCGGCGGTGGCGGATAAGGGATTTTTCGCCCAGGTGGTGGATTTCTGCCGGGAATATCAAATTATCGCCGTTCACGACGCGGCTTATACCGAACTGGCCTACGACGGCTATCAGCCCCCCAGTTTCCTGGAAATCCCCGGGGCCCGGGAAGTGGGCATCGAGTTTCATTCCCTGTCCAAGACCTACAACATGACCGGCTGGCGCTTAGGGATGGCCGTGGGCAATAAAGACGTGCTGGCCGCGCTGGGCAAGATCAAGAGCAACATCGATTCCGGGGCCTTCGATGCGGTGCAGCTCGCGGGCATCGCCGCCCTGGATTCGGATCAGAGTTGCGTTCGGGAAAACTGCGCTATCCTCCAGGAGCGCCGGGACCTCCTGGTGGGTGGCCTGAAAAAATTGGGCTACGACGTGGAATTCCCCAGGGCCACCTTCTACGTCTGGCTGGCGGTGCCCAAAGGCATGACCTCCATGGGCTTCACCACGCACCTGTTGGAGCAGGCGGGCATCGTCACCATCCCCGGCATGGGCCTGGGCGCGCCCGGGGAAGGCTACGTGCGCCTGGCCCTCACCGTGCCCAAGGAGCGGATGGCGGAGGCGTTGGCGCGGCTGGAGAAGATTGGCTGAAGGTTCAGTGAGCAGTAAGCAGTGAGCAGTTTTTTTCTGCTCGCTGCTCACTGCTCACTGCTCACATAAACCCTTCCCGGAAAATCACACCGATATGCCTCTAGGACCCGCGGCCATCACGGAACTGAAGCCGGTCATCGCCTACATCGGCCTGGGGGCCAACCTGGGGGAGCCCCGCCGGCAACTGGAGGAAGCCTTGGCCCGGTTGGCCGCCGCGGAGGAAGTGGAGGTCTTAAAGGTCTCCCGGTTTTACCTGAACCCGCCCCTGGGGCCGCCGGACCAGCCCTGGTACGTCAATGCCGTGGCCCAGGTGAAGACCCGCCTGGAGCCGGAGGAGTTGCTCCGGGTCTTGCAGCAAATAGAGCAGGACCTGGGCCGCATCCGGGGGGAGCGTTGGGGTCCCCGGATTATCGACCTGGATTTGTTATTGTATAACGGCGTGGTCAGGTCCGGACCGGAGCTGGCGCTGCCGCACCCGGAGATGCACCGCCGGGCCTTTGTGTTGGCGCCCCTGGCCGAAATCGCGCCTGAGGCCTGGCACCCGGCGCTCAATAAAACAGCCCGGGAGCTTTTGGGCGAGTTGCCGGAGGCAGAACGGGACCAGGTGCGAGCCGGGTCCGGCTGATTGGTTTTGCGTTTTTCGTTTTGCGCAAAAATAATCCAGTATCCCAACGAATTACATACAATATTCGTCACCTTTGAAAGTGAAAATGAAATAAAAGAGAGTTGTTTTGAACTTTCGCTTCATTATCGGCTTGGTGGTGGGATATCTGGCCTATCGCCTGGTGAAGAAAGGTATTCAGGCCTGGAAAGAGCGGCAGCTTGCTGCTCAAGGACCGGGAAATAGGGAGCCGGAGGAACTGGTGCAGGACCCGGTCTGCGGCACTTTTATTCCCCGGCGTGATGCCCTGAAGGGCCAAAAAGACGGCCAGGATTATTTTTTCTGCTCCGAAGGCTGCCTGAAACGCTTCCGGCGTGGTGGGCCGGAATAAACTATGATAGTATAAGGGGTCATTATGAAATTCTTCATCGACACCGCCAATCTGGATGAGATTCGGGAGGCGCACAGCCTGGGCCTGGTGGACGGAGTAACCACCAACCCCAGCCTCTGCGCCAAAGTTGGTATCAAAACCGACAAACAGTTTGAAGACCTGATCCGGCAGATCTGCGAATTGGTGCAAGCTCCGGTGAGCGCCGAAGTGACCGCGATGGACGAGGCGGGCATGCTGGCGGAAGCCAGGCGTTACGCCAAGATTGCGGATTGTGTGGCCGTGAAAATCCCCATGACCCCGGACGGTCTGAAGGCCACCCGGAAATTAGCGGACGAGGGCATCAAGGTCAACGTCACCCTGATCTTCCAGCCCCTCCAGGCCCTGCTGGCGGCCAAGGCCGGCGCGGCCTATGTCAGCCCCTTTATCGGCCGCCTGGACGACATCTCTCAGCGGGGCATGGAATGCGTGGAGCAGATTGTCACCATTTTCGAGAATTACGGCTATGACACGGAGATCATCGTCGCCAGCATCCGCAATCCCGTGCATGTCCTGGAGTCGGCCCTGGCGGGCGCGGATATCGCCACTGTGCCTTTCGGGGTGATCATGCAGCTAATCAAGCACCCCCTGACGGACGCGGGGTTAAAGAAATTTTTGGAGGATTGGGAGAAAGTCCGCAAAGGCTGATATGAACCCGGATTTGGCCAAATTCTGGAATCTGCCCAACATCCTGACGGTGGCGCGCATTGTCGCCATCCCGGTGGTGATGATCTTTTTGTGCTTTTCGGGGCCGGTGGCCAGTTTTTTCGGGGGCCTGTGCTTTTTGATCGCCGGGGCCACGGATTTTCTGGACGGTTTTTTTGCCCGGCGCCACCAACTGGTGAGCCGTTTCGGCAAGTTCATGGACCCCCTGGCGGACAAGCTTCTGGTGTCCGCGGCCCTGATCATGCTCATCCCCCTGGGCCGGGTGCCGGCGTGGATCGCCTTCGTGATCATCGGCCGGGAACTGTCGGTCACCGGGCTACGGGCATTGGCCGCCGCGGAGGGCATCATCCTCGCCCCGGACCGCTGGGGCAAGGCCAAGACCCTGCTGCAGATGGCCGCGCTCACCGCCCTGATCTTGCACTATCCCTATCAGGCCGTGGATTTCCAGCGCCTGGGCACGGGTTTGCTGTGGCTGGCCCTGATCGTCACTTTGACCTCCGGGGTCGGTTATTTCCTGGCTTTTTACCGGCAATATCCGGAAGGGCAACAATCTTGACCTGGAGAAATTATTAAGTTATAGTTAACGATTATTTTTTGCGGAGGATAAGGATTTGGCCAGACATATTTCCGCGCTGAAGCGGGCCAGACAGAATAAGAAACGGCGGTTGCGCAACCAGAGCCGCAAGACCAGGGTCAAGAGCGTGGTGCGGGATGTGCGCCAGGCCATGGCCAAGAAGGATGCGGCCGGGGCCGAGACCGCCCTGACCAAGGCCGTGCCCGTCATCGCCCAGGTCGCGGGCAAAGGCACGCTGCATTGGCGCGCCGCGGCCCGGAAGATCTCCCGCCTCACCCGCCAGGTCAACGCCCTGAAAAGCGCTTAGAAAGAAAAGACACCGCAGAGGCGCAGAGAGCGCAGAGATACGCAGAGAAAGAATTTTTGCTCTGCGATTCTCTGCGCTCTCCGCGTCTCTGCGGTAAATCTTTTTACCCCGGCCCCATCTGCAGCAGGCACCACTCCAGCCACAACCTGGGATTGCCGGCGCTGGTTTTCAACTGCTGATCCGTTTGGTGCAGGCGCTTCAGATGAGCCTGGAGCGCGGGCGCGGTGAAGCGGGCGGCTTGTTTGGCTAAATCCTTAATTTTCCAGGGGGGAATTTCCAAGGACCGGGCCAGGGCCTCCGGCGGCGTGCCCGCGGGGCTGTCTTTGAAACGCAGCAGCAGGCGCAGTTGCCGGGCCAGCATCACCAGGATCTTGGCCGGCGCCTCCCCCAGGTCCAGGAGGTGGGCCAGGGCGGAGAGCCGCTTTTGCACCCCCGCTTCCCCCAGGGCGTCCACCAGGGCGAAGATATTATAAGTGCGGCTGTGGGTGGCCAGTTGGCTCACCAGGTTCGGGGTCAGGGTCTTTTCCGCTCCCGCGAACAGGGTCAGTTTTTCCAGCTCCGAGGCCAAATCCGCCAGGTTGTCCCCCACCATGTCCACCAGGCGCTGGGCGGCGGCCAAAGTCAGGGTCTTTTCGTGGGCCTGGGCCTCCTTAGTCAGCCATTGCTGGAGTTCCCCTTCCTTCAAATGAAAGAACCCCAGGGCTGCTTCCTCCTTCTGGAGACGCCCCCAGACCGGGCTCTTGGCCAGGTCCCGGGCCTTTAGCCCCGGGGCCAGGAGCACCACCCGGGTCCGGGCCGCGGGATGGTCCAGATAATCCAGGACGGCGTTTAACACCTTGGGCGGGTAGGAATCCACCCGCCGCAGCACCAGGAGCTGCCCCGCCCCCCACAGAGGGGCCATCCGGGCCTGGGCCAGAAACTCCGGCAGCCCGATCTCCTGGGCCTCCTGCGCCACCTTCACCGGAGGCTCGCCGTCAGCCCCGATCAACGCCTGCCCCAGGCGCTCCAGGGCCCGGTGCATGAGGAACTCTTCGTCCCCGTAGAAGAGATAAAGGGGTTTGAGGGCGTTGCGTTTGAGGTGGCGTTCGAGGATGGGGTGGGACATATGAGAGCTTTCAGCTTTCAGCAAAAAAATACAAAGATTTCACGCAAAGACGCCAAGGCGCCAAGACGCAAGAATTAAATATAAATTTTTGCGTCTTTCTTTGCGGCTTTGCGTGAGGCATTCTTTTCAAAGCAGCAATGAGTCCTTAAGTGTCTTAAGCTGAAAGCTGACCGCTGATAGCTGACAGCTGTCTAAATCACCAGCAAAACCTTATCCCGCACCCGCTGCGCCAGCGTGGCCGCGGCCCTTCTGATGCCCCGGTCCTTCAGGGTCTCGCCGATCTGGTAGTTGGGGTCCACCAGGTAATCTTCCTGGATGACCACGGTGTCCTTCCACAGCGTCTTGTCGGTGGTCCGGCGCTTGAGGGTCAGATCCACCTTCATGGTCACCCTGCGCACCGTGGACCGCTGAATCTCGTTAAAGGCCACAGAGCTGTTTTCCACAAAGGCCACCTTGCCTTCCAACACCAGTTCCGCGTCCTTGGGCTGGGTGGTGAGCCGCACGGCCTTGGTCTGGGAAAAGGCGTGAATCATGGCATTGGCCATGATGGCTTCGACTCCCAACTCGGTGGAGCGGTTGGCGAACAGAGGGATGGCCAGCACCGGAGGCACCTCGGTGCGGTAGGGCTCCAGGCCCAGGGGCTTATAGCCGCAGCCCGTAAAGGCCAGAATTAGAATGAAGGCAAGAACACGGCCGCAGGTCACGCCTCTTCCTCAAATAACGATGTTCACGAGCTTGCCCCGGGCCACCACCACCTTCTTTGGGGTTTGGCCCTGGAGCCATTTTTGGACTACCGGATCATTAAGGGCCGCATTTTCCAGCTCCGGATCGGACAGACCGGCTGCGACCGTTATCCTGCTTCTCACCTTGCCGTTTATCTGAATGACCACGGTCCGGGCCGCCTCGGCCAGGGCTTCGGCCTGGGCCTGGGGCCAGGGGGCCAGCTGCAGGGAAGTATTATAACCCAAAGCTTCCCAGAGTTCTTCAGTAATGTGGGGCACCATAGGATAAAGGAGCAGCAGGATCGCCTCCAGGGCCTCCCGGAAGACCGGCAGGGCCTTTTCCTCTTGGGCATGGTCCTCCGCGGCCTGGTAAAAGGCGTTAATCAGCTCCATCACCGCGGCGATGGCGGTGTTGAAGTGGAAGCGGTCCTCGATGTCCCCGCTGACTTTCTGGATGGTCTGGTGCACCTTGCGGCGGAATTCCCCCAGGCCGCCGGAGAGGTCGGCGCCGGTTCCCTGATACGCCCCGGCGTCTTTCAGCCTCGGCAGCAGGTTGTGGGCCAGGGTCCAGAGCCGGTGCAGGAACCGGTGGCCGCCCATCACCCCCTGGTCGCTCCACTCCAGGTCCCGTTCGGGGGGCGCGGCAAACAGCAGAAAGAGCCTGGTGGTGTCCGTGCCGTAGGCCTGGATCATGTCGTTGGGGTCCACCACGTTGCCCTTGGATTTGGCCATCTTGGCCCCGTCCTTTAAAACCATGCCCTGGGTCAGGAGCCGCTGGAAAGGCTCGTCTATCTTGACCAGATCCAGGTCCCTGAAAACCTTGGTGAAAAAGCGGGCATAGAGCAGATGCAGCACCGCGTGTTCGATGCCGCCGATGTATTGGTCCACGGGCAGCCAGTAATCCACCCGTTTTCGGTCCAGCACCCCTTCACGGTAGTCGGCGCAGGCGTAGCGCAGGAAATACCAGGAGGACTCCACGAAGGTGTCCATGGTGTCCACCTCCCGCCTTCCTAAGCCGCCGCAGGCAGGGCAGGTGACGTTGGTGAAGGAAGGCAATTGCGCCAGGGGGGAACCTCCTTCGCCGGTAAGCGACACGTCCAGGGGGAGTGTCACCGGCAGGTCCTGTTCCGGCGCCGTGACCATGCCGCATTTTTCGCAATAAATAATGGGAATGGGCGCGCCCCAGTAGCGCTGCCGGGAGATGAGCCAGTCCCGCAACCGGAAGTGCACGGCTTTGCGGCCCTTGCCTGCCTGCTCCAGAAAGGCGGCGATGGCCTCCTTAGCCGGGGCGCTGGCCTGGCCGGTAAATTCCCCGGAATCGACCAACACCCCTTCATCTTCATAAGCGGCTTTGAGGCTTTCGGCCCGGAGTTCCTCCCCCGGCGGCTGGATCACCACCTTGACGGGCAGGCCGTACTTTTGGGCGAACTCGAAGTCCCGCTGGTCGTGGGCCGGCACCGCCATCACCGCGCCGGTGCCGTATTCCATGAGCACGAAGTTGGCCACATAAATGGGCATCTCCCAGCCGGTCACCGGGTTCAGGCAAAACCGGCCGGTGAAAACCCCTTCCTTGGTGATCTCCTCCAACACCCCCCGACTGCGGTCCTGGGCCCGCCAGTGGTCCACGAAGTCCTGCACCGCGGCTTCCTGGGGCGTCCCTTTTGCCAATGCCAGGGCCAGGGGGTGCTCCGGGGCCAGGCTCATGAAGGTCGCGCCCCAGAGGGTGTCCTGGCGGGTGGTGAAGACTTTAATAGGCTCGCCGCCGTCTTTTAGGGGGAAGAGGATTTCCGCGCCGGTGGACTTGCCGATCCAGTTGCGCTGCATGGTGAGGACCCGCTCCGGCCAATGCTCCAAGTGGTCCAGGTCGGCCAGGAGCTCATCGGCGTAGGCGGTGATTTTAAAGAACCACTGCTCCAGTTCCTGCAAGTGCACCGGGGAATCGCAACGCCAGCAAAGCCCGCCTTCCACCTGTTCGTTAGCCAGCACGGTCTCGCATTTGGGGCACCAGTTGACCGGGGCCTTTTTCTTGTAGGCCAGGCCCCGCTTGAACATCTCGATGAAAACCAGCTGCTCCCAGCGGTAGTAATCCGGATCGCAGGTGGCCAGCTCCCGGGGCCAGTCGTAGCTGTAGCCCAGTTCCTTCAGCTGGCCCCGCATATAAGCAATATTGTCATAGGTCCAGGAGGCCGGGTGCAGGCCCCGGGCCATGGCCGCGTTTTCCGCGGGCAGGCCGAACGCATCCCAGCCCATGGGATGGAGCACATTGAAACCCCGCATCCGTTTGTACCGGGCCACCACGTCGCCGATGGTGTAGTTGCGCACGTGGCCCATGTGGATGCGCCCCGATGGATAAGGAAACATCTCCAGAACATAGTATTTGGGCCGGGACGGGTCCTCCCCGGCCTCAAACAGCCGCCGCTGGGCCCAGATTTTCTGCCATTTCTCTTCCAGGCGGCGGGGTTCGTAACGGGAGATCATGCTTAAGCTCCGATGCAAGTTGGCTTTATCTCAACGATAAAATTTATCACAGAATTTTCCTGAGATGCCATTGAATAATGCGAGATCGGCAGAAAGACGAGTGGTGGAACAGTATTATACCTTGAATTTTCCATACTTTCTGATAACTTTCCTGTATTGTGCCCCGGGTGAGCGTCATTATTCCCACATACAACCGGGCCGCGGCGGTTCAGGAGGCGGCGGCCTCGGTGCTGGCCCAGACCTGCCGGGATTTTGAGCTCTTGGTGGTGGACGACGGCTCCACGGACGGGACTCCTGCTGCCCTGGCCCGATGCGGCGGGGAGATCAGGGTGCTGCGTTCGCAGCGGCGCCAAGGCGTGAGCGCCGCCCGCAACGCGGGAATTGCCGCAGCCCAAGGGGAATGGCTGGCCTTCCTGGATTCCGACGACCTCTGGCTGCCGGAGAAGCTGGTGCGGCAGATGGCCTTTATGGAGGCCAATCCCCAACTTCTGCTCAGCCAGACCGAGGAGACCTGGGTGCGCCGGGGCGTGCAGGTGAATCCGCCTTTAAGCCATAAAAAAGAAGGGGGCCGCATCTTCCTCCGGTCCCTTGAGCGCTGCCTGGTAAGCCCCTCGGCCGTGGTGCTGCACCGGCGGCTGCTGGAGGACCACGGCGGCTTCGATGAAGAGCTGCCTGCGGCCGAGGACTACGACCTCTGGCTGCGCCTTTCCTGGCGCTATGAGGTGGGCCTGCTTAACGAGCCCCTGATCATCAAGCGGGGGGGCCACGCCGACCAGCTCTCCCGGCAATGGGGCCTGGACCGCTGGCGCATCCGGGCCCTGCAAAAGATTTTAGCCGAGCCGGAACTGCCGGAACCCTATCGCCGGGCGGCTTGGCGCATGCTGGAGAAGAGATGCGCCATCTACGCTTTAGGTTGCGAGAAAAGGGGGAAGGTGGCGGAAGCCAGGCATTACCGGCAGATGGGTGATAGCGCCACGGCCGGCGGCTTGGCCGGGTGCCCGGGCCTTCCAGCCTACGTCAACTAAGGTCTGGCTTTCCGGTAAGCCATGAAATGTTCTTGGGACTCGCAGTTCTGACTTTGAACTTTGAACCTTGAACTTTGAACTATTCCAGTAAAATAGGTTAAGCCGGACCCCCGGCGGGCGAGACGCCCGTCCTACCAATATTTGGAGGAGGAAACATGGACCTGTACGAAGCCATTCATAACCGCCGCAGCCACCGCCTGTATAAACCCGATTTGCCCTCCAAAGAAGTCCTGGAGCGGGTCATCGACGCCGGGCTCTGGGCTCCCTCCGGCACCAACGCCCAGGCCTGGGAGATCACGGTCCTGGCCGGGAAGGCGAAGGATGAATTCGTGGAACTGGCCAGCGGCTGCATCCCCTATATGGAACCCCTCCTGGAAAAGGCCGGGGTCCCGGAAAAAGGCCGACAAATGGTCAAGGGTTTTTTCAAGAATCTGGGGGGTGCGCCGGTGGTCATTGCGATCACCATTTATAAGGCCAAGGACGAGGAAATGCAGATGGCCAACACCCAGAGCGGCGCGGCCCTGGTGCAGAACCTGCTCCTCGCGGCCCACGCCGAGGGCTTGGGCACCTGCTGGATGACGGGCGTGCTCTTTGTGGAAAAGCAGCTGCTGGATTATCTCGGCAAACCCGACCAGCAGCTCCTGGCCATTACCCCCATCGGCTTCTCCGCCAAGGAACCGCCGGTGCCGCCGCGCAAAGAGCGGGAAGTGCGCTGGCTGGGGTTTTGAAAAAGCTGTCAGCTTGCAGCGGTCAGCTTTCAGCTTTTAAAGAGTGAAAGTCGAAAACGATTCTTTTATTTTTAAAGGTGTCCAAGCAGAGCTTGGACGGATAATATCCCGTTCCCAAGCGGAGCTTGGGAACGAGGATGAAAAAACGCCAAGGCGCAAAGGCGCAAGAATTATTTATATAAACAAAATCAATTTTTGCGCCTTGCTTTGCGTCTTGGCGGCTTTGCGTGAGGCATTCTTTTTCAGGACAGTTTCTCAAAATGGCTGAAGAACGACAGAAACCCCTGGTTGAACAAGTCCGGGCCGCGGGCTGAGCGTCCAAGATACCTCCGGGGGTCCTGGAGGAGGTCTTGGGCAGTCTGCCCTTTCATGCGCATCCCGATTTGCTGGTAGGCCTGGAGCAAGCCGACGACGCCGGGGTGTTTCGTGTGACCCCGGATCTCGCCCTGATCCAGACGGTGGATTTTTTTACGCCCATCGTCAATGATCCCTACCGGTACGGGCAGATCGCCGCGGCCAACGCCTTGAGCGACGTCTACGCCATGGGGGGGCGCCCCTTGACCGCCATGAACATCGCCTGCTTTCCCTTGCAGACCACCCCCGCGGAGGTCCTGAAGGAGATCTTGCGCGGGGGCATGGACAAGGTACACGAAGCCGGGGCGCTGCTGGTGGGCGGCCACAGCGTGGAGGACCCGGAGCTGAAGTACGGCCTGGCGGTGACCGGCATCGTCCATCCGGAAAAGATTCTCACCAAGGGGGGGGCGAAAAAAGGGGACTTGCTGGTGCTCACCAAGCCCCTGGGCACCGGCATCATCGCCACCGCCTTGAAAGGCCGCCTGGCGTCCAAAGAAGCGGAAGAGGCCGCCATCCGGGTGATGAGCGAACTCAATCGCGCCGCCGCGGAGGCCCTGGAAGGGCTGGAAGTCCACGCGGCCACCGACATCACCGGCTTCGGCCTCCTGGGCCACGGCCTGGAGATGGCCCAGGCCGGTAAAACGGAACTGACCATCCATGCCGGGCGGGTGCCGGTTCTTTCCTGGGCGAGAGAATACGCGGGCATGGGACTGGTCCCAGGCGGCAGCCACGCCAACCGGCGCTTCTGCGAAAAACATCTGGAGATCGACCCTAAGGTGGGCCAGGTGGAGGTGGACCTGTTGAGCGACGCCCAGACCTCAGGGGGACTGTTCATCGCCATCGCCCCGCAGCACGGGGAGCGGCTCCTGGCCCGGCTCCATGATAAAGGCGTTAAAGACGCGGCGATCATCGGTGAAGTGACTGCCGCAGGAGCAGGAAAAATTAAAGTTAAACCTTGAAAAGGGGGAAGTTTTCAGCTTTCAGCTATACCTAAAAATATTCGATTATTGTTTTAGTTCCGATTTCAGGCACCCAAGAGAGGCAGGCAAGCCCAAGAAGCCTCTGGATGCCGGGGACAACGGCCGCTAAAGTCCCCCCTCCCTTGAGGGGAGGGGGTTAGGGGGAGGGTGGCGACTTTAGGCCACGAGGCTTCAAAGACGCCACCCCCTCCCTACCCTCCCCCCTCAAGGGGGAGGGGAAAAGTGGCGACACCATCGTTCTCGAATAATCGCTACGATTTTGGATTTAAGAAATAATCGAAAACAATATTAGGATTTTTCCTGTCCCTTGCTGAAAGCTGACCGCTGAAGTGCCCCTTATCCCCGCTCCCCCCTAATATAGTATTTGCCAAAAGCTTCTTCCTTCTATTCCCGCTCCCCCCAGCGGGGGGAGAGGGTTAGGGTGAGGGGGGGGTGGGAAGAACTTTTGACAACGAATATAACAGTGATAATGGAGAACAATGTGAAGTCGGTAGCAGAACAACTGGCCCTCATCAAGCAGGGCTGTCAGGAGATTATCCGGGAAGAGGAATTAAAGGAGCGGCTGGAAAAGGCCATTGCTTCGGGAAAGCCCCTGCGGGTGAAAGCGGGCTTCGACCCCACCGCGCCCGATTTGCACCTGGGCCATACCGTCCTTATCCAGAAGCTCAAACATTTCCAGGACCTGGGGCACCAGGTGATTTTTCTCATCGGCGATTTCACCGGGTTGATCGGCGACCCGTCGGGCAAGAGCGAGACCCGGCCCCCCCTGACGGAAGAGGAAGTCAAGGCCAACGCCGCCACTTACCAGCGCCAGATCTATAAAATCCTGGACCCGGAAAAGACCATTATCGATTTTAACAGCCGTTGGATGAAGCCGCTGCAGGCCCAGGACGTCATCCGCCTGGCGGCCCGCTACACCGTGGCTCGCATGCTGGAGCGGGACGATTTTCATAAACGCTATGCCTCCCAGACGCCCATCAGCATTCATGAATTCCTCTATCCCCTGGTCCAGGGCTATGATTCCGTGGCCCTGGAGGCGGACGTGGAGTTGGGGGGCACGGACCAGAAGTTCAATCTCCTGGTGGGCCGGGACCTGCAACGGGAGTACGGCCAGAAGCCCCAGGTGGTGCTGACCATGCCGCTCTTGGAAGGCCTGGACGGCGTCCAGAAGATGAGCAAGTCCCTGGGGAACTACGTGGGCATCGACGAGCCTGCTAAAGAGATGTTCGGCAAACTTATGTCAATTTCCGACAACTTAATGCTTCGATACTATGAACTGTTAACGGATATCACCCCAAATGAGCTGTCAAATCTGAAGAAAGACCTGGAGGAAGGAAAGAAACACCCGCGCCAGGTGAAAGAAGATTTGGCCAAAGAAATTGTGACCAGATACCACAGCGCCAATGCGGCGGAGCATGAAGCCCGTGAGTTTATCCGGGTTTTGCGGGAAAAAGAGATCCCCGAGGAAATCGAAGAAATAATACTTAAGAAAGATAACATCCCTGCAATCAGATTTCAGTCTCTGCAAGCCGATAAAGGCATCGATATCGATTTGCCTTATCTGCTGGTGACCACCGGCACTGCTGCTAGCACTTCCGAAGCCCGTAGATTAATTAATCAAGGCGGAGTGCAAGTGGATGGAGAAAAGGTCAGCGAGATGAAAATTAAGTTGTCTCCGGCAGAATCGCGCATTCTGAAAGTGGGAAAAAGGCGTTTTAAGAAAGTAATGCTTTCAGATTAAAGAGATAGAACGCACAGGCGAGACGCCTGTGCCACGAGGTTTTAAGTTTACTTGAAAAAATTTCCGGCCGGTTGGGTCGGGCTGACAAGGCCCGATCCACCGACCGTTTTATTTCTCATTATGCAAATCAATTAAAGGGATATGTGGAAGATAAACCTCCGCCCTTTCTTTACTTCCTGTTCGATCCCCCTCTTTATTTAAGTGTAAGCCCCCGAAAGCCGATAAAAAGGATAAGTAAAACTAGGCGCACAGCTTAGGCAGGCTAAAGCAAAGAGCCGGAAGTTCCGGAAATTATCCGGTCGGATCTGCATAATTTATTGAGATCAGCATAAGGCAGGAAATGGCAATGCCTGGGACAGGGGTGGTCCGCCGGGTCAGGTTCATCATGATTTGTCTCGCCCTCATCCTCTGGGGGCTTTGCCCGGCGCTGCCCGAGGTGATGGATTCCGGCGCGGCGTTCCCCGGCGTGTCCCAATGGCACGCCGGGCCGGCTCCTTCCTGGGCCGCCCAGATGTCTGCCCGCAAATCCCCATCCGGCGGCGTTGATACCCGCCAGCCCCCATCTGACCCCATTGCCGCCCCTCCATATCAAAAGCCCGGTCTCCCCCAACGGGGTTACGCGGGCCTGTTGAAATTCATGTCCGGCGGCCTTCTGGGAGGGCTGCTGTTAAACATCGTGTTCGGCTTTCCCCTCTCCCTTTATTGGAGTCTGGGAAACTGGCCGGTGGGTTTTTTGGACGTGGTGGTCGGAACTTCTGCGGCCTACCTGGGATATCGCCTGCTGCGGACGGACGGCCCCAAGAGCAGGTTCATCCCCATCCCCGGCTTCCGCCTGCCGGAGGACCGATCGCCTCCGGTCTTTACCATCAAGAACGAGGCCGGGCCCGGGTTGGCCAAATTCTCTTATAGTAATCTCTCCTTCAATTTGGAAGGATTTGTGGAATACGCCCGGCAGGTCATCTTCGACCTCCATGAGGCCTGGAACCACGAGGACCTGGACCGGATTAAAGACCGGGTCACCCCCCGAATGCTGGAGTTTCTGGGCATGGGCTTGAAACTTCTTAACTTCCGCCGGGAAATCAGCCGGGTGGAGGATTTGGCTTTGAGCCAGATCGTGGTCCTGATGGCCAAGCAGGATGCAGGCCGGGATGTCATTATCATGGGTTTTCAGGGGCGGGCGGTGGACTACCTGCTGGATCGCCTGAGTTTCAAACTGATTTCCGGCAACATGACCTACCCGGAAAGATTGCAGGAGTGTTGGATCTTCGAGCGGGAATGGGACCAGGGTTCCTGGCTCCTGGCCGATATTCAGGATTTCCGGTATTTTTGCGACTTTGAGCCGGCTTAGGTTTCAGTAACCTGCCTGGATCCCCGGTTCCGGGAGCGGCGCCGCCGGGGGCGGCGGCGTTTGGGCTGGAGAGCCCGGGGCGGGATTTCTTCCGGCCGGCACCTTTCCACCAGATCCTCCAGAGGGGCCTCCTTTATCTGGCAGTAGAGCCAGGCTTCAGGATATGCGGCCAGGCGGGACAGCCGCACCGGCACGGCCCGTTGTTGCCGGAGCACGGGCGCCAGCTTCTCGGCCAGGGCCAGGATCTGCACCAGTTCTTCCTGGCGCTGCCGGGGGATTTCGCTGCCCTGGAAGGCCTCACTCGCTTCTTCCTGGAGGAACTCCCGCATTTCCTTGGGGTTTACGGGACCGGGGCCCTGCTCCAGATAAGGGGTCAGAAAAACGGCCCAGAGCAGGCTGTCGGCCAGGGGCGCCTCCGCCTGGAACAGGAGGTCCAACCGCTCGCAGAGTTCCAGGAGGCGGGCTTCTCCCTTCTTGCGCAAGCGGGATTCCCAGACGGGGAAAATTGCGTAGAATAAACCTGAGGCCAGCATCAACTCCATAAAAGGGCGGGTCGCGCCGCTGTGGAAATCCTTGAGCAGCTCGTCCCGCACCCGGGCCGCGGGGCACAGCCGGATCAGCTGCTTTTTGTTGCCGATCTCCTCCCAGGCCTCCCGGTCGATATCAAAGCTAAGGCGCGCGGCATGCCGCAGGACCCGGAGCATCCGCACCGGATCACGGGTGAAGCGCACCGCCGGGTCGCCGATGACCCGGATGCGCCCGGATTGCAAATCCGTTAAGCCCCCCACGTAATCCACCAGGGAAAAATCGGCAATATTATAAAACAAGCCGTTGATGGTCAGATCCCGGCGCTGGGCGTCTTCCGCAGGGGTCCCGAAGGTGTTGTCCCGGGCCGCGGGGGCTTCCAGGTCCTGCTCCTCGTCGAATTCCGAGCGCCGCCTGAAGGTGGAGACTTCCACGATATGGCCCCCCCGGAAAAAAACCTGCACCAACCGGAAGCGGCGGCCGATGATGCGGCTGTTGCGGAAAAGCTTGCGGATTTCCCCGGGCCGGGCATCGGTGACGATATCGAAATCCTTGGGTTTTTTCCCCACCAGCAAGTCCCGGACGCTCCCCCCCACCAGGTAGGCGGTAAATCCGGCATGAAAAAGGCGGTAAAGAACCTTCAAGGCTTCCACGTCCACATCCTTGCGGGAGAGGCTGTGCTCGGGGCGGGGGATGATTATAGGCGGAGGCAGGGGCGATTCTGAGACGTCGATCCGCATATAAGTATTATAGCGATTTTTCTAAATTTTTTAACCCCTTTATTGCACCCGGGGAAAAAAGGAAAATTCCCGGAGAAAGGAGGGTGAAATAATCCTGAAAGTTGGGTATCGTGCCTTTAGAGCGTTTTTCGCTTTGCGTTTTTCGTTTTACGTTAAAGATTGTATCTTATCGATATGTTACATTGCTGATTCGTTTCATATGCAAGAGAACCTGGTATTATGCCCTCAACCGCCAGGACGGATGTTCCAAGGGTTGGGGGAATTGTTGACAAGCACTTTAAACCCGTGTATTTTTGAGATGTTAAGGAGCAAGAGAGACGGATTTGGCGAAAGCCCCAAGGAGCTGCGGCCCCGGCTGATTTTGGCCGCGGCCACCTGGGGGGGAGTGGGCTATCTCCCGGGCATGCCCGGCACCTGGGGGACGCTCGCGGCCCTGCCCCTGTGGTGGGCCTTAAGCCTCCTGGGTCCCTGGGGCTACGGCCTGGGGACGGCCGCGGTCCTGCTCCTGGGCTTATGGGCCGCGGGCCCGGCCCAGGATTACCTGGGGCGCGCCGACCACCCCGCCATCGTGGTGGATGAGGTGGCGGGCCTGCTCATCACCCTGGCCGGGGTCCCGCTGACCTGGCAGAACGCGGCCGCAGGCTTTATCATCTTTAGGATTCTGGACATCCTCAAACCCTTCCCCATCCGCTGGTTCGGCAAAGGGGAGGGGGGCTTGGAAGTGGTGGCGGATGATGCGATTGCTGGAGTTATAGGGCGGCTGGTATTAGAAGTAATGGTAATAACTTTGGGTGGAGGGTATTAGAGGGCTTTCAGCTTTCAGCAATGGAAGATGGTTTTTCGCTGACAGTTATTCCCTCGCATTCCCCTGACACACCTGTCACAAGGAACCCGAATGCAAGGAGAAATCATCACCACCGGCACCGAGCTGATCACCGGCCGGGTGGGGGATTTTAACGCCCGTTACGCGGCCAGGCGCCTCCACGAGGCGGGCTTGAGGCTGCAGAGCATCACCATCCTGGGGGACAACGCGCCTTTATTCCAGGATGCGTTGACCCGGGCCATGGCCCGCTCCCAGTTCATCATCATCACCGGGGGCCTGGGGCCCACGGATGACGATCTCACCGTAGCCGCCGCGGCCCAGGCCTTGAACTTAAGGCTCTTTGAGGATGAGGCGCTGTTGGCCCGCATCCGCCGCTGCCTGGAGGAGCGGGGCCTCCCCTGGGAAGACCGTTACGCCCGGCTGGCCCTGATTCCGGAAGGGGCCACGGTCCTGGACCCCGGGGCCTCGGCCTGCGGTTTTTCCCTGAAGCACCAGGGCGCCTGGCTTTTTTTTCTTCCGGGCGTGCCCAAGGAGATGCAGCTCCTTTTTGATTCATTCGTGCTGCCCTTCCTGGTGGGCTTTGCCGCCGGGGGAGATTACATGCGGCAGCGCACCCTGCGCCTCTTCGGCATGTCCGAGACCCAGCTCCAGGAAACGGTCAACAAGCTGGGGGAATGGCAGAAGGACGTCTGTGTGGGTTTTTATCCCAACTTCCCGGAGAACCATCTCACCTTGACCTTGAGGGGTCAAGACCCCCAGGCCCTGGAAGAAGACCTGGACCGGCTCACCGCGGCCCTGGGCCGGGAAGTGGGGGAAGTGCTGCTGGGGCCGGAAGCGGCCACCCTGGAGGAACTGGTGGGCCGGCGGCTCCGGGAAAAGGAGCTGACCCTGGCGGTGGCCGAATCCTGCACCGGCGGCCTCATCTGCCACCGCCTCACCAACGTGCCGGGGTCCTCGGATTATTTTATGGGCGGGGTGGTGTCCTACAGCAACGAGGCAAAGATGGACCTGCTCCGGGTGCCTAAGGCAACCCTGGAGAAAAACGGGGCGGTGAGCGAAGCCGCGGTTAAGGCCATGGCCCTGGGGGTCAAGGAGATTTTTCATACCCCCCTGGGACTGGCGGTAACCGGCATCGCCGGGCCCAGCGGCGGCACGCCGGAAAAGCCGGTGGGCACGGTGTGGATCGGCCTGGCCGCTCCCTCCGGGGTAGCCGCCAAGTCTTGCCGCTTTCACGGCTCCCGGGAGGAGATCAAGGCTCTATCGGCCCAGACCGCGCTGGATTGGCTGCGGAGGGAGTTGAAATAACATATTTTTCTCTGCGCCCTCTGCGTCTCTGCGGTAAATAATTTTCACCGCAGAGGCGCAGAGAACGCAGAGGGGGTTTATAAATAAAGCTGACCGCTGACCGCTGAAAGCTCAAAAAAATGATTCGCTGCTTTTTGGCCCTCGATCTGCCGGAGACGCTCCGCCCCCAACTGGCCCTGCTCCAGGGCGAGTTGAAGAAAACCGGTGCGGACGTGCGCTGGGTGGCGGTGGGGAACATCCACCTGACGCTCAAATTCTTCGGCAACGTGCCGGACAGCGAGGTCGACGCCCTCATCCAGGCGGCCCGGGAAGTGGCGGCTGAGCAGCAGCCTTTCGAACTCCGGGCCACCCAGGCCGGGGCCTTTCCCAGCATGAAGAGCCCCCGGGTCGTATGGGTGGGCCTGGGCGGGGACGTCATCCCCCTGGCCCAGATGTACCATAAGCTGGAGAAGGCCTTCGAGGTCCTGGGGCACCTGCCGGAGGGGCGGCCTTTCAACCCGCACCTCACCCTGGGCCGGGTGAAATCGCCTGCCAACCGGCACCGGCTGGCCCTGGCCCTGGAAAAGCTGCCGCCGCTCAAATGGCCGCCGTTTCAGGTGAAGGAGATTATTTTATTCAAGAGCACCCTGACGCCCCAGGGGTCGATTTATTCGCCGTTGCAGGTAATTCCCCTGGGGAAAATGTAGGGTGCGCCTTGCGCACCATTAAAGGCTTGGGAACGAATGGTAAGTTGGTAGGGCGGGCGTCTCGCCCGGCCCGCACAGGCTAGAAAGCCTGTGCCACCGGGCAAATAACTTTGAACTTTGAACCTTGAACTTTGAACTATACAGAACATGAGCAAGGGATTTGAGTCCCGGTCTCTTCCCCAAAACTAAATAACAAAGAGGAATAAACCATGGCAGAGCAAGGAGCACCGGAAAAAGCCAAGGCCCTGGATGCGGCCCTGGGCCAGATTGAAAAGGCATACGGCAAAGGGGCCATCATGCGCCTGGGCGCGGAGGAAAAGATCGACGTGGCGGTGATCCCCACCGGCTGCATCTCTTTGGACCTGGCCTTAGGGATCGGCGGCATCCCCCGGGGCCGGGTCATCGAGATCTTCGGGCCCGAGGCCTCGGGGAAGACTACGCTAGCCTTGCACGCCATTGCCGAAGCCCAGAAACTGGGCGGGGTCGCGGCCTTCGTGGATGCGGAGCACGCCTTGGACGTGATCTACGCCCGGAAATTAGGGGTGAGGACCGAAGACCTGCTCATTTCCCAGCCCGATTCCGGTGAGCAGGCCCTGGAGATCGCCGAAATCCTGGTGCGCTCTAACGCCGTGGACATGGTGGTGGTGGACTCCGTGGCCGCGTTGGTGCCCCGCTCGGAGATCGAAGGGGAGATGGGGGACGCGCAGATGGGGTCCCAGGCCCGGCTCATGAGTCAGGCCTTGCGCAAACTCACGGCCACCATCGGCAAGACCAAGACCTCGGTGATCTTCATCAACCAGATCCGCCACAAGATCGGGGTGATGTTCGGCAACCCCGAGACCACCACCGGCGGCAACGCCCTGAAGTTCTACGCGAGCATGCGCATGGACATCCGCCGCATCGGCGCCATTAAGGAAGGCAACGAGGTGGTGGGCTACCACACCCGGGTCAAGGTGGTGAAAAACAAGCTGGCGCCGCCGTTTAGGGAGGCGGAGTTCGACATCGTCTTCGGCCAGGGCATCTCCAGGGAGGGGGACCTCCTGGACCTGGCCACGGCCCAGGGCCTGATCACCAAGAGCGGCGCCTGGTACTCCCTGGGCTCCGAGCGCATGGCCCAGGGCCGGGAAAACGCCAAGGTCTACCTGAAAGACCACCCCGAGGTGACCGGGGAACTGGAACAGCAGATCCGGGCCACTTACGGCCTGACCATGAAAAGCAACCTGCCTGAGGAGTTAGACACGCCATGACCAGCCGCGATATCCGGGAAGCCTTTTTACGTTTTTTTGAAAAACACGGCCATACCCGGGTGGCCAGTTCGTCGCTGATCCCCCAGGGTGACCCCACCCTGCTCTTCGCCAACGCGGGGATGAACCAGTTTAAGAAAGTCTTCCTGGGCGAGGAGCCCCGGCCCTACACCCGGGCCGCGAGCTGCCAGAAGTGCGTCCGGGCCGGGGGCAAACACAACGACCTGGAGAACGTGGGCTTCACCGCCCGGCACCACACCTTCTTCGAGATGCTGGGGAACTTCTCCTTCGGCGACTACTTCAAGGAAGGGGCCATCGAGATGGCCTGGGAGCTGCTCACCCGGGACTATAAGCTCCCCGCGGACCGCCTCTGGGCCACGGTGTATCACGAAGACGAGGAAGCGGCCCGCCTCTGGGAGAAGATTGCCGGCATTCCGCCTGACCGCATCGTCGGCCTGGGGGAGAAGGATAATTTCTGGGCCATGGGCGACACCGGCCCCTGCGGGCCTTGCTCCGAAATCCTCATCGACCAGGGCGAGGCCATGGCCTGCGGTCCGGACTGCGGCATCGGCAAATGCGAATGCGACCGGTATCTCGAGATCTGGAACAACGTCTTCATGCAATTCAACCGGTCCGCGGACGGCAAACTCAACCCCCTGCCCAAGCCCAGCATCGACACGGGCATGGGCCTGGAGAGGTTAACCGCGGTCATCCAGGGAGTTAAAAGCAATTTCGACACCGATCTGCTGCGGCCGGTGATCGGCCGGGTGGAGGAGCTGGCGGGCAAGGCCTACGGCGGCAACGCCCAGGAAAACGTGGCCTTCCGGGTCATCGCCGACCACGCCCGGGCCACCACTTTTCTCATTGCCGACGGGGTGCTGCCCTCCAACGAAGGGCGGGGCTACGTGCTCCGGCGCATCATGCGCCGGGCCTTGCGTTTCGGCCGTATCCTGAACCTGAAGACTCCCTTCCTCCCCAAGGTGAGCGAAAAAGTGGTGGAGATGATGGGGGAGGTCTACCCCGAACTCGTGGCCGCCCGGCCCGTCCTGGCCCAGGTGGTGACCAATGAAGAAGAACGCTTCGCGGATACCCTGGATCATGGCCTGAAGCTTCTGGCCGAGGAACTGGGGGCCATGAAGGCCAAAAAGAAGGAGGTCCTCCCCGGGGAAGTGGCCTTCAAGCTTTACGACACCTACGGCTTCCCCCTGGATTTGGTCCAGGACGCCCTGAAGGAAGAAGGCTTGAGCCTGGACTATGAAGGGTATGAAGCCCAGATGCGCAGACAAAAGGAGGCCTCCCGCCAGGCCTGGCGGGGGGGGATGGGAGAGGAGATTCCCGCGGTTTACCAGGAGTTGGCGGGCTGGGAAGCCACCAAGTTCCTGGGATATGAGACCTTGCAGGCCGACAGCACGATTTTGGCCCTGATCCACCATGACGGCCAGGGTGAACAGGCGAAGGCCGGAGAGGAGGTGGAGATAGTCACCGCAGCCACCCCTTTTTACGGCGAAACCGGCGGCCAGGTGGGGGACACCGGCTGGATCACCGGGCCGGGTTATAAGCTGAGGGTCACCAATACCCAGCGCCTGCCCAACGACCTGTTCGTGCACCAGGGTAAGGTGGAGGAAGGGGTGGTGCGGGTCAATGACCCGGCGCACCTGGCGGTGGATGCCGAGCGCCGCCGTCAGATCGCCCGGCACCACACCGCCACCCATATCCTCCAGGCCATTTTGCAGAAACACCTGGGGAGCCACGTCAAGCAGTCCGGGTCGCTGGTGGCCCCGGACCGGCTGCGCTTCGACTTCAGCCATTTCCAGGCTATCAGCGCCGAAGAACTGGCCCGGATGGAACACGACCTGAACGCCCGGGTGGCCGAAAACCAGCCGGTGGAGACCAAGGTCATGCCCCTGGCCCAGGCCCTGGAGAGCGGCACCATGGCGCTGTTCGAGGAAAAGTACGGAGACGAAGTCAGGGTGGTGGCCATCCCCGGGTTCAGCCGGGAACTCTGCGGCGGCACCCACGTTAAGCGCACCGGGGATATCGGCTTTTGCCGCATCACCTCCGAGGCCTCGGTGGCTGCGGGCATCCGCCGCCTGGAGGCGGTCTGCGGCCCTGCGGCCATTGACCTGATGCAGGAGATGGGCCGGGAACTGGACCAGGCTGCGGGCCTGCTGAAGGGCGGCCGGGGGGACCTGCTGAGCCGCCTGGAAAAGCTCCTCAAGCGCCAGAAAGACCTGGAAAAAGAAGTGGAGACCTTAAAGAGCCGCCTCGCCACCGCCCAGGCCAAGGACCTGATGGAGGAAGTGCGGGACGTGGGCGGCGTCCAGGTCCTGGCCCTGGAAGTCCAGGCCGCGGACCCCAAATCCTTAAGGGAATACGCGGTGAAATTCCTGGACCGCCTGAAGAGCGGCATCGTCGTCCTGGGCAGCGCCGCGGGAGAGAAGGCCATGCTCATCGCCCTGGTGAGCAAGGACCTCACCAAACGCTTCCCCGCCGGCGAAATCATCAAAGAACTGGCCCCGACAGTCGGCGGCAGCGGCGGCGGCAAACCCGACATGGCCCAGGCCGGCGGGCCGGAGAAGGGGAAGATCGGGGCGGCGGTGCAGCAGGCGTATGAGGTGGTGGGGAAGAAGGCGAAGCAATGAATGAAGGGTGCGCGAAGGCGCACCCTTTTTCAGAATAGATATTCCCAATTTGGAATTTGCTACCAATAAAAACGGAGCAAACGAATGAATAATTATTCTGAAATGTGGAATGAAGTTTGCTTTTTACTTTTTGAGAATAATAGAGATAAGCTTGCTGAAAAAGATTTTGAAAACCAAGTGGTGAGAGCTGTTGAAGTGCTTGGTTGGCGAGAATTCAGAAATGAAATTGAAAGGCAACCCAAGGTGCAGTTGGGGAGAGAAGGGACTCTCCGCCCTGATTTGATAGTTTATGGAAATGATAGAAGAGTTTTGATTGTTATAGAAATTAAACGTCCATCTGAAAATCTTACAAGGGATAATATTATAGGACAACTCAGGTCTTATATGAGGCAAATGAGATCAGATTTCGGTTTTTTAATTGGTTCTGATTTAAGAGTTTATTATGACGGTAGGGATAATCCTGACTCTGACCCATTACTATTAGAAAGAATTATTTTTGAAAGAAATGCAGCAGATGGTATAAATTTCATACATTTATTTAATAAAAATAGTTTTTTAAATAAAGAATATGATGAATACTTGAAGGCTAAAATTAGCAAATTCAATAGGAAGCGTGAAGTAGATTCGATAGTAACCAAAATTATTTCATTAGAAATTAAGGATAAAATTAAAAATTTCCTCAGAAACGAATTCCCAGATGTTAGTGATGATACTTTTTCGGATGCCTTCGACAAAGTAAACATTGAAATATCTAAAAAAGAAATTGCTGGTCTTTTACCTGTCAAGCCTAAAGAAAGAAAAACAGGCTCCCGAATGAGGAAGCCATTAGAATCAATTGAGATAAGAAAGATCGAATCTTCAAAAATAGCATCGATATCGTTTGAAAATTATCGTAATGAAGTAGGATTAAGGCAAATTTATGCAGTGTTATATTACATGAAGCAAGGGGTTGATTTTACATCAGCAATCCATGAAGCATTAAGACTGTTTCCTAACGTTAAACACTACAATACTATTGAAGATAAATGCGCGAGACGTTTTGCTGGTAACGTGGGTACTTTTATAGCGTGGTTTGAATCAGGCCAAATATTAGGTAAGCTGCAAGACAAATTTCATTTCTCTGATCATGATTACAATATCTTTAAAAATCTTTTGTCAAATAGACAATGAAAATTGCGGTTAAATAATCTCTGATCCTGTAAATTGGCCATTGATAGAAAAAGCTTTAAAGAAACCATAAAATGAAAATTAACGACCGACTCCGACAAAAACGGGAAGAGGTCCTAAAACTCGCCCACCAGCACGGCGCGTCCCGGGTGCGGGTCTTCGGGTCTGTGGCCAAAGGGGGAGGACACAGAGGCAAGCGACCTGGACCTGCTGGTGGAGATGGAGCCGGCGCGCAGTCTGCTCGATTTAGTGGCCATCAAGCAGGACCTGGAAGACTTGTTGGAATGCCGGGTGCATGTGGTCACCGAGGCCGCAGTGAGTCCTTATCTACGGGAAAGGGTATTGAAAGAGGCGGTTCATCTGTAAAAGAGATGCCGGAGGGTCCATGAAAAAATATAGGTTCAGTGTGTTGATTGAACGGGATGAAGACGGGTATTTAGTAGCCACGGTTCCTGCTCTTAAAAGCTGTTACACTCAGGCCAAGACCATGGAAGAACTTATGCCGCGTATAAAAGAGGTCATTGAACTGTGCCTTAAGGAAGAAGAGCCGGTGCCCATGAGTTTTGAAGCCGTGCAGCAGATTGAGATTACGGCATGAGGGAGGCCTTTAACCGTTGCCTGAAAAACAAGATGCAAGGTGCCCTCTAAATAAAGAATTCCCCCCGGTAATTACGAAAGAAGAACAATGGTATGTGGCTCGCTGCCTCGAATTGGGTGTGGTCAGCCAAGGGAAAACCAGCGAAGAGGCAACGGCAAACTTAAAAGAAGCAGTGGAGCTTTACTTGGAAAGTTTTGGCGAAGAGGAACTGGAGTCTATTCAGGCCTATGATGCCGCCGAAAGGTTCGGGGGATGAAATAATTCCTTTCGAACAGGCGATTTCCGAGATCGATCAAAAACACTCTTGCTCTCTTTTCTCTGCGCTTTCTGCGTCTCTGCGGTTACCATGACTGAAAAATTTTACCGCAGTTTCTCATGGGCCTCTGGGGCACCCGTAAAATATGAAATGCCCGGCCCCCCCCCAGCCCCCCCGCCAGTCAGCGGCAGGGTGAAAAGGAGACTCGCCGGGCGCGGGGAGAGGGGGTATCCCCTCGGCGGCCTTGGTTTTCACTGGCCATTGACCACTTTTCGTAACAGCTTGGGAGCGAGCAAAAAACCAAACCATGCCACAAATCTTAGGACATGCCACCGGGATTACGTCCCGGATCGATTATCAAAAAGAGCTTAACCCTGCGCAGTATGACGCGGTGACCACTTTCGACGGCCCCGTCCTGGTGATTGCCGGCGCGGGCAGCGGCAAGACCCGGACCCTGGTCTACCGTCTGGCCTACCTGGTGGAGCGGGGCGTGGACCCCGGCTCGATTCTGCTGCTCACCTTTACCCGCAAGGCCTCGCAAGAGATGCTGAACCGCGCCGCCCATCTTATCCAGGAACCCCTGGGCCAGGTGATGGGGGGCACCTTCCACGGCGTCTGCTATCAATGGCTGCGCCGGTACGGGCAGCTTTTAGGGTATTCCGAGGGCTTCACGGTCATGGACCGGGCCGACCAGGGGGACCTGCTGGCCATGCTTAGAGAGCGTCTGGGTTTTAAAAAGAGCGACGGCCCCTTCCCCCGGAAGGAGACTTTAGCGGAAATCCTGGGAGGAATGGTCAACAAGAACCTTTCCCTGGAGGACCTGCTGGACCGGGATTATCCCCAATTCCTGGCGCACCAGGGCGACCTCCTGCAACTGGGCCTGGCCTACCGGGAAGAAAAGCGGGCCCACGCCCTCCTGGACTATGACGACCTGCTCCTTGAGGGCAGGCGCCTGCTCACGGAGCAGGAAGAGGTGCGCCGCCAGTTGTCCGAGCGCTTCCGCTTCCTGATGGTGGACGAATACCAGGACACCAACCGCCTGCAGGCGGAGATAGTGCGCCTTTTGGCCTATACCCACAGCAACGTCATGGCCGTAGGCGACGACTCCCAGTCCATCTACTCTTTTAGGGGGGCCAATTTCCGCAATATCATGGATTTCCCCCAGCTCTTCCCCGGCGCCCGGGTCATCAAGCTGGAGGAAAACTACCGCTCCACTCAGCCCATCCTGGATCTGGCCAACGAAATCATCGCCGGGGCCCGGGAGAAATACACCAAGTGTCTCTTTACCCGGAAAGGCGCGGGGCTGAAACCCCGGCTCTTTCGCCCGGCAAGCGAAAACGAGCAGTCCCGGCTGGTGGTGGCCCAGGTCCAGGACCTGCACGAGCGGGGCACGCCGTTAAATAAAATGGCTGTGCTCTTCCGGGCCGCGTTCCACTCCTTCGATCTGGAGATCGAACTGGTGCGCCAGGGCCTGCCCTTCATGAAGTTCGGGGGCTTCAAGTTCATGGAGAGCGCCCATATCAAGGACCTCCTGGCGCACTTAAGGGTGGTGGCCAACCCCCGGGACGCCATGAGCTGGAGCCGGGTCTTGCTCC
>QZIZ01000045.1 GCA_003599195.1 Deltaproteobacteria bacterium | reverse complement strand
AAGGTTCGCCCCTACAGGCCGGCGGCAATGATGCCGCCAAAATTTCCGCAACGAGTTCTTTAAGTCCCCCTTTTTTAAAGGGGGATTTAGGGAGATTTTCCGGGGCCTATAAAAATCCTCCCTACCCCTCTTTAGAAAAGGGGGAGGGCTATGTTTCCTGTCCTGTTGTTTCCGGAGAGACAAGCGGCCAAAGAGTCTTCAAGCACCGGGATTCTTCGCCGCCGGAGGCGGCTCAGAATGACAGGAACGAATCTTTGTCTTCTTTACTCCCCCTTCCCCCGGAAGTCCGGCAACGCTTTCAGGAACTGCAAGTGCGGGGGAAATGGCAGGGTGATCCTGCCGCCGTGCGCCGCGTCATGGTTCGGGTCCCCAACTGGGTGGGCGACGCGGTGATGAGCCTGCCCACCCTGGCCGGATTGCATCATCTTTTCCCCCGGGCGGCCATCACGGTCCTGGCCGCGCCCCGGGTGGCCCCGCTCTTTGCGGGCCATCCCGGAGTGTCGGAAGTTGCGGTCTATCCCTCCGGCCTGGAAAAATGGCTCGCGCTCTGGCGATTGCGCCGATCAAGGGCAACTCTGCAATTAGCCGAAAACCGAAAACCGAAAACCGAAAACCATCTTTTCGACCTCGGTCTGGCCCTCCCCAACTCCTGGGAAGCCGCGCTGGGCCTGTGGCTGGCCGGGGCCAAAGCCCGGGTGGGCTACGACACCCAGGGCCGGGGACCGTTGCTCACCGCGGCCGTTTCCGGAGCGGACCGCCTGGCGGGACTGCACACGGTTTATTATCTTCTGGGTGTGCTCCAGGGGCTGGGGGGGGTGAGCAACTTTGTTCCCCCCAGACTCCATCTCCAGGAGGAGGAAATCGAGGCCGCCGCGGAGTTATTTCTTAACGATCCCGGGTCCGCTTCCTGGGTGGGCTTAAGCCCGGGCGCGGCCTTCGGCCCGGCCAAACGCTGGCCGCCGGAGCGCTTCGCGGCCTTAGGCGTGAAACTGCAAAAAGAGTTTGGCGTCCGCCTGGCGCTTCTCGGAGGACCGGAGGACCGGGCCGCGGCCGCGGCGGTTAAGGCGACCCTCCCCGGAGCCTTGGACCTGGCGGGCCGGACCACCCTGCGCCAGGCCCTGGGTGTTTTGACGCAGCTTAAGCTGTTAATCACCAATGATTCTGGGCTGATGCACGCGGCTGCGGCCTTAGGGACGCCTTTGGTGGCCATCTTCGGCTCCACGGACCCCGTGGCCACCGGGCCTTTTACCGACCGGGCCGCAGTGCTGCACCATCCCTTGCCGTGCAGCCCGTGCTTCAAACGCACCTGCGACCGGGATTACCAATGTCTTTTGGATATCACTATGACCGAAGTCTTAAACGCGGCTCGGAATTGGCTATAGAGTTGAAAATGACTAGAGTAATTGCGGGCCTCGCGCCCCCCTCACCCTGCCCTCTCCCCCCTCCGGGGAGAGAGGGAAATGCCTGGTATATCCATAAGATACAAAATTATGGGCAATGGCCAGCCCCAGGAGGAGAGGGCAATGCTTGGCGTACCTATTAAATAATAACTTATGGATATTCCATTATTAATCCCCTCTCCCCTCGGGGGAGAGAGGGCTAGGGTGAGGGGGGTGTCTTGGGCAGCAAGTGATTGATTCATCAGACAAAGACGCCAACCATACCTGTTTCCTTCCCCAGATGGGGGGGAACAGAGTGGATATCATTCATTAAGACATTGAAAAATTACTGACAGCGGCTCAATTATGAAAAAAGTAATACGGGCGTTCAGGCCGAGCCATGCAGGACCCTGGCTGAAGGAAGGTTTATGAAACAGATTGCGGTTTTTCTGGACCGGGACGGCACTGTTAATGAAGAGATGGGTTATATCAACCATCCGAGCCGCTTCGTGCTCCTGCCCCGGACTGCCGCGGCCGTCAAGCTGCTCAATGATGCGGGCCTCAAGGTGGTGCTGGTCACCAACCAATCCGGCGCGGCCCGGGGCTACTTTCCGGAGTCTCTAGTGGGGGAAGTGCATGCCTATCTCCGGGACTTGCTGGCCCGGGAAGGAGCGCGCCTGGACGCCATTTATGCCTGCCTCCACGGCCCCGAAGACGGCTGCAACTGCCGCAAGCCCCAGCCGGGACTGATTCTCCAGGCCGCGGTGGATCTGGACCTGGACCTGGCCCGCTCCTACCTGGTGGGTGACCGGTATAAGGATATTCAGACTGGCGCGCAGGCCGGGGTCAAAGGGGTGCTGGTCCTCACCGGCTACGGCCGGGGGGAATACGAACATTTTGCCCGCACCTGGGAAGTGCAGCCGGCGTTTCTCGCCGCGGATCTCCTGGACGCGGCGGAGTGGATAATTAAGGATTTGAACAAGATCAGAACATGAGCCGCATTCAGCGAATTTTAATAGTCAAACTCAGCTCCTTCGGCGACGTGATCCACGCGCTGCCGACCCTGGAGGGCTTAAGGACCGCGTTTCCCGCGGCGCACATCACCTGGCTGGTGGAAGCGGCGTTCGCACCGCTGCTGATGGGACACCCGGCCCTGGACGAAGTCTGGCCCGTGCCCCGGGTGCGTCCGGGCCGGAAGGTGGAGAAGGATGAACTGCTGCAACTGCTGCGTCTGGCGCGCCGGATGCGGGTTGCGGCCTTCGATCTGGTCATCGACCTCCAGGGATTGCTGAAAAGCGCCATGTGGGTGGCCCTGGCCAAAGGCAAGCGCAAATTGGGCTACGACCGCACCCGGGAACTGAGCTACCTGGCCCTCACCGAGAGGCTGGCCCCTTATGACCCCGAGACCCATGCAGTCTGGCGCTACCTGAATGTGGCCCGCCACCTGGGGGCCCCCCCTGCCCCGCCCCGGTTCCGTCTGGGGTTGACGCCGGTCCTGCCGCCAGCCTTGCTTCCTTTGGACCGCCCCCTGGCGGTACTCCACCCCGGCGCGCGCTGGGCCACCAAGCTCTGGCCGGCCGCGTCCTGGGCGCACCTCGCCGACTGGCTCATCCGAGAGAAAAAACTGGCGGCGGTCATCACCGGCAGCGCCGGGGACCGGGATTTAGCCGACCAAATATGCGCGCAGATGCAAGAGAAGCCCTTAAACCTGGCCGGCCGCACCGGCTTGCGGGAATTGGCGGGAATCATGCAGCAAGCCCGGCTCGCCGTCACCGCGGACACCGGCCCCATGCACCTGGCCGCGGCCCTGGGGACCAGGGTGGTAGCCGTATTCGGTCCCACCTCACCGGCGCGCACCGGGCCTTTCGGCCAAGGCCACCGGGTGGTGCGCCTGGGGCTGCAATGCAGCCCCTGTTTCCGGCGGCGCTGCCCGGAGCCAAGGTGCCTGCTGGACCTGCCTTGGCACGCTCTCCGGACCGCGTGTGAGAAAATCTTATCCATTGATGTAAAGAATTGATATTATAGCCCTCGCTGTCGCCGCGTCTAGATGTTGGCGGCAAAACCGGGAAGAGGGCGTGAGCTTATGATTAAGGCCAGGTTATGGGTTTTGATGTTTATTTTCTTATTGCTTGCTGCCTGCGCCGCTTCGACTCCGAGTGTCACCAAGCCCGAGGCTGCGGCCGGCCTGCCCCGAAGATGCGTGCTGGATGCCGTCCCTCAGTACTATCAGAGCGGGCCGAATTGCGGGCCGGTTTCCATGCACATGGTGCTGGCCTACTATGGCGTTAAGCTCCCCAGGGAGAAGATAGAAAAAGACATCCGCACCAGTACTAAGGGAACCAGTCTGATCAGTCTGTTGGAATACCCAAGAACCCTGGGATTTAAGACCGAGGATAAAGAAAAAGCCACGATCAACGAAGTTGTCAGCAATATCGCCAAGGGACGGCCGGTTATCGTCCGGCAATGGATGAAACCCGAGTCTAAATTGCGGCAGACCGATAGCCATATTCGAGTGGTTATCGGTTATGACCTCGATAAGCAAACGATCTATATGAGAGATCCCAACAAATCCGGCTTATCCACCGTATCTTTTCAAGAATTCACCAACTTATGGGACTTTACCGCCACTCGCGTTGGGGGCGCGAATAATTGGATGCTGGTGATTTATAAATAGACGATAAAGAAGCTGGTTCACAGGCGGGCAAGCCGTCATTGGTATTCCGGAGCACAGGAGGTGCTTGCGCCTCACAAGCAGTGATAAAACATTTATGGGAGTCGGACTCCATGACCTGGGGACCCATCAAGAAAAATTATATGATGGTAATTTATAAGTAATCGATAAAAATCATGATAAACTACCCCACAACCTGACCAACGAAAACTACGCAGCAAATTTAGTTATTTAGGATGGAGGAACCATGCCCATCAGCAAAGAACTGCTGGACATCCTGGCCTGCCCCCAATGCAAGGGGGATATCCGTTTGAATGAAAAAGGCGACGGCCTCATCTGCGATAAGTGCAAGCTGCTCTATGAAATCAAGGACGATATCCCCATCATGCTCATCGAAGAGGCCAAACCCCTGAAGTAGTAGCCAGTGGCCAGTGGTCAGTGGCCAGAAAATGCCAAAACTGACCACTGGCCACTGGCCACTGACCACTGACCATGCGGCTTTCCGTCACCGTCATCGCCCTCAATGAAGAGGAAAACATCGTCCCCTGCCTCGAATCCGTGCGTTTTTCGGATGAAATCATCGTGGTGGTGGATTCGGGCAGCACGGACCGCACCCTGGAGTTGGCCCGGAATTTTACCGATCGCATCTTCATCATTGACTGGCGGGGGTTTGCCGGGACCAAAAATTTTGCGGTGGACCAGGCCTCAGGCGACTGGGTCTTTTCCCTGGACGCGGATGAACGGGTATCCGAGGGTTTACGCCGGGAGATTCTTGATATAATAAAAGCTGACGGTCCCTGGGACGGCTACCGGGTGCCGCGCAAAAATTATGTGGGAAACCGCTGGATCAGGCATCTGGGCTGGTATCCGGATTATACCCTGCGCCTCTTCCGCCGGGGCCGGGGCCGGTTCCGGGACCGGGAGGTGCACGAGGAAGTGGAGGTGGCCGGGCCGGTGGGCCTGATGCGCACCCCCCTGGAGCATTATTCCTACCGGAGCCTGGAGGAATACGCGGCGCGCCAGGACCGCTACGCCAGGTTGGCGGCCCAGGAAATGCGGAAAGCGGGCCGCCGGCCCGTGCCAGGCGAGCTGCTCTGGCGGCCGGCCCTTACCTTTTTCAAGCTGTTTTTGCTGAAACGCGGCTTTCTGGAGGGGGCGCTGGGGTTGAAGCTGGCGTGCGAGTCCAGCCGCTATAACTTTTTGAAATACCATTACCTGCGAACGATTGGAAAAGATAAAGATCATGAGCATTGACCCGAGCGCTAAGATAGCCGCAAACGTGGAACTGGCCCCGGATGTGGAGGTGGGACCGGGCGTGATCATCGACGGTCCCACCCATATCGGTGCGGGCACCCGCATCCAGGCCCACGCCTACATCGGCCCCTATACCACCATAGGCGAGAACAACCTCATCGGCTTCGGGGCCATCGTCGGCCATGAACCCCAGGATTACGCGTTTAAGGGGGAAGAGAGCTATACCATTATCGGCGACCACAACCTGATCCGGGAATATGTCACCATCCACCGGGGCACCAAACCGGGGAGCGCCACCCGGGTGGGGAACCACTGCTTTCTCATGGGCCTGAGCCATATGGCCCACAACGCGGTGTTGGGAAATCACGTCATCGTGGTCAACGGCGCGTTGGTGGGCGGCTACGTGGAGGTGGCCGACCGGGCCTTCATCTCCGCCAATTGCCTGCTGCACCAGTTCATCCGGGTGGGGACCCTGGTGATGATGCGGGGCGGGGCCCGGGCCTCCCGGGACCTGCCGCCCTACGCCAACATCGACGGCACCCATACCGTCAAGGGTATCAACCTGGTGGGCCTGCGCCGGGCCGGGTTTAAGGCGGACCGGATCGCGCCCCTGCGCCAGGCGTTCCGCATCCTCTTCGGCAGGCGCACCAACCTGAAGCAGGCCCTGAAGCAGGTGGAGAGCGAGGCGCCCCTGACCCCGGAAGTGACCCACCTGCTGGAATTCATCCGCGCCGCCAAACGCGGGGTGGCCATGGGGCCGAAACAGGGGCGGACAAACGAGGAAGATGAGTTTTAAAGTCTAATTTTAAGCGGGTAACTGCTTGAATTTCTTTGGCTCATCCAGTTATGTTTGATAGAAGACCAAGGAGTGATTCCCCTGAAAATTATTTTCCTCCGGGTATTCTAACCACACTGAAATAATCATTCCCTACCAACACCGGGTATTTTTCCACTTTCTGGGCCGGGTCCTTACAGATCAAAGCATATGTAGCTCCCAGGCGGCGGCCGTAATCCAGGTAATCTTCCAGATTCAGGGGATAAATATAGTCCTTCAGCTTTTTCTTCTCCTGGAGGACAATCTCCCAGTTGTAGCTGGTTTTCTCGATCTGGAAAGGATTGGTCCTGATCCCCAGATAATATCTGAGCGGCTCCTCCTCCCTGGATTTCCTCGCCTTGGCCAGCATATTCCCCCAGACATCTATGCCCCCTGCTTCCCTGTAAGCCCGCACTTCGTGTGCCATTCTTTCCTGGGAGTTGAAATAGGCGTTTCTCAATAAGGACCAGAATATTAAAACCCCCCGCCGGGAGAAGGTGCGTAAAGGATGACCCCGGAAGTAACCGAAAGTATTACTGGAACCCGGAACTTTATAAGGGACGAATATGGCATCCTTAGGTATGTTTTCCTTGATCTTCAATTCCACGTCATAAAGAGCAGCGGCGTGAGTAACCGCCGGGGAATAAAGCTGGGCCAGGGTCACCCCGCAGGAATAGAGCAGCAACAGGATCACCATCCCGGCTTGGGGCCAGACCATGGGGCGGGATTCGAAACCAGGGGACTTTTTGGCAATCAGGGCGACGATCCCCAGGACCCAGATCAATCCCAAAACCGCGGCCACCAGCATGCCCGTTTGATCCCGGTAGACTAAATAAGCATAGATGGATACAGGCAAAAGGGAATATGGCAGAAATGAGCCCAACAAATTATATAGGGCCAGGGAGAAATAGGCATTTGCCAGAAAAACCAGAAAAAGCCCGCTCTTGGAGGGAGAGAGCATGATAAACACGGAAGGAGAGGCTACGTAGAGAACAAAATAGACCCCTAAATAGTAAAACAGGAAGATAAATAGAAAAAAGCCCATGACTTTGGCAGGCCCTTGAGGATTACAAGCCTCCCCAGGGGGCCGCCACCACCGCTCGATGCAGTAGGCCCCCAGCAGCAAGCCGAACAAAGATGCCGTCAGCACCCAATATTTGAAGGCAAAGATATGGGGAGTGAAATGGAAGTAGGTGAGGATGCAAAAATCCCGGACCTCCTGGGGCACCGGCGCCTTAATGGGGGTGGCCAGGGTCACCAGGACGTAAGCCCCCAGGACCCCGGCGCTGGCCATGAGCCCGGCGGGGATCAGGCCTTTCGGGACTAGCCCCTCGCGGTGCCAGCGCCAGGCCATCCAGCCCATTAATATCACCCAAGCGTTGACTCCGTAGGTGGGGTTAAGCAGCGAGAGGACCAGGCTGCAAAGCCCAGCCAGCGCCAGGTTGCCCCGGAGCAGAAACACCAGGAAAGCCGCGGCCGGGATATGAGGAATGTCGCCCTGGTAGATGGAGTAGTCGAATACCAGTTGATAGCCGAAGTTGAGCTCGAAGATCCACTTGGCAAAATGGAAATTCAAGGCCGCAAAACAGGCCTGGCCCGGATTGCGGAAGAGGGTGTAGGCCAGGAAGTATAGGCACAGCAGCAACAGGGGCAGGCCCAGCAGGAGGTGCAGGCCGTACCAGAAGTTGAAAGGCACCCCCAATTTGTAGGCAAGCGTAGGGAGCAGGTAATAAATATTGGTCCAGGCGAGATAGCGGGCGTTTTCCCCCACCTCGTGGTCATCCAGCCGGGGCCATTCCTCGCCCCAAAAAATCTGGCCGAAATGGGTGGGATTATAGTCCTGGTTCAGGAGCAGGTATTCGGGAATGTGAAATAGTAAGGGGATGCGGATTAAGACTAAAATTAAGAAGATGCCCAGGAAGAGGCGATGCTGCCCTAGAAAGGCTTTCAAATTCCCCTGGATGACGGGGGCTGGCTCATTAGGCATGGAAATCTACTTGGATGAGAATTTGCGGCCTTTCTCTGCGTCCTCTGCGCCTCTGCGAGAAACCTATCTCTTCAATAAATCCGTGACCATATTCCACACCATGGCCGTCTTCCTGCCCAGCTCTGTGAACGACCTCAGCTCCCACAGCTCCTTGGCGATCCTGCCGGGCCGGAAGTAAAACCGGCGCATGGCCAGATTATTCAATTTCAGGAGCGTAGCCCGGTCGAGGTTCTGCTCCAGCAGACGCACCTGAAAATCGGGCACCGGATTTTTCACAAATTCCCGCCAGAAATCATGGGAAAAAAGACCCCGTTCCAGGGCCTTCTCGTAAATCTTCGTGCCCGGATAGGGAATGAGAACCGCATAGACCGCGTAATCGGTGTCCAGTTTCAGGGAAAAAGCGATGGTCGCCAGGGCATCCTTATAGGTTTCATCCAAAAATCCGAACATATAATAGGCCAGGGTGTCGAAACCCGCGTCCTTGGCCAGGGCCACGGCGCGCTCCGCTTCCTCCAGGGTGATGGCCTTGCCCGTGGCCGCCAAAATCGGCCTTGAGCCGGATTCCACGCCGAAGTGAATCCGGTAGCAGCCCGCCCGCTTCATCAGGTGGTACATCTCCCGGTCGGCCTTGTTGACCCGGTCCCGCACGGCCCAGCGCACCTCCAGACCCAGGTCCAAAATCCCCCGGCAGATTTCCATGACCCGCTTTTTGGACCAGGTGAAGGTGTCGTCGTAGACCTGGATATCCTTGATACCCAGGGCGGCGATCTCCCGGAACTCCTCGATCACCTGCTCCGCGGGCCGGATGCAGACGTTCTGCGAATAAATCTTGCAAAAGACGCACTTAAAGGGGCAGCCCCGGGAAGTGACCATGGTGGTTTCAAAATCACGGGGGTTCAATACCGAGCCGTAGCGTTCATAGGGCAGCAGCCGCCGGTCGGGGGGCGGAATCCTGCCCAGGTCCTTAATCACCGCCAGGGGCTCGGACGGCGCCTGAATCTTCCCTTCCTCATTGCGCCACAAGCCGGGGAAGTCTCCCACCGGGGCGCCTGCGTCCAGGGCCTCCGCCAGGCCCAGCAGGGTGTCTTCGCCGTCCCCGGCCACCAGAAAGTCGGCCCCGCTGTTTTCCAGGCTTTCAAAGGGGTAAATGGCGCAATGCGGCCCCCCCAGGACCACCTTGCAGCCCGGCAGTCTTTGCTTCAGCAGCTTGATCGTCTTGAAGCAGGGATACCAGAAGTCGGTCCAGACGGTGATCCCCACCAGGTCGGGTTTGAGCGCCGCCAGCTGCGCCACCGTCTCTTCAGGAGAGAGCTGGTCCAACTGGGCGTCCAGACAACTGACGCCGGCAAATCCCCGGGAGATCAAATAGGTGGCCAGGGTCATGATGCCCAGCGGCGGCTTGGCCCCCAACCCCTTTTTCTTATGAAAGGTAAAAAGGGACTGCACCCCCTCATGGGTGGAAGGCTGCACCAGGACTAGCTTGTAGTTTTTCGGCATCCGTCAAACTCATATCATTCTCTGCGCCCTCAGCGTCTCTGCTTTGAAAATCAGGTTGCGGGTTGCGAGTTGCGGGTTGCGGGTTAAATCGATCTTTTTTTAACACGTAACTCGCAACTCGTAACTCGTAACTTTACTCCGCAGAGACGCAGAGGACGCAGAGATTTATTTCATTTTACGCCTCTCAATCACCGGCGCCGCCTTCTCCGCCAGGTAACCCCCCAGCCACTTCTGGCCGATCTCACCGGCGTGCACCCAATCCACAAAAAAGCAGAAATCTTCCCCCAGCCCCGCCATATCCGCGTTAATATCGATAAAGCCCAGGGATTCCCGGCGGGACAGGTCTTGCACCTGCCCGTAAATATCCCGAAAAACCCGCTCCTGAAACCGGAAATTCTCTTGCAGCTTCTTTTCCACCGGATGCAGGGCCTTCCCGGTGGTGCTGATGGTGGGCTGCAAGAAGATAAGTGTTTCGATATTTTCTAATGCCGCGCAGGCCCGCAGCAGTTTTTGCACGTAAACAAAACGCTCAGCGGCCTCCGCCGGCAATGAAGGCTGGTGCTTGACCTTGTCCGGGATCTCCCCCCGCCACCGGAACAGGGCCGTATCCCAGGCCCAATGCAGTTTTACCCAATAGTCGCTCCAGAGCGGGGGAAAAGACGCGTCCGGGTCCCTAAAGATCTGGCCGTAATAATATCTGCCGAGAATTCTTTTATCAATGCAGGCCCGGATCGCCGCGTCATAGCCGAGGTAATCGTTGCCCTTCAGGACGTCCTGGCCCTTGGTGGTGAAATAGGCGTCATTCGCCAGGGTCAGGGCCATGACCAGATCGGGCTGGAACCGGACCAGGCGGGTCGCCAATAAGAGATATTCCTGCAGGGAACTATATGCGCCCACCGCCGCGCACACCACTTCGATTTTGTTCTCCGGAAATCTTTTCTGGAGGTCCGCTTCCATCACTTCAAAATAGGTGTAGCCGTCCGGAACCCCGGCGCCGAACGCGAAGCTGCCCCCCAAAATGAAGATCCTTATGGTCCTCGGGGGCTTCGGCTCTATCAGTTCCTTGCGGTAGCGAAACCCCTGGCCGTTGATGGCATAACCTTTACCCTTATGTCCGGGTTTGGGCCGGTAGCAGACCACCGGATCGAAGATCATCTTGGAGAAATTGTCCTGGCTGGAGTAAGAAAGGCCGGGAGTGGCGTATTGGGGCGGCATCTGTCCCGCAGGCAGATTGAGGTTGGCCGCTTTTTGCATCTTCCAGGCAAACACCACGCGCACGCCGATCTCCGCCAAGACCAGCAGGACCACAATGATTCCGGCCAGGACTAACAATTTATATAAAAAAGATTTTTCCATTCTCTTTTTGTCATCCTGAACGGAGCGAAGCGGAGTGAAGGATCTCGTATTTATAACGGGTTGCGCCCCAGGATAAAATTCTCATACCAAATTTGAAAACTCATTAAAGCCCACAAGTTGCGCCCGTGGTCCGCCCGCCGGGATTGATGCTCCTCCAGCAGCCGCCGGACCTCCGGCCACTGGAGAATCCCCTGTTCCTCCATGCGCTTCTGCGTGAAAATCTCCCGCAAAACTCCCGAGAGCGGCCCCCGCAGCCAGGCCGCGGACGGCGGCCCGAACCCCTTCTTGGGCTTCTGCAAAATGGCCCCGGGCAAATAAGGCGCCAACGCGGCCCGCAGCAGTTCCTTTATCCGGCCCCGGTGCATCTTCACCTCGACGGGCAGGTTGTAGACATAGGAGATCAGGTCGATATTTAAGAGCGGCACCCTGGCCTCCAGGGACGCGGCCATGGTCATGCGGTCCGCCTGAAACAGGCCGTTTCCCTCCAGGAAAAAAAGGGCGTCCAGGTGCTGGATGCGGCTCACCAGGTCTCTTTCCGGCAAATCTTCCAGGGCCGATTGCACCGGGGCCAGGGCGTCTTCCTGCGCCTGCCGCCTGACCTCCGGAGTAAAAAGCCGCTCCCGGCCCCCGGCGTCGAAGTACCCCATCCACAGGAAATGCTGGAGTTCCGGGGCCGTATCAAAACCCTGGACGAATCTTTTGGCCTTGAACTCAAAACTCATATAGCGGTCGGACACCGGCAGCCGCCGCACCAGGCCCGGAATCAGGCCCCGCCCCAGGAAACCGGGGAGCCGCCGGTAGTATTGAGCCAACCGGTGCGCCCGGTAGGTGGGGTAGCCCGCGAAGACCTCGTCTCCCCCCCAACCGGTGAGGACCACCTTGACCTGTTCCCGGGTGTGGCGGGCCAGGGTATAAAGAGGGAGCACCGTGGAGTCGCCGAAAGGCTCATCCAGCCTCGATCCCACTTCACTCAGGGCCTGCCGCAAGGTGCGGTGGTCAAAGGGAAATTCATGGTGCTGCAACCCCAGGTGTTCAGCCACCAACCGGGCGTCCCCGGATTCGTCATGAGTCCCTTCCTCAAACCGCAGGTTAAAGGAATGCACCGTGTTTCCCAGGTTCCTCCGGGCAAAAAGCGCCACCGCCGAGGAGTCCAGGCCGCCGCTCAAGAAGACCCCCAGGGGCACGTCGCTCATCAGCTCTTTTTGCACCGCCCCATCCAGCAGCTTGAAGACCTCGGCCCGGGCCCGGGAAAACGATGTTTCCGTTCCCAGACCGACCCGGGGCTGCCAGTAGCGGCTGATTTTCACCTCCCTGCCGTCGCTGCAACCATAATGTCCCGCAGGCAGCTTGCGGATGCCCTTGAAGGGGGAATCGGGGCAGGGCACATACCCGAACGCAAAAAAACGCCGGATCGCGGTCCAATCCGGCTCAGGCCCCCCCGGCAACAGCGGCGTCAAGGCCTTGGCTTCGGACGCGAAGGCCAGGCCCTCCGCCAAAGCGGCCAGGTACAGGGGCTTGATGCCCAGGCGGTCCCGGGCCAAAAAAAGGGTGCGGTCCTTGCGGTTCCAGACCGCAAACGCGAACATGCCGTTGAACAGCCCCAGGCAATCCGGCCCGTACTCTTCGAAGGCGTGCAGAACGGTTTCCGTATCGCACCGGCTCTGGAAGACGTGGCCCTTGTCAACCAGCCTGCCCCTGATCTCCAGGTGGTTGTAAATTTCGCCGTTATAAACGATAACCAGGGACCTGTCTTCGTTGAACATGGGCTGGCCGCCGCCTGCGAGATCGATGATCGCCAGCCGGTTCATGCCCAGGCCCAAGCCCGGCTCGAAATAATCCCCGCTCTGGTCCGGCCCCCGGTGGTGTGTGCTCGCGGCCATGCCGTGCAGCAGGATTGGGTCGACCTTTTTGGGTTCCCGGTAATGGATGCCGTAGATGCCGCACATAGCGGGGATCAGTCCTTCACCAGGGTCAACATCATCAGGGTCCAGCGGCGGCGGGGCAGCCAGGCCGCGCACATCAGGTCCCACCAGGACGCCAGCCGGTACAGGGGGCGGACGATGCGCCCCATCCTCCCTTCGGGCCAACCCATTACAAAACCCACGGCCCGCAGCAGGTAACTGGCTTCCACGAACTCCAGGGAGGCCCCGGGCGTAAATCTCTCCCCCAGGCTGAGCAGGTTGGCCGGGGTGGACTCCGCCATGCCCCGCTCAACCGGGTGGAGACGTTGGAAGATCCGGTTCAGCAGGGCGTCACCCCGCCCCTCCAGGACGATGATCCTGCCTCCCGGCCGGGCCACCCGCCAACTCTCCCGCAACACCGTTTCCTTGGCCCAGGGCAGGTGGTGCAGCAGGTCCCGGAGCAGCACCAGGTCGAAACGGTTATCCTTAAAAGGCAACGCGGCCGCGTCGCCGCACACGGGCAGGCATTGGGGAGAATGCTCCCTCAAGAACCGCAGTTTGGCCGGGGAAAAATCCAGGCCGAAGCAGGCCGCGGCAGGATTCAATTCCTGGAGACTGAGAAGGTTGTTCCCCTCGCCGCACCCCACCTCCAGGAGCCGCGGCTGAGGATTATCGCAATTTCCCAGAATGCGCCGGCTTAACTCCTCTTCCTTGCGCCTGAGATAAGGATTTTTTCGTCGATTCCAAAAGCGGCGCAGGTCCGCCTGCTCGTGAAATTGCTTCTGTAGCTCGGGGCTGTTCATCAGTCTTCGAGGTCGCCCGGGGGAGGTTTCTTCAGGAGGTTATGACGCCATTTTTCATCCTGGAGGATGCCGGTGATGATCTCCAGTTGAAATCCCAACAGGGGCAAGATGGTCCCCAGAAACAGAAACAAGGCCCCGGCCAGCCACAGGAGGGAAAGGATCAACTTGGCAAAAGAAGAAGCGGCGGCTGACAGCGACAGGAGAAACCAGCCGCCGAAGCCCAGGATTCCCAGGAGTACAAAGACCAGGGCCAGCTCGGTAAAGACGTGAAAGGGCCTGACCTGGGTGGTGCTGACGGCCATCAGGGAGACGATGTCCAGCAGGCCCCGGAAGCGCACCAGGCTATACTTGGATTTGCCGTAACGCCTCTCCTCATGGGGCACCGGCGCCTCGGTGACCTTAAAGCCGTACATCTGGGAGGCGATGGCCGGGATCAGCCGGTGCAAATCACCTCTCAGGTTCAACCTCTTGCAGACCTCGATGCGCATGGCCTTGAAGCCGCAATTGATATCGTGGAGCGGGCATTTGAGCAGTCTGGCGGTAATATAATTATAAGCCCTGGAGGCCAGGATTTTGGAGTAATTATCCTGCCGCGCGGTGCGCCAGCCGTTCACCAGGTCATAGCCTTCCGCCAGCTTATCCAAAAGCGTGGGGATGGACTCCGGCAAGTCCTGCAAATCCGCGTCCATGGTGACCACCGCCTCGCCTTTGGCCGCGTCGAAACCCTGCATGAGCGCCAGCGATTTGCCGTGGTTGCGGTAGTGGCTTAATACCGTGACCTGGGGAAACCTCTTGGCGAGCCCGGCCAGGATCTCCCCCGAGCCGTCGCTGGACCCGTCGTCCACAAAGATGACTTCATAGGGCTGCTCTTCCCCGAAGACCGCCTTGATCCTTAAAAACAGCTCCTCAAGGGAGCCGGCTTCATTATAGACGGGGATGATGATGCTCAGGAGGTTAAAGCGCGGCATGCTATTTTTCCCCGGTCAGGGAGAATTGCAGGACGTTCAGCCCCGCCACCCCGAGAATGACCAATTCTTCCAAGGTGCGGATTTTCCGTAGGCGCTCCAGCAGGTAAGCGGGCCTGAAGTAAAAACGCCGGTAAGCCCGGACCACCGCCCGGGACAGGTCCTCCCCTTTCAAGCCGCAGATGCTCTCGCTATAAAAACCCTGGACGTGCAGGTTATCCATGTTGGAGTCCGAGCCGTCCCTGATCTCCGGGTGTTTTTGGGCCACTCTGGCAAAAAGCTCGGTGCCGGGATAAGGGGTCAAAATCCCGAAGCTCACGGTAGTGGGCTTAAGCTCCTTGGCAAAGTCCACGGTCCGCTCCAGGCTGTCCCGGCTCTCTCCGGGGCCGCCCATGACAAAGTGGGCGTGGGTCTCCAGCCCCGCGTCCCGGGCCCTCCGGAAGGCCGCCCGGGCCTGATCGGTGCTGGTGCCCTTGCGGTAGGCCTTAAGAATCGCGTCGGAGCCGCTTTCCACCCCGAACTTGAGCATATGGCAGCCGGCCCGCTTCATCAGCTCCAGGGACTCTTTGTCCACCAGATCCACCCGGCCGTTGGCGATCCAGGAGAGGTCCAGGTTCTCCCGGATCATGGCCTCACAGATCACCAGGTTTCGCTCGCGGTTGGCCGTAAAGGTTTCATCCCGGAAAAAAACTTCTCTAAAGCCCAGGCGCTTTACTTCCTTCAGTTCCGCCAACACGTTTTCCGGAGAGCGGAAACGGTAGCGGTTGCCGTAAAAGGTGGGCGCGGTGCAAAAAATGCAGCGCCCCGGGCAGCCCCGGGAAGTCTGCATGGTGGTGTAGGGCAGCCTTTTGACCACCGGATTGAAGTAATCCGCCCGGGCCGGCAGCAGGGAGCGGTCGGGGATGGGCAGATCGTCCATCTTCATGAAGGGCCTTTTGGGATTAACCCTGATTTTGCCATTCCCGTCCCGGTAACCGGCGCCCCGCACCTCTCCGGGGTCGCCGCGGTTGATGATGGTGCGGATCAGCTCCTTCAGGGTCGCTTCCGGCTCGCCCTGCACCAGGAAGTCCACGCACTCTTCCGCCAGGCAGTAGGCGGGCATAAAGGTGGGATGGGAGCCGAAGAGGACGGCGCGCACCTTGGGGTTAAGGCTCTTGATCCGCTTGATGGTGCCCACGTCCTCCCGGAAGGACTGGGTGGAGCTGAGCATGACCACTGCGGCCACCCCCCGGAAGCCGTCCCGCGCCAGTGCCTGATACCGCTCCGGCTCCATCTGGGCGTCCAGGAAGACCACCTCCACCCCCGGCTGGCGGCAGTGGGTGGCCGCGTAGAGGTCGTTCAACGGCGGCATCTGCATGCCCCCGATGCGGCGGCCGTTGCACCAGCAGCCGTATACCAGGTCGCGCACGATATTTTTGCCCGCCGGGCCGGTCTGGGGTTTGAGGAAGATTACCCTGGAATCCATCGTCATCCTGCCAATTTTTTATCATATCCCAAGGGTCTTCATAAGAAAAGCTTTTCCCCAAGCGCTCCAAATAACAAAGACCCTACCGCTAACGACTGTCTCATGATAAAAAAACGGTAAATGTCCGAAGAAAACACACCCAGCCTCCCATCTGCGTCCGAGGCTACTCCCCTCCCCCGGACCTCCTTCCGGGGTCCCTTGGTGTTGCTCCTGTTTATGGCGGCCGCGCTGGTGGCGGTCCGGGCCTTGGGCCTGCAAGATTACCTGGAGGAAACCCGGCTGCGAGGCCTCATCGCCGCTTACGGCTTCTGGGCTCCCCTGATGTACCTTCTTCTCTGGACCATCGTCCCCTCCCTGTTCGTCCCCAGCCTGCCCCTGACCCTGGCCGGCGGCATCCTTTTCGGCCCGTTCTGGGGGATGGTCTATACCGTCTGCGGCGCCACCGTGGGAGCTTCCATCACCTTCCTTATAGCCCGCTACCTGGCCCGGGACTGGGTGGCCCACAAGATCGCAGGCACCAAATTATCCCGCCTGGACGCCAAGGTGGCGGAACACGGCTGGAAGATCGTGGTCCTTATGCGCCTCATCCCGGTCTTTCCTTTTTTCACCCTGAACTATGCCTTCGGACTCACCCGCATTCCCCTGTTGCCTTACACCCTGGCCACCTTTTGCGCCATCCTGCCCTGGACCGCCGCGTATATCTATTTTGCCAGCAATCTCCTGGGGGTTTTCCAGGGCCAGCTCTCCACCGGCCTCCTCTTGAGCGCGGCCCTGGTCCTGGCCGCAGCACTCTTCTCCTGGCTGGCCAGGAAACGCCTGGCTCAGAAAAACTTGGAATAGCCGCTATTTATCCTCAACTGTTTTTTTGATATTGTAAACGTGTCCCCTGAAGAGGAAAATTTTGTGTTGGCCCTTAAGGGAAAACCTGCTTAAGAACTCTGCGAAAGCGTCCCTTCTGTCATTCTGAACGGAGCGAAGCGGAGTGAAGAATCTCGTCTTTTGGCGTCCGGTATTTCCAATTTGTGTGTAATCATGGGGCGCCGCATGAAAAAGCCTTGCTGCCAAAAACGAGATTCTTCGGTCGCTTTGCTCCCTCAGAATGACAGGAAAAAAGATTTCGCAAAGGTCTTTATTGGGGAACGCTCTCACCGCCAAGCTAAGCTTGACTGCCCTTTGGTGGCCCAGAAGCAACTATGCCCATACAGCCCGATCAGCACAACCCTAACCGGGAAATTTACAACACCGCCTATTCCGGCGGCGAAATGTCTCTCTTTACCGCGGGCATGCTTCCATACGACCGGGAGATGATCCGGCTCCGGCTGGAACTCCTGCGCCGCTACGGCGCCGGCAAAGAAGTATTGGACCTTTGCTGCGGCACCGGCTCCTACCTCCGCCAGGAGTGGGTCCAGTTCCAAAGAGCGGTGGGGGTGGACTTCAGCCGCAAAATGCTGGAGGTCTTTAAACGGGAACTGGGAGGGGAGATGCCCTCCAACCTGCTTCTCCTGGAAGGCGACGCCCGCCGGGTGCCGGTGCGCTCCGGGTCCATGGACCTGGTTTTCTCCTTCACCTCCCTCTATTACGTGCCCCAAGTCTCCCTGGCGGTGGCGGAAATCAGCCGGGTCCTTAAGCCCGGGGGCGTCGCCGTCTTTGAACTTGGCAACCTCTGGAGCCTGAATACCTATGTAAGCGCACGGGCGTACCGCCGTCAAGGCATCGCCAAACCTTTCCACGTCTCTCTGGCGGCCATGTTAGGCATGATCAGGGAGGCAAACCTGGAGATCATGGAACACCGCTCTTTCCAGTTCTTGCCCATGTGGGGCGGTGGCCCCTGCTGGCTACGGCCCCTGACCGACTGGCGCTGGAAATGGCTCCTGGGACTCAAGGCAAGGGGCCGAATGCTGGACGAGCGCCTCAGCAGCATCCGGCCGCTCAAATACCTGGCCTTTCGCCATTTGTTCGTTTGCAAAAAAAGGAATGCTAACAATATAAACTTGTGAGCAATGATTAGCCCTGCAAGGGTGAGAGGTAATAAAAGAAAAACCCTTTTGGCAACGCTATAAGCTTTTCAACTTTTCCCAACCGGCATAGCAATTCCTAGCCACCACCCTTCCCGTAAATTTCATCTCTAAAGTTTTTCTCCCCGTTTCTCGATCTATACAATGAATTGTTCAAGGCCCAGAATGCCTGATGATATTCAGGGTTAATTAAACTAGAAATCATTTCAAAACCTTCTTCAGGCGTCATCTTGAATCGGACACGAAAGGATACGCCATGAAAAACAAGTTAGCTTATCCCTCTGAACCAAAGGAAGGGATATCCAGCAATGGCTCCAGGAGGGAGCCGAGGGGGAAAAATGAAAATAGATGGAGCTGGTTCATGTTGTGGCCAAGGAACCGCCTATGAGAAAGTGTACGGAGCCGATCGGGTTCAAAAGACTGATCCACCCCCCCAGACAAACCCGCAGGTAGAGTCACCGGCCGCCGCCTTTTCCCGGCCGTCCGCCATGGCGGAAAAAAGTGAGTCCGATCACATGCCGGGGGTGGTCCGCCTGTTACTGGAGGGCCATTTCAAGGGAGTGGCTGACGTCCGGCTGCGGATTAATTTTTTTGAGGAGTTAAATGGCCTTCAGAGGGAGGAACTGCATGCGGCAGTGGATGAAATAGGCCCAAGCTTGGTGGAAGAGGTGACGGAAACCGTGGAGGCCATAGTCTCTTCCGAACACCTCTCTGAGGAGCAATCAACTTCCCTGGCACAGCAACTGGAAGCATTCACCCGGTCGGTGACGCAATTATTGGAGGAGTTCACCGATTCTTCAGACCCCGACCCGGAAGGTTTGATATCCGGGATAAATGCCGCGTTTGCCGAACTTGAAGCAGCGATTGCCTCCCTTCCACCGGCCGAGGAGGCCCCGGCGACGCCGACGGAGGGTATGACCCCAACCGTTTCTTCTCCCGCTCCCTCTCTTGCCCCTGCTGATGCTCCAGTGACACCGGCGGCAGGTGAGACCCCAACCGTCCCTACCGCCACTCCTTCCCTTGCTGACGGCGCCGAAGAACCCACAGTGAGCAACGCTTCGGCCTCTGCGTTCAATCTATCCACTTTTCTTGATGACTTAAAGGATGTCTTCCAAACCGCCATGGATACCCTCAAAGAAGGATTAAACCAGGCTGACATCCTTCCACCGTTATCGGAGCCGGAGGGCAGGGGCAAGGCTTATGCCAAATTTCTCGCCATTTATCAGCAACTCGGGGGAGGAGCGGCAACGGAAGATAATCCGGAAAAAGGGAAAATCGTCGGCACTTACGCTTGAAGTAAATTAGAATTAACCGCAGAGATGCAGAGGACGCAGAGATACACAGAGGTTAATTAATATGCTTCGGCGCAAAGCGCCAAAGCATATTCTTTTTCTCTGTGAAACTCTGTGTCCTCTGTGTCTCCGTGGTTAATCTTTTTTCTTCGGAACAGCAGCTTCCGCTGTGGCCAGTTTTTCTTTGAAGTAGGGCAATAAAGAGGGATCGGGGGGTTTGTCCACCAGTTTTTGCCAGTAGGAGGCCGCTTCCTGGGGGGCTCCGGCCTTCTCCAGGAGGATGGCCAGCCGCCGGTAGAGTTCGCTCTGCAAGGGTGCGGCGGCTTTATCGGCAACCGGCGTCAAGGTTTGGGCGGCCTTGCGGAAATCTCCCTGGGCTTCATAACAGTAGCTCAGGCTTTCGGCAACCAGAGTATCCCCCATGGACTTGGGGTCTTGGGCCAGGGCTTCATAAGCCTTGGCCGCAGCCGCGAAGTCCCCGGTCTGGTAGAGAAGATGCGCCCGGAAGAGGGCCGCTTCCTGGGCCGCGGAGGAGTCGGGATAATCCTTCAAGATCTGCTCCAGACCCTTCAAGGCCTCGGCCGCGGATTCGGGCTTGCTCAACAGGGGCACGATCCTGGCCAGGGCCAGCCCGGCCTGCTGCTGATGGCGGGCCTGGAGCTGGACCCTGATTCCCCAGACCGCCAGGGCGATGAACAGCAACGCTAACCCGACGGCGAACCACTTCCAGTTATCTTTGAGATATTGCAGCAAGCGGAGCTGCAGGGAGAAAATCTCCGGAGGCTGCTCCACGAAGTCGCGCCTGCGGGAACGGGGTTTGCCCATTATTACGTCCTCGTCAATTAAAGTTATTCTATCTTTAAAGTGAAATCGTCAAGTGTAAGCTTAAGTAGTGATAAGTAATAAGTGATAAGTGATAAGTATTAATTGACTACTAATTGCTAACTACTTATTACTTATTACTGTTCCCTCACTTCCCGAGCCAGCCGTCGGGCCAACTCCGCCCCTCTTTCACCGTGCCCCCGGATGGTGAACTCCCGGGTAGTCTCCCCGGAAATGGCGATCTCTATTTCCAGATAATCACCGGGGAGCAAGGCTCCCAGCCTTTCGGCCCACTCCACTGCGGCTACCCAGGGGGCGGAAAGATATGCCTCCAGGTCCGGCAGCATCTCCCCGGGAAGATTCTCCAGGCGGTAGAGGTCGAGATGCGCCAGGGGCAGCCGGCCGTGATATTCATGGACCAGGGTGAAGCTGGGGCTGGCCACTGCGTCCCGGTCCACCTCCAGGCCCTGGGCCAGGCCGTGGACGAACTCCGTCTTACCGCTCCCCAACTCCCCGGTCAGGGCCAGCACGTCCCCGGGGATCAAAAAACTCCCCAGGGCCGCGGCCAGGGCCCGGGTGGCTTCAGGGCTGGGGCTGGTCCACTTATACTGCTTGGTCATATAGTTCTCACGCCAAGACGCAAAGGCGCAAAGTCGCAAGAATTTATATTTAAATGCTCGGCGTCTTGGCGTCTTGGCGTCTTTGCGTGAGGTTTCCTATTTTATCCTTCATAAGAACAAATCGGGGCATCCCCTACAATACATATCGAGTCACCCCTTTGGTTCCTGCTGGGCCTGGGCCCGGATGAGGTCGATCTTGCCGATCACCCCCACCAGTTTGTCCCCCTCCATTACCGGGATGGTATGCGCCTTCTTTTTCGCCATTAAATCCGCGATTTTGGACACCGGCGTCTCCGGGTAAACGGTGATGGGATCTTTGGTCATCACGTCTGCCACTGTGGTTCCCAACATCTTTTCCAGCCGTTTTTTGAAATGGCCCGGGGTTTCCAAGACGAGCCGCAGGTCAAAAAGGCTGATGGTGGGAGGCAGTTCCAGGTCCCGGGCCCGGGCCACCAGGTCGCTCTGGGTGATTACCCCCACCACCCAGTCTTCCTTATCCACCACGGGGACGCCGCTGATCCGGTGTTTATCCAGCAAAGCCGCCACCGCAGTCACCGGGGTTTCCGGGGTAGTGGTGATCACTTCGGTGGTCATGATATCACTAGCTTGTAGCATATGTCTTCCTCTGTCGGGGGAAAATCACCCCGGATAAATTCGCCGAAAACTTCGGGAAAAATCGCCAACAGGTCCCCCGCGATCAATCCCCGGGAACCGATTTGGTCTACGAAATAATCCGCGGCCAGGCCGTGGAGATAGACCCCCAGGCGGGCCGCGTCCCAGGGGTCGAGCTTCTGGGCGAGAAAACCGCCGATGAGGCCGGTGAGCACGTCGCCGGTGCCGCCGCTGGCCAGCGCGGGGTTGCCCGTTGAGTTGACGCTGACCCGGCCAGTAGCGTCGGCCACCAGGGTCTGCGCGCCTTTCAGCACCACCACTGCGCCGGTTAAGGCGGCGGCCTTCCGGGCCGTGCCCAGGCGGTCGGTTTGCACCTCCCGGGCGGTGGTCCCCAGGAAACGGGCCATTTCCCCGGGGTGCGGGGTCAGGATGCGGGGGCCGGCCGCAGTTTTTAGTAGCTCAGGCGCGGCGGCCAGGGCGTTGACCCCGTCCGCGTCGATAACCATGGGCAGGGGAAGTTCTCTGGTCAAGCGGCGCACCAGTTCCCCGGTCTCCGGATGAGTCCCCAAACCGGGACCCAGGGCCGCGGCGGTTTTGTTTTCCAGGAAATTTTTAAGCGGCTCCAGGGCCTTCATCCCCAAGGCCCGTTCCCCGATGGCCTCCGGCAAAGGCAGGGTCATGGCCTCGGTGATTTTGGCCTCCAGGATGTCGTTGAGGCTCGCGGGAACACCTAAGGTCACCAGGCCCGCGCCGGAGCGGACCGCGGCTTCGGATGCCAGGGCCGCGGCCCCGGTCTTGCCTTCGGAACCCGCGATCACCACCAGGTGGCCGAAATTCCCCTTGTGGCCGCCCCAGGGCCGGGGCGGGAGCAAGGCCCGCAACTCTTTTGCCTCCGCCAGTTCCGCCGGCGTCTCTCGGGCCAGTTCCGGAGGGATGCTGATATCCACCTGCCAGAGACGGCCCGCGTAATCCCGGCCCGGAGGCAGAATCTGCCCGATCTTGGGCCAGCCGTAGGTGGCCGTGACCCGGGCCTTAACCGCCGCGCCCAATGGCTGCCCGGTATCCGAGCATAACCCGGAGGGAATGTCTACGGCCAGGACCGGCGGGCGCATCCGGTTGATTTCGTCGATCACCTGGCGCATCAGGCCTTTAACTTCGCTGTTCAAACCCGTGCCCAGAAGCGCGTCCACAATGAGGCCGGAGCGGGCCAGGCGGTGGGCCAGGGGGTTCAGGTCCTTCTCCTCCCGGACCTCCGCGATCTCAATGCCCAGGCGGGCGGCGATCTCCAGGTTGACCAGGGCGTCGCCCTTAACCTGGTCCCGGGCCGCCACCAGAAAAATCACCACCGGGATACCCGCCTGGGCCAGGTAGCGGGCCACCACTGAGCCGTCGCCGCCGTTGTTGCCCCGGCCGGCTGCAACCGCCACCGGGCCGGGATCGGGGAATTCACGGCGGAGAATCTGGTAGGTGGTGCGTCCGGCGTTCTCCATGAGCACCAAGGAGGGAATGCCCGCTTCCTCGATGGCTTTACGGTCCAATTCCCGCATTTCTGCGGCAGTCACCAGTTTCATGGGCTCTTGGAATCAGCTAAGGATTTAATAATTTTGGGAGTTAAGATAACACAATCCCCGGGGGAAAGCCAAGACAACGGAGGGGGTTGTGAGCATTAAGGCTAATTTAAGCCAACCCTGAAACAACCTGGAACCTGAGAGCTCTGCGAAAATCGCTATTTTGTCATTCTGAACGGAGCGCAGCTTCGTTGCGAATCTGGTCTTTGGGCGAGTAGCATTTCCAATCTGCTTGTAATCATCAACATCGCCGGGAAAAGCATTGCCGCCCAAAACGAGATTCTTCGATCGCTCCGCTCCCTCAGTAATGACAAGTGGGGGACTTTCGCAGAAGTCTCAACCTTGAACTCTCCAGACTCGGAACCCGGAACCCGAACCTCACCGGCCCTTTATCGAAGCTCCTCCACCGGCGGGGGATTGCCTTCCAGGGTATGCAGGAAGGCGATGAGGTCGGAGATATCCCGGGAAGTGAGGCGCAGGTCGAGTTGCAGCCGTCCCATGAGGCGCACGGCTTCTTTGAGGGTGGCGACCCGGCCGTCGTGAAAGTAAGGCGCAGTGCGGGTGACGTTGCGCAGCATGGGAACTTTGAAGACGTAGCGGTCTTCTTCCTGTTTGGTGATCTCGTAGAGGCCCACATCCCGGGTATTGTCATAAGGATGGTGCCTGCCGAGCTTTTGGAAAAGGCGGCCGCCCACCGTGGCCCAGGTGTGGCATTCCACGCAGCGGTACTGGATGAACTTGGTGAGGCCCCGTTTTTCCCGGACGGCCAGGGCGTCGCGTTGACCGTCCAGCAAGAGGTCAAAGCGCCCGGGAGCAATGAGGGTGCGCTCGAACGCGGCGATGGCTTCGGCCACTCTATCGAAGGTAATGGGGGCGGGATCATCCGGAAACGCGCGGCGAAAGGCCTCCGGGTATCCTGGGGTGGTCCGGAGCCGCTCTAAAACCTCCTCCGGGGTCCTTAAAGCCATTTCAATGGGGTTGAGGATGGGGCCCTTGGCCTGAGCGGCCAGATCGGGGGCCCGTCCGTCCCAGAACTGCATGGACTGGAACCCGGCATTAATGACCGTGGGTGAGTTTCGCTTCCCGGAGATGCCGGTGGCCCCTTGGGAAGTGGGAGAGATATCCGCGCCCGCATGGTTCGGGGAGAGGAGATGGCAATCGTTGCAGGACTTATTCTTATTCAGGGAGATGCCCCGCTCGAAGTAGAGCCGCTTGCCCAGGGCGAGGCGCTCCGGCGTGTCTTTTTCGCTGCCGGGCATGGCCTTGGGCAGGCGGCCCAGGAAAATCCGGGCCGAGAGAAGGGCGATGTCCCAATCCATGAGTTTTTCCCGGGTATTGCCGGAACCTGGGACCTGATCCGGAGCGGCTTGAGAAACCGCAGCCGGGCCGTATAGGGACACCGACCAGGAAAAGATAATGCAAGCGCAGACCAGAAGACGGAAATTCATAGTCGAACCCCAAGGCAGGTGACGAGCGGCCTCCACCGCAGGATCCCGCCAGGAGTCCGGGATTACTCGCCCCCTATAATTTACCCGCCCTTTCTTTCTCCCGCCGCGGCCATTGGCAGCGGCAGGAGAAAAGAAGGGTTATTAATTTGCATCTCAAAATAAACATGCAGCCCTTGCCTGTCCAGTTTTCCGGGATTCCTTAACAGAAGTTCTTTCCGGAGTATGTCCTCCTGAGCCGCAGGGCACTCATAAAAAAAGAAAAGCTGGCCCCCCTCACCCAGGCCCTCTCTCCCCGCCAGTTAGCGGCATGGCGGGAAAGGAGACCCGCTGGGCGGGGGAAGAGGGGGTATCCTCGCAGCATGCCTTGGTTTTTACAGACCACAGACCACTGGCCACTTTTCATAACAAAGTTTCACCCGGGTGCACGGCCTGCCTGTTACTTCGCCTTCTCCAGCTTTTTGACATAGATGGCCTGGAGGCCGTCCCGCTTGACCACAGTGCCGGTGACCGTGACCTTGCTTTGCAGCATCTCCATTCTTTCGGGGGTCATCAGGGGTTTCATCTGCTCCCCGGAAAGGAGAATATAGAGGCCGCCCTTATCAGCGGTTAAGAGGACCGGATCGCCGGACTTCACGCAATCCTGGCAGCATTGCTTGGTGCATTTCGCGCCGCCGGGGAGGTTGCAGAAGGTGCAGCTCATCATCCCGGTCATGGTCACTTCCTGGCCCTTGGGATGCTCGGCCGCCCAGCAGGTGGAGGTTAACAGTAATACCGCCATGAGTAACAATACCGCCTTCTTCATCGGTGTTCTCCTTCTGTTTGGGATTTTGGTGAATCATTCGCCGCATTATGCGGTAGATACCTTGGGCAAAGTTTTGTTTAACCTATAAAAGTGAGGGAAAAAGATATTAACTGCCCGTTTTTCCGCCTACTTTTCAAAGAGATAATGCACGATAGCTCAGTGTCAACCGCGACAAAATTTTTTACATAAGAATTTGGATTGAAGGAATGACGTAGGGAAAGAGATGGGGAGAACAAAGGGAAGCGGCTCCGCAGAGGAAAACCACGCTCCCCTTCCTGTCAAAAACGGTTATTTTTTAAGGATGCCGAAATAGAAGTTGTCCCCCCGGAAGTCGACCTGGGCCTTGGCATCGGAATTAATTATGACCATGACCTGGGCCACCGCAGGAGAAGACGGCTGGTAGATGAATGCGGGCATGCCGAAGTTGTGCCAGTAAAATCCGCCGAGCCATTGGTAATTGAGCCAGTACCCCTTAGCATCGAACTCATCCACGCAGACGCCGATGCCGCCGTTTTTGCCTTCGGTGGCCACTTCCGCGAAAAATGAGAGAAGATAAGGGCGCTTATTATTCTTCAACTTGATCATTCTCGGAGAGGCCAGGTTCTGCTCCGCGCTTCCCGTAATTTTTAGCCGATTCTTGCTGGAGAAAAGCCTCCTGACGCTCCCCTTTTCCACCTGAACCCGGTCCGCATTATTGCGGGTCCAATTGAGGGCCCAGCCTGACTTGTCCAGACTCTCCAGCTTGGGATTCTTAATCAGATTGGGGCCCAATGCGGCCTGCCGCAGGGCCATGGCCTGGTCGATGGTGGGGGCCAAGATATCGTTCTCGGCGACAAAGGCGATAATCTTCTCCAAATCCCCGGCGCGGTATTGGTAATCCTGCGACGTGCCGGAGACGACGTCGTGAAACACTATCACCAGCCACTTTTGGGTTTCCACCGCCTCCTTGATCCAGGAAATGACCTCATCCGGCGGGGTGGCCGCGGTCACTTCCCGGGAGAGAATGGCGTAGCGGTCGCAGTCGACACCGTTCAATTCCTTGGACGCATACCCCCGGCTGTTCTCGTAATAACGCGTGGCGTAATCCAGCACCCGGGCATCAAAGCTGGAATAAGGGAAGACCACGGTTTTTGCCGTCAGGTCATGGTCGGCCAATAACTTCTTTGACGTTCCCAGTTCATAATCCAGTTCCTTGTCAGAGAGTTTGGTCAAGTCGGCATGGGTCATGGTGTGGCTGCCGATCTCCCAACCGGCCTCATCAAATTCCTGGAGTTCGGGCCAGGTGACAATCCAGTCTTCTCCGTTCTCAATGGCGCCGACAACTGGACAAAGAGTAGCCACCACCCCATAATTAAGAAAAATGGGCAACGCGTTTTCGTAAATGCCTCTGTGGCCGTCATCGAAGGCAAAAGTCACCATGCCGTTCCAGAATGGGAACGGGTTTTCCAATGCCTTGGCGGCGGGTTGGACTTCCTTGCCGGCCAGGGGATTTTTCTTCTTGGCCTGAGTGGGCAGCGGGATTAAAGCGATGGCCGCGGCCAGTAAGATTAAAAGAAATTTCGTTATTTTCATCCTCTCCCCCAAAGTGCTATCCACAAAAAGTGGCGGCCTTCCTTAGGCCCTTGTTTGCAGGATTGATGCTGATTCGCTTCGGCTGCCGGATGCGGAGTGTCTCCGCGCTTCCCGCAGCCGATCTTGTCCAAGCCAACAACAAAATAGGGACTTTCGCAGAGGTCTTGTCTAGGCACCTTCCTTTCCGGTTTGGGTTTAAGGTCGATTATTAAACTTTATTTGTGGTTATCATCGAAAATAGGCGGATTGAGATAATAAGGGAATCGGGCCTGGCCTGATTCCTGGGTAATGAAATCCCTGATTTTGCATTCGGGGGAAAGTTGGGCAGCTAGACATCGAGGGGTGGGAATTCGATTTGAGACATCTGCGAAAGCCCCCTTATTGTCATTCTGTCTCCGAAAAGTTTTCAGTGGCCAGTAAAAAACCAGGGCATGCATAGGGGTTATACCAAGTTCGCTCTCTCAAGCAACAAACCCTGAATGAGCGGCGTGCATCGGCGTGCATCGGCGGTTAATAT
>QZIZ01000006.1 GCA_003599195.1 Deltaproteobacteria bacterium | reverse complement strand
AAGAATCTCAGGGGCGCGGGAAAAACGAGATTCTTCACTCCGCTGCGCTACGTTCAGAATGACAATCAAAATTACCTCTTTGACGGCAACTTGGTATTATGGGTCATGATCAACCCCCCAGCAGAGGGTTAGGCTGAGGGGGGAGAGTAAAAAACTTTTGGCAATAAGTATAAAAAAAGAGAGCCGGGGGAAAGAGTGAGGTCGCCCCCCGCTCTCCTGACCCGGCCCGGTCTTAATCCTGGTTTGAGGGTAAAAAGCTTACCCGTTGCCCAGCCTTTCTTTGAGTTCCTTGTTTTGCCTGACCAGCTCCCGCCAGCGCATGGCTTTGTCGATGGCCAGGATGATCTGCTCCTTGCGGAAGGGCTTGGTGATATAGTCGAAGGCACCCTTGGAAATAGCCTCCTCCGCGCTTTCCAGAGAGCCATAGGCGGTGATGACCAGCACAAGCAGGTCGGCGTCCTTATTTTTTGCCACCTGGAGCAGCTCCATGCCGTCCATGCCGGGCATCTTGAGGTCGGAGATGACCAGGTCAAACTGCTCTTCACTCAAAAGTTCCGTGGCCTCCACGGGATTATTGGTGCACTGCACCTGATGGTCGGTATAGCCCTCCACCATGATTTTGAGCAGACTCAACATGTCCAGTTCGTCGTCCACAGCCAGAATGCGTCCCATTTGCCAGAACCTCCTTAGTTTGCGGAGCGCCGGCCGTCCGTTGCCGCGGTGGGCAACGATTCCGGCGGCAGATATATATAAAAAGTGGTGCCGCTGTGGCCGCCGGGCTCATCAGAGGTGCGGGTCTCAAAGCGCATGACGCCCCCGCATTTTTCCACGACGGCGTGGCTCACCGGCAGGCCCAGCCCGGTACCCTCGCCTACTTTCTTGGTAGTAAAGAAAGGATCAAAGATGCGATCCACATATTCTTTGGAGATACCAGTTCCCGTGTCAGCAATGAGGGCCTCCACCATCTGTTTGTCCGTATGGAAGCGGCTGGAAACGGTAAGCCTGCCGCCATCGGGCATGGCCGCAACCGCGTTGCTAATGAGATTCAGAAAGACCTGCTGAAGCTCGCTGGCATCTCCTCGCACGCGGGGAAGCCCTGAAGCCAGTTGCAGCTTCAGGTCGATTTTCTTGGTCAAAAGGGTGTTCCGCACTAAAGTGACCACATTTTGGAGTTCCAGGTTGAGGTCGGCGAACTCGCCCGGTTTGGCTGGCTGCCGCGCGAAGGTCATCAGGTTTTCCACGATTTTCTTACAGTTCAAACTCTGGCGTTCCATGGTTTTGAGCATCTCCCACTCCTTGCTTTCCGGAGGGATGCGGTCCAGGAGCATCTCGGTGAACCCCAAAATGATGCCCACTGGGTTGTTGATTTCGTGAGCAACACCGGCGGCCAGGGTGCCCAAGGAGGCCAGTTTCTCCGTACGTACCATTTGCTCTTCCATGTGCCGGCGTTCGGTCATATCCCGGGCGAACACCAGCACCCGCTCCACCGTGCGGCCGTCTTCACTGTAGAGGGGGACGAGATTGCTTAAAAGCCAATAAGGACGCCCCTGGATGCGGATTTCTCCCTGGCTTTCGAAATTCCTGCCGGTGGTAAAGACATAGGACATATGATCCAGGAGGGTTTGGGCGTCTACCGGGGCGAAGAATTCCCGCAAGGACCTGCTCCGCAGCCCGGCCGCCGGCACGCCGAAAGCCCTGGCCGCAGCGGTGTTGGCCCTCATGATGCGTCCCTGGTTGTCTAACAGCAGGATGAAGTCAGGTGATCGTTCTACCACGGAGCGGTAGCGCTCCTCGCTGCGGCGCAGGTCCTGGGTGGCCCGGTGAACTTCCTGCTGGAGTTCGGTGGACCAGCGCCGTTCGTAATAAATTAACGCCACCCCCATGCACAGGAGCGCCAAAATGAGCAGCCCTTGGATCAGGAATTGCCGAAGATAAAGGGAGGAAATGATGCCGGCCACTTCGTCGGTGGGAGCCACTACGGCCACTGGCCAGATTCTGGCCTCTGCCGGGTCTTCATGCGGCAGGCTCCGGGGTTCTTCATCCTCCACACGGGCGTTGCTGTAAGCCAGAAACTTTTCCATGCGGTGGATGACACCCCGGTGCCAGCCAGAGATATATTTGGCAGTGCCCTCATGCCCGGCCAGCATCCGCGTCTTCTGGATCTCGTTGATCTTATCGAAACTGATGGCGGGATTGCGCCGCCCCCTGGCGGTGAACGCGTCTTCTCCGATAAACTCCCGCTCCGGATGGTAAAGGAAAATCCCCTTCTGGTCCATCACCCAGCAATAGCCGGTGCGCCCGGAACGAATCTCGGCGCAGAAGCGGGCCGCGAACTGGCTGGTGTCGATCCTGAGGAGCAGCACTCCATCGAAGGTGCCCGGGGGTTTAGGGTGGGCTTCGTCCACGCTCTCCAGGTAGATGGGGGTGGCCACGGTCATAACTGGTATTTTAATGGGACCCCTGGCTTCCACCCGGATAGGTCCCAGGTAAGCCTTGCCTCGGTTGGCTTGATTTTGCGCCCAAACGACCTCCGGAATTTGGGCAAAGTTTTCCTTGGAGATATGAGCCCCGCCGGCGTCCAGGCCGTAGGCCTCATGATAGGGAGGCCGGAGGCGGATTATGGCGGTCACCCCCAGCTTGGAGAGTTCCCCGAAGCTCACCCGCATGCGGTTGCTCCAGGCCACTTCCTCCAGGTATTGGATGGCAGGGGAGTAGGCCAGGATCCCCAGCTCCCGGCGCAGGAAAGCCAGGCCGTCCTCCAGTTGCCGGGCTGTGGTCCGGGCCAAAATCAGCTGCTGTTGCTGAAAATCGTCGGAGACGATATCCACTGTGCGGTTCAGGGCCAGCAAGCCCAGGACGAAGGCCACCGCCAGCAGGAGCACCACCAGGAGTCCCAGGATTTGGATGAGGCGCTTGAAGCCGATCTTTTCAAGAGGGTTTGCCATGCTTCTCCAACCCCTAAACCTTCAGGTCGTAGGACGCTATAAACCTCTGATAATAATCCTCAATAAGGGCGTCGGAATTCATGGTCATGTCCAACTGCTTGCTGACCATAATGAGACGCCCCAGCGCCTCCAGCCGGTTTTCCATAGTCTCGAGGTCATAGCCGTCTATGCGCGCCGTCAAGGAATCGCCCTTGAGTTCCACCCGGAAGTCCAGCTGCCGAAGCACCTTGGCCAGGAAAAGCACCCGCCGCACACGGCGGGTCAGGTCCGCGCCCCCGACGTAATAAACCAGGGTGATGTAGCTCTCTCCCGGTGCGCCCAGAAAGGATTCTATGGTGGTGAAATGATAGCCCAGCCGGGTGGCGAAGTTCATGTAGTCGGCGGCCATGATGACATAATTGTCCTCTTGCAGGCGGTCCTGGGCCTGGGTGTCCGAGGCTCCGCCCATGACTACCGAAATGAAGCTGACTAGGTCCAGGGGTCTAGCCCCTCTCCAGCCTATGGCCTCGACACCCCGCCAATAGGCCGCCAAGGGCCGGGAGGTCAAGTCTTCAGGCCGGATGGCGGCAGATTCCGAGGCCTCCGGCCGAATGCCTCCACCCAAGTCCACCACAAAAATCTCTAATGGTAATTTGCTTTTAAATTGCCGGGCTCCCTCCCGGTAGTTGCCACCCTGGGAGAACTTGAAAAGCTCGGCCATGGCCTTTTCATGGGCGAAACGGGTGATATCGTGGTAGGTCCGGCAGGCCTCGGGCCGGAAGTTCTCCTCCCGAGGGTCAAGCAGGTTTAAGGGGATGATGTGCTCCTGCACCCGTTCCAGTGTCCGCCAGGCCCGGCTCTGCTGCATCAGTAAGTCCTTAGGCTGGGACCGGAGGAGTTCCTCTTGGCACCCGGCATAAATGTTGCCGTAATAAGCGTCCACGGTGACCATGTCCCCGGTCTTCAGGCGGGTGGTGGCTTCCCTGGCGCCAAAAATGGCAGGAACCCCGGCCTCTCTAAGCACGGTGGCCAGGTGGCTGGCGACGCCGCCCATCTCGCAGACCACCGCCGCTATCCGCCCTATGGCCAGGCCATATTCCGGCTGAGCCCGTTGGGCCACTAACACGGCGCCCTGGGGCACCCGGCTCAGGTCTCTGTCATCAGTCAAAATAAACACCGGTCCTGCCCTCGCCCCTCGCGAGGCGATGGCGCCTTGCTCCAAGAGGACTTCCACTCCTTTGAGCCGGGGGGGGATATAGGAAGGCTTGGCTTGAGCGGTCAGACGCAACGGTCTGGCTTGCAGTAGCGAAAATCTTCCTGGGGAATCCAGTGCCCACTCAATATCCTGGGGCGATCCCCAGTGCTGCTCCACTGCCCTTCCCAACTCGGCCAGTTCCAAGACCTGTGCCGATGACAGGCAAGCCCCCTGGAGTTCAGCTGGAGTTTCCTTCTCGAGGACACCGCCCTCTGGCAGCCGGAGGTGGATATGGGCCTTATCCCCCACCTTTGTCGATGCCAGACGATCTCCCTCCACCCGATAGACATCAGGTTCAGCGTGTCCTCCCGCGGTCACCGAACCCAGCCCCCAGATGGCATTCACCGTGATGGTGGGCTCGCAGTTGCGGGGATCCGCGGTATACATGACTCCTGCACTTTGGGCCTCCACCATCTCCATGACTATCACTCCCATGGCCAACTCCTGATAGGAGAACCCACTTGTGTGGCAGTAGTACAAGGCCCGGGGGGTGAACTGACTGGCGATGACTTCTTTGTAACGCCTTGCCACCATGTCTGCGGGGACATTGAGGAAGCTTTCAAATTGTCCGGCAAAGCTGACAAGTCCGTCTTCCTGGAGGGCGGAGCTGCGCACCGCCAGCCGTTCGGTTCCCAGTTCCGCCACGGCCACGGCCAGGGCCTGGGCCAGAGTCGGGGGCAGACTTGTGGCCAGGAGACGATCCTTGATGGAGCCCTCGACCCAACGCAAACTGTCGAGGTTGCGGATGTCAGCACTCCGGATGGCGTCATGCACAAAGGACTCCAGACCGGATTGCTGAAAGAAAAGCTTTTGTGCATAGGCGTTTATCGCAAAACCCCGGGGCACGGGAAACCCTGCTCTGACCAGTTCACCCAATTTCTCCGCTTTACCGCCGAAAAACTGGCCGTCTTGCACCTCCTCCAGTGGCAGGACCAGCGGGCTTGGCCTTATTTCCGGAACGGCCAGTTCGGCCTGCAAGCGTTCGGCGATGCGCTGCCGAGCCCTTTCCAGTTCCCGATAGCGCCCGCCTGAAAGACCCACGAGGGCCTCCACCAGGATATCAACTTCCTGTCCCAGCCGGTTGACGGCGCCGCGCACGTAGGCCATGTCAAAAAGAAAACCCTCGCTTTTTTTGGTCTGGATGTCAGCCAGGATGTTCAGGATGGCGACGTTGGCCCCCAAAAGGAGCTTGTAATGACGATAACGCTCCATGAGGCTCTGGGGCGGGGCCAGGGAGGCGCCGGCCCGGTCCTCCGGTCGCTTCCTAATAAACCATCTCTTAAGCTTGGCAAAGGTTGAAGACAATGTTCGCCCTCATGGCATGATGATGGCCTTAAAGTCATAATAATCGCATTTCGGCCAGTTGAACATCATACTTTGACCTGGCCGTTCCTCCCCACCGGAAACCGGAGCGTCCCATCACCGGTACGAACTCTACAGTCCAGCCTTTAGTGATGCGAGAGTCCTGATAGTTGGGCAAGCCGTTTTTCACTTTCGCGCGAGGTGATAATGCTTGCTGATCACTTCGTCCACTGCTGCCTTGAGCCGGTCGGTATTCTCCATCTTTTCCAGGAACAATGCGGCCCTTGAGGTCAAGAAGTCGTGAGGATAATCCCGGGTGAACGAATAAATGATCAAGGGGAGACGCGGCTCGCTTTCCCGAAACAAGGCCAACTCCTGAAGCTCTTCCAGGTATGGGATTTCCAGGTCAAGGATCAAAAGGTCCGGCGGCTCCTCGCCGGTTAACCTGGTCCAGACTTCCAGACCGTCCTTTGCTACCTGCACCCGATAGCCCTCTGCCGTAAGAACCCGCCGCAAAAGTTCGCGTACATGGCGGTTACGGTCGGCTACCAGAATTTTCCAGGGACCCAATATAGCTCCTTTCCTTGTTCCCTGAGGACAAAATTGCAATCTCAATGCCAGTAAAGAAAGGATGGATTTCTAACGGGTTGGGACAAGGCGGCAACCAGAAGGAGGGTTGTCTGGCAAAAATCCTACAATTATTAATATGTTTGACCAAGGGCATTATCTGAGGAAACGGACGGGGGCGCCAGGAAAAACCAGCGGGGTCGCCGGCCGGAGCATTAATGTCGATATTTTTTACAACCTGTCAAAAATTTTCGGGCTGACGGGCTTGTCGAGACTATTTCAAAGGACCATTCTCTCCTCCCTCTTAAACGCGGCTGAAGCTATGATGTAATCGGTTCCTTACAGGCGTGGAACAGGTAAAAGCTTCCTTCCCGGAAATCCCCCGCAAAAAACAATCCGTCATTTCCTGGAGTATTTCCAGGCGGGCGGACACTTCGTGAATTTTGGCCATCAATTTCTCATCCCATCCTGCGTCGGGAGCGTTGATCAGAGTTTTCAGGGTTGACGCGGAAGACCCCAGATTGTAACGAAAATATTCCAACATTTGCCGGGATTTCATCAGGAGTGCGCGATTTACGTGAACACCCCGGGACGCCGGCGCCTGATGGCTGGATTTCTCCAGGGGTCTTCGTAGGCAGGCGACCACCCGCCGCCAGAGTTCCATCAATCTGCAGGGAATAAAGAGATAATCATCCGCGTCCAATTGGTACACTTCAAGGGGGAAGGCCCATTCCCCGTCCCTGCTGCACAAGACCACCCGGACCTGGGGGTGGAGCCTTTTTACCTGCTTTAGAACCACCAATTCCTCGCCGCTTTTCCGGCTGACCTGGACCAGAATCAGGTCCAGTTGCAGTATGTGGATGCCTTCCACCTGGGTGGTGTCCCTCAGGACCCTGCAGCCTTTGTGTGCCAAAATCAGTTCCAGCTTCCGGAAAAGATGGGAATCATCAGTGAGCATCAATACGGTGTACCCGGTCATAAGGCGCCTCCTTCACAGTTGCGGCCTGGGTATGTGGGTTTTAGGAGAAGGAATGGGTTTTTCTTCCAGTTACCCTTAGCAGCAACTGCCGTGCCAAAAAGAAGTGGGAGGGAGGGCGGCCGAAATCCCAGAAAAATAAGGGTCATCGGCCAGCGCCAGGAATTTGGACATTAAAGGTGTCGAAATTCTTTACATTCTATAAAAATCAAGTCTATTACCGTTTCAATTCTCAAAAAACGGAAAACGGAAATCAGTCCTGCTCGCTCTTAATGGAGGCCTCCACTTTCAGGCGGTATTTGTCGATTTTGGAAAGCAGGGTGGGACGGGAGATACCCAGGAGCTTGGCAGTCCGGGTGCGGATGCCATTGGTAAGGTCCAGGGCCTCGCTGATCACCAGGGTAGCGAAGCGATCCATGAGGACCTCGAATATGCTGTCCCCGGCGCCGGAAAGGAGCGCCTGCCGCACCCATTGGCGGATGGTTTCCTGGGTGCGCTCGTCAGCGGCCCGAGGGGCCGCACCTTCGATGCCGATGGCCCGGGAGATGTCCTCAGGGTGAATGGGATAGCCCCGGCTGAAGATCAGGGCCTTTTGCATGGCATTGGCCAGCTCCCGGACATTGCCCAGCCACTGGTGGTTATTGAGCATGGCCTTGGCCTCCAGAACGATGCCGGGGTTTGGGAGGTCCATCTCCCGGGCGAACCGGGCCAGGAAGTATTCGGCCAGCAGGGGGATATCCCCCACCCGGGACCGCAAAGGTGGAAGCCAGATGGTGACCACTTTCAGGCGGTAATAGAGGTCCTCCCGGAAGCGGTCCGCGGCCAGGGCCGCTTCCAGGTCCCGGTTGGTGGCCGCGATGATGCGTACGTCCACGGGGATGGGCTCCCGCCCCCCCAGCCGTTCGATGCTCTTTTCCTGGAGGAGGCGCAGGATCTTGGCCTGGATGCTGAAAGGCATGTCCCCGATTTCATCCAGGAACACGGTGCCGCCGTGGGCCTGTTCGAATTTCCCCACCCGGCGGTTGACCGCACCGGTGAACGCACCTTTTTCGTAGCCGAAAAGTTCGCTTTCCAGCAGGGTTTCGGGGATGGCCACGCAATTGATCACCAGGAAGGGCTTGTCGGCCCGCTGGCTATGCTGGTAGATGGCCCGGGCCGCGAGTTCCTTGCCGGTACCGGATTCGCCCCGGATGAGCACGGTGGCGTCGGTGGCCGCAACCCGGCCGATGGCCTTGTACACCTCCTGCATGGGCTTGCTGATGCCGATGAGGGCGTCTCCAGAGGCCGCTTCCGGGACCACGTTCAGCTCCACCCGGGACCGCATGAACCTGCTGGCTTCCAAAGCCTGGTCAATCAGGTTGAGAATGTCAGGAATATCGAAAGGCTTCAGCACATAATCGAACGCCCCCATTTTTGTGGCCTCAATGGCGGTCTCGGTAGTGCTGTAGGCCGTCATGATAATGACCGGCAACCGGGGATCAATCTGATGCATGGCCTCAAAGGCCTGGAGGCCGCTCATGCCCGGCATGCGGACATCCATAATGACCAGGTCCGGAGGCTGCTCCTTGACCAGGGCTACTGCGGTCTGGCCATTGGGGGCGGTCCGGACCTTATGCCCTTCCTGGGTCAACAGCTTTTCAAAACTCTGGCGCAGTTGCGGGTCGTCGTCCGCTATGAGGATGGTTCCCATGACTCTTCTTCCCTATAGGGCAAGGTGATCATAAAGGCTGCTCCCTCCCCTTCCCGGGAGCGCAGTTGGATATGCCCGCCGTGTTCCTCGATGATCCGGCTGACGATGCTCAGACCCAGGCCCGTACCCTCTTCTTTGGTGCTGAAAAAAGGCTGGAAGATCTTGTCCTGTATGGAGGCCGGAATGCCGGGGCCGTTGTCGCTGATTATCAGGTAGGCTACTTGGCCCACAGAAGCGACTTGACCTTTGCTCTCCCGGACGGTGATCAAACCGCCGGTGGCCATGGCGTCGCAGGCGTTCAGCATCAGGTTGACGATCACTTCCTTGAGCTGCTCCGGGTCGGCCCAAACTTCGGGCATCCGTTCGCTGCGCTTGACTTCCACCTGAACGCGGTAAGATTCCAGGCGCTGCTTCAGGAGAGTAATGGCACTATCCACCACGTCCGATAGGCTCACCCTTTGCATTTTGAGTTTGGGGGGCTTGGAAAACTCCAGAAAGTCCCGAAGTATGGTGTCAATGTGACGGATTTCCTCAGAAATCACCTCCAAATCCTCTTTCTGGGCGGGATTAAGCACCAGGTTGCGCCCCACGGAAAACAGGCGCATCTTCACGGAGGTTAAGGGGTTGCGGATACTGTGAGCCACGCCCGCGGCCAGCTTGCCCACCAGGGCCAGCTTTTCGGACTGGAGCAAAGATTCCCGGCTCCTCTCCAACTGGCTTTGTGTCAAGTCCATATTCTGCATCAGGGTGGTAACCCGGCGGCTGAGGGCCTTCACCTCATTGGGTAAACCGATGTCAGCGTCGATGGGCCCGCTTTCCTGGGCCAGCCGGTGAATGGGACCAAGAATCTGCCTGATCAGGGTATAGGCCAGCAAAATCCCCAGGCCCACCACCATGAATATCGCAAGCAGGGCCAGGGAGTTGATAAAACGGGCTTGTTTCCGGCTTTCTTTCCTGACTTGGGCAATGCTGTCCTCATGAATGATCTTGTAACGCTCGCAGAGGTCATAGATGGCCAGAAACTTTTGCCTGACTTCCTGGTGTAGCCTAGCTCCCTCCTGGCGCCGCCCGGCTTGGTATAAGGTGATCACATCCTGCCGGGATTTGAGATACCCCTGGTAGTCGGAGGCAATCTTCTGGAGGAGTCCCGTCATGTCACCCGTATAAGCCGACGTACTGGCTTTTGCCAGCCAACTTTGGAAGTTCTGGGTGTAATGCGCCAGTTGCTGGAGCCAGTGGGGATTGCCGTCCAGGAAATAATAGGTGAGGTAGCCTTTCTGCCTCAGCAGGGAATTTTCCAATTCTCCAGCTGCTTGAAATGAGGCCAGATTCTTCTCAATCAGCCTGGAGAATAAGGACTCGGTGGCCCTGGTGTGCCATATGGTCACCAGCCCACCAGTCAAGGTGGTCAGCAAAAGGGCCGCCAAAATCAAAATAATCCTGGCGCGCAAACTCAGACGGTTCCACACGAGTCGAAGCTCTCCTCACCGATGAAACGGCCGTCGAGGGGCCGCCGGAGAAAGTTTCCGTCTTCCAGGATGAGACCTGTCCGGGCGAATCTCCGGTTGGTAGTGTTGCACAATGTATGTTATCTTAATATTAAGAGCAAGGTGTGTGCCAGCTTACCCTTCATTCTTGGGGAGAGCAAAGTAAAAGTCGCGCCTTCCCCCACCTTTTCATCGGCCCAGACGCAGCCGCCAACAAGACAATCTTCAAGAGAATCTTAGGGTCATAGGCGGTGCTCCCGTTTTATCGTTACGATATCTCTCTGCAAAACGGGACGTATCCAGACGATTTTCCACTAAAGTATGGATGGCAAATTCCAAGGTCCCCGGCAGCAATTGCTCTTCCAAAAGTGATCGACTATTATCGGCCCCACCATGCCTGATTGAATCAAACAAGCTAAGCGCAGCCTTTCCTTTAACTTATTGCAATTGAACATTGGGGGCATTTATGTAATAATTCCATACCATTTTTTTTTTCCAAACGTTAATGTAGGTTCAACTCCCAAAAAATCAAATCGTGTAGAAAGACTTTGATGAAAAGAGCACTCCTATCAGCAATGCTATCATTCGTCCTGGCACCCCTCCTGGCAGTGCTTCCGGCCCACGCCGAGAAGAACCCCTTCAGGAATGTTTATTTTTGGCGAAACCCACGTGCACACCGGTTGGTCCTTCGATGCTTACCTCTTTGGCAACAAGCTCACCGGACCGGAAGAGGCTTATAAGTATGCGCTGGGCCAGCCCATCAAGCATCCCATGGGGTATACCGTCCAACTTAAGCACCCCCTTGACTGGGTGGCGGTGACCGACCATTCGGAATATGCAGGTACGGTGGAACTGGCCAATGAACCGGGGTCGGCGGTCAGCAAGCTGCCCATCGCGGAGAAGCTTAAAATCCGCAGCGAGGCGGACATTCAACGAATCTTCTCGTGGCTCGGCGATACAATAGCAAAGAACCAGCCGGTCAAGGAACTGGTTGCCCCTAAGAGGCTTACCTATGTATTCGGGGCATGACGTAGCTCCGCCACATTGAGGGCAATGGTACTTGAGGAAGAACAGTAAATCTTTTTTATGCTTACGGACCACTTCAAGTAAAGAAGTAACAACGGCGGGGTCCGGATTACCGAGACCGTGGTACTTGGCCTTAATAGCCTCGCCTTCCAATCGGAACTTATAACCGATATGGGCCAACTGTCTCAGCGCTTTGATGCCGGGGTTTTGGTTCATAGCTCCACATCACCTAAAAAATGTGAATCAGTAGCACCTGATTTCTCATTCACATCTTTTACGGAGTCAAATACGCCTGTTAAATCAGTCCCTTGTGATGTGCACGATGAATTAGATGTTCGTGAACAGTCGAGCACTTCTTGCCGATTTCTCCTGGGAGAACAGTGTAAATCCCGGCCGCCTCGATAGTTGCATCAAGTAAGCCGGATTTGCGAAGGTCTGACAGGTGTTGCGGATGGAAGGACTTAATCATTGTGCCTCCTTGACGAAGGCACGAGACATGCTAATTTTTAGAAGCCTCTGAGACACATTTTTGAAAGGCATCGTGGGTGGTGGCCATGGTGCCTTTTGCTTTTTGGATACCCCGATGGATAACTTCCAGGGGGTATTTTCAAGCAGAAAAGGTGCCTCAGTGCATCCTCAACCTATTGAAATCATTGGTGGCGTAAGGTTGCAACCCGGCTCTCACGGCAAAGACACGGGTTCGAGTCCCGTTGGGACTACCAGCTGATTCCAATAGGTTGTATGTCTCCGTGACCTTGGAATACCTGGCGGATACACCAGGTGGATAACCAGAAGCCTTTTGAGCGGCAACTCAAAAGGCTTCAGCCTTTTGGGGCAAAGGGATACCCTTTGCCGGCCCTCTAGCCAATGCCTCCACTGACGACCGTATCTCTTGGAATTGCCCCTCGCTTTCGTTGACCGTTTCAATTTCTTCTGGGGAGAGCGGCAGTATTCTCAAGACAGGTTATGGGGTGAATCTGCGAGCGGAGATACACGCTTCGCTTATTACTTTTTAAGGAATTATTACCCGAGGTTCCGTTTCTACCGGGTAACCTGGTGATTCCGGGCGCGGAGGCAAACAATAAAAGACTGGGACTGCTGCTGATGATGATGGTACTTTGGCTGGGGGGCGCGGCCCAGGCCGCGCAGCAATATGAACTGAGTTTGTTGGCTTCTCACGATCTGGTGGAATGCATTGAGTCCCGGAGCGGGCTGCACCAGCTTGAATATATGAAGACCCTGCATATGGGCAATGATCAGTATGAATTGATTTTATCTAATATTGCACCAGCCGGGCTTCAGGGTGCCAATGGTCTTTGACAATTAACCGTCTGGCCTCTCGCCAGTACTCCTTAATTTCCTCCAGGCTGAGAGGCTGGGCGCCATATCCAACCTGCTTCATTTCTTCCAAAATCTCCGCCGGCACTTGCAATTCACCGGGAGGCAGGTCACCGGCCTCCCGGGCCTCACCCAGAATCACCACCACGGGCCGGCCGTATTGTTGCCCGGTCATGGACCAGGTGATGGTGACGGGATAACTGATACAGCCGTTTCTATCCAGTGCCTGGCAATAAGCGTCAAATTCCGAAAAGATCGCTTTAACGTCTTTGTGCCTCATATAAATTTCCTCACTGACCTGGAGCCTCAATTAGGCGGCGATGCCAGACTTCACCATTGGTCTCGCCGGCTATCATCTGTATTAAAGCCAGCTGATACCATGATAATGATAGTTGTACGACATCGCGCTCAGCGTTGTTTATGGCGGCGGCTAAAGACGCTTTTTGACTGCGTTCTGTCCGCCTTGACTAACAAGAGGCGCCCGTCCACCTGCCGGCCGTTGAGCATGGAAATGGCATTTTGGCCCTCCGCCGTAGTTTTCATCTCCACAAAACCGAAACCGCAGGTCTCCCCGTTGTGCAGGTAAGGGATGATCTTGGCTGAGGCTACCAAACCGGCCTCAGAAAAAAGTGTTTGTAAATCATCGCCGGTCATTTGGCAGGGCAGGTTGCCCACGGCTAATCTTTTACTCATCACCTTCTCCTTAGGGCCTTACAGCAATAATATGGCATCGGGTTCCGCTTCTAACAAGAAAGGCAGCCCGGAGGCCGCCCTTTGATTACTCGGAAGTCCAAGGACCGGGAAGTGGCAGGCGCCGGCTTCCGATCGCCTGAATCCCGCTCCTAGCGGTAGCCGCCGCGGCGTCCGCCGCCGAACCCGCCTTTTTGCTGGGGTCTGGCTTCATTGACTGCCAGGGCGCGGCCGTCTATATTCTTCCCGTTGAACATGGAAATGGCTTTCTGGCCGTCCATTTTGGTCTCCATTTCCACAAAAGCGAAGCCGCGAGGTTGGCCCGTTTGCCGGTCGGTGATGATCTTGGCCGAGGTCACTCCGCCGGCCTCGGAGAAAAGGGTTTTCAGTTGTTCTTCGGTCATATCATAGGACAGATTACCCACGAACAATTTAATGCTCATATCTTCTCCCTATTGGTCTCGCCTGGTCTGCCCACCAGTACCTTTAAGTTCCTTCTTCAACTACCCCCGGTATTTCCTCCGCCGGCGGTGTAATAATTTTGCCCTGGCGACGTCTTATTTTTTCGTCATTCTTCTCTTTGCGGGCCATCTCTTTGACGCGCTTTTGCCAGCCATAGCGGTTCCGTGCCAAGTTCTACCCCTCTAAAAGGGAAAGAGTCTAAACCCCGACGGTACGAGACCGCCGGAGTTCAGGCCACCAGGTTTTGGGGCTTACAGTTTTACTACGTTTTGGGCCTGAGCCCCTTTGGGACCCTGGACCACTTCAAACTCCACCGCCTGCTCTTCTGCCAGGGAGCGGAAGCCTTCGCCCTGAATGGCGCTGTGATGCACAAACACATCCGGACCGTTTTCCCGGGTAATAAAGCCAAAGCCCTTCGAGTCATTAAACCATTTAACCTTACCAGTTTCCTTCATTGTGAAACCTCTTTCTTGATGCTGCAAAGATATTCCCGCCAAAAAAGCAGGGCGCACAGCAGTCAGGCAAAAAAAAATCGGCGGGGAATTAGCACCCCCGTCCGATTTCATTTCCAGGACTTGTGGCCCTGATTTCAGTCTGACATGCTAAACTTAGATATAATATACAGGAGAATTATTAATTGTCAAGCTATCTCAAAAGCAAAGGGGCCCATAACCCCTTTGCTATAAGAAAGCGAGGATGGCAGAACCAAGGCCTCCCCCAAATAGGCTTGTTAGTGTTTCTATCTGCCCAGTATGCTTAGTAAAATTAAGTTCGTTTTCATTCCCCCAGGAGCAGCAGGTGGATAGGGTGCAAAGATTGAGGGGGCGGGGGACTCGGGGTATCATTGGTGGGCCAATAAATCACCGTCGGGCCCGGGGGGCTGGGTTTGGTATAGAGCGCGGTGATGGGAGGCGGTGGGGTTTGTAAGCTATAATCGTAGGGATCGTTCTTCGTGGTTGAACCGGAATATTTTCCGGCGCCGTAATGAGGTGATTATTCAGAGCTATTATCAGTTGAACCTCATCGGCTCCACCTATTTCCAGCCGGTCCTGTCCTATATTCCTTCGCCGGGGGCCGCGCCCGGACTTAAGAGCGCCTGGGTGGTGACTTTGCGGTCTCTGCGCATTTGCGAGAAACCTTTTTATCTCGCAGAGACGCAGAAAGCGCAGAGATTATTAATGCCCAATTATTTATGCCGCCACGTATAGCTATGCTTTCTTCTCGAGTTTTTTCGTGCCGCCCCCTCACCAAAACCGCATTTCCAGAAATATATCATAGCTGCAATTAGCTGAATTATCAAAGAACTTTTGTTTTTGGCAAGATAACCGTATTCTTAAAATTACCCGTAGTTCGTTCCGCATCAGTTAATGTCTATCCTTAGAAAAGGATCCTTTCATACTGCTCCTGATAAATTTAGAATCTTAGCTGCCCAATTTTTAAATATATTTTTTCGAGTGCTCATCCGAGGAATTGCCTCATTAATTATATCTCGTAATAATGAAACAACACTTACACAGGTGGCAATGAATAACTCCAATTCATTTCGCATTTGTAATCTTAAAGATAATTGGGGATCATCTTTCCAATACCTTGCTAACCTGATAATATCGTCACATTTTAATAAGGAATTAATGTAAGGAAACCACACACCATATTCATGCCTATAATTAACATTATTTCTAACATTGGATAGCCAATTTCCTTTAGTAGCACAACCAGAGCGAGATATATTACTTTTCAAATCCTTAAGATAGTCGAATGAAATCTCGCGATTTTTTGCCGGCGAGATAGTGTGCTCCAAATTATCCATTAAGAAATGTATTAGTCTATTAAATTCCGACCACGTATCAGCATGCGAATCTTTTAATTTCTTGAAATGAACCTTGCCTAACTCGTAATCTATCATGGCAGAATAGAATCCACTTTCAATTTTTGTGATTCCATTGGCCTTCCCTTGGGCCAATGCCATTTCAAACACCTTTGCAGCATGTTCACCTTCTAATTGTGTACATGATCTTCCAAAAATACGTAATAAAGCATGAGCAGCAAAAAAGGATGCATAATAAGCTCTAATAACCAACCAAGCAGAACATTTATGAAAGAAAGGCTCCTTTTGAATTCCTTCAATTGATTCAATAGCCGCAGTTGCCATTCTATTACAGTCATTTGCTATAGCGATAGCAATATATTCTTTATACGTAAAATATAATATAAATTCTTCTTTATCGTGTAGTTCGTCAATGTAATATTTCTGATTTGCTACCCAAGCCCTGAGGTCTATTTGGGAAGTATTCTCTATTCTAAATAGTTGTAAAAAACTAAGCTGAACCAAAACTCTTGATATAATGGACATTATATTCTCACAAAGTGAAATCAGATTTTAATAATGATTCATAATAATCAATAAGGGGTTTATAAGAACCTCCAGGAGATTCGATTCTCGATTTTTTTATCCGATCTCCTATCACCTCTAAAACAGAATAAAAATTGTCTATAGTATATATTGCTCCAGATTTATCTTTAACTTTTGAAGCGGCAATAGGAAGGAACCCGCAAATACTCTTAAATATAGTTGTATTATATAATTGTTCGTGGAGATTGTGCTTTCTCAAAATTGCCTCATCAAAAGCAGTAAAGTAAACATTAAGTATCTCGTATATTTCTGATTCAGTTTTACTCCCAAATATCTTAATTAACGGTTTCACTGCGGTATTAAATACTGACCTAGATATCTTTCCTTTTACTTTTTTAGCAGGGGACAATCTATTTGAAAAACAACTATCAGATTCATTAATAAAACTATCATATACTTGTCTTAATCTCTCTTCTTCACTGGTTTCATACTCTGCTAATTTTTTAATGTCTAAAAGTAGCTCAGGAGGGACACCTTTTTGTTTTGAATTAATATCAATAAATAGCCTTGTTTCATCCCTCTTTGATAATCCATCATAAATAACAACTGGAATACGGAATGCTGTTTTTGCAAACATAAAACCATATACGCGGTGTTGCCCATCAATAATAAGAAAGGCTTTCGGAATTATGTTAAAACTTATACTCTTCTTCTTTGAATCATAGAGTAACTCGGCACCGTCTTGTGCAGATAAAACGATAGAACTAGGAATTGTAAATCCTGAATCGATGTAAGCCGCGATTTCTTTTGCTCTTTTCTCGTCTAATTCTCTTTGAAAACCAACAATTGGATCTTCATCACGACTAATTACAAAACAGCATTTTGTTAATATATCGGTGGGCATAGTTAGGGAATAAAACTTATGTTCTCCTTGCCTTACAAGGCTAACACTTCCAATGCTCTCTCGAAGCAGTGCCATAGCAATACCCCTTATCTGTGATTACAGGTTTTATTAGCTGATGACTGGCCTGTTAATGAAGTAGCCATAATTGATGCACCGTCCCATCCCGTCGAGTTGTTAATTTCATTCTGGTCTCAAACTCTTCCTTGGAAGAGGATCTTTTATTTTGCTGTTTGGGGTTTGGTCCTATCTTTGGTTAGTTACAAGGAGAACATAGCCCTCACCTTGTCTCAATCCCGCCGAACCGTTCCTGAGATGCACCTCTCTGAACTCTTCTTATGCTTTGAACCCATGTTAAATAATCACCGCCGATCTGTCAAATTCTTTCCGATTTCAACCAATTTCCGACACTTGGCATTCTCTTTTCTGCGATGCTTCTCTGGCGGGGAACCTTTCCCAAAAACTTTTAGTGTTGTGAATAATAATTGTTGAGTGGCGATCTGTGGGGTTCCAATGTAAGAAAAGCTGAAGGCAGATACCTGCTATGTCTGCGCTGTTTCAACCGGAATGAATTGTATTTTAAATGGTTGATCCTACCTGGATTTTAGAGCATTCGGTTAAAATTTTTTTAATATAAATATTATGAGGCTCTTGCAAAATACTCATCTTCTCTCTGCGTATCTCCGCGTCCTCGGCGTCTCTGCGGTGAATCTTTCCCGTTTTCACCGCAGAGACGCTGAGAGCGCAGAGAAAAGAACGCAGAGGAAAGACTTTTGCAAAAGGCTCTTATGTTTCCTCATTTTCTTCGTAATGGCCGGCAGTCCTACCCCTCCCGGCGGTGCACCAGGACGCCATACACATAGGTTTCCCGGATGGCCCGGTCGTCGCCCAGCATCATCAGCACGAACAGCTGGTCGCTTAAAGTTTTGGCAAATTGCCCCCTGAACTCCAAGAACGGGGTGCTCTTCAGGTCCAGAATGAGGAAATCGGCCTCTTTGCCCTCTTGAAAATTGCCGATCTTGTCCTCCAAAGACAGCGCCCTGGCGCCTCCCAGGGTCGCCAGGTAGAAGGCTTCGAAGGGAGATAGGGAATACCCCTGGAGCTGCGATCTAAATCATAAAATAGGGGCGGGGACATAACCATCAGGAAACGTTCTTGGAATCAGAGAGGATTTTGAGTTGCCTGGTCTATTAGCGTTGTCATTTAAGGTCCTCCGGGGGAATGCGAGCATCGACGAGCAACGACAATAAACGCAGCACTGCCTCAGGATCGGGAAGGAAGTGGAATGCCGCGGTTTTAGTGCCGGGGTGCCCCACTTTTATGGTTAGTCCCAGGTTTTGCAGAATTTGGAAAGCGCTTTCATCGCTTGCATCATCCCCAACATATATTGGGAAAAAACTATCATTGCGGGGGAGCAACGATAATATTTCCTGGACCGCCGCCCCCTTACTGATCCACTGGGGCAGTATTTCCTGAATTTTTTTCCCTCCCAGGATCTGAAATAGCCCAGCCTGCCGCAATTGCTCCTTCCATCTCCCTAAGGCTCCAATGAATTCATAAGTCTGCTCCGGAGGAACCTGCCGGTAGTGGATTGCGAAACCAAGGGGTTTGTCATCAATCCTCCACCCTTGAAAGGGCTTTAACCTTGCCACCAGCCGATTGCGCCAATGCAAGAGTTCGTTTCTGTCCATGGTTGCGGCCTGCAAGAGGTAGGGGCGGCCAAAAATGAAGACCTCACCACCATACGATCCAAGAAAATCAAGTCCCGGGACGGGCAGAAGTTCTTGCAACTCCTTTAAGGAGCGGCTAGAAACCACTATTACCTTTAGATATTCCTGTGCCGCCAACTGATCGAGCAACTCCAACAGTCTCTTAGAGGGCCGGGCAAGTTCTGGGCGAGGTGCAATCTCCACCAGAGTGCCGTCATAATCCAGGAAAAGAATCAGCGGCCGCCCCTGGTGCCTGGCCTGTAGTGTAATCTCAAGGAGTGTACGAAAGTCAGTCATATTCCCTAATGCCTTTGCCTCTTGGTTCACTATCCGGATAGAGGGCAAAATTTGGTTCCTTCTCAGCCGGCTGCAAGCCGAAATGTCCGAAGCCTTAAATTCTGCTACAATAGGTTTGGCATGATTCAGTCAATGATCCTTGCCCGCAAACCGGGAATGGCCGCCAGAAGGCCGCCCGTCAAAAAATAACAAAGGAATCGGTGGCAGTGTCCACCCCGGCATTTATGCACTACTTAATCATCTGCCTATCTGCTTTCTTGGCCTCCGGACTGACCCTGTTTTCCGGCTTCGGCCTGGGGACCCTCCTGCTCCCGGTCATGGCCATCTTCTTTCCCATCGACACGGCCATTGCCCTGACAGCCATAGTCCACCTGCTCAACAATCTTTTCAAGCTCGCCCTGCTGGGCCGCCATGCGGACCGCTCCATCGTGCTCCACTTCGGTCTGCCGGCCATCCTGACCGCCCTCCTGGGAGCCCAGGTACTGCTGTGGCTCTCCCACTTGCAGCCGTTACTGACCTACCAATTCCTCGGAGCGAAATTTCAAGTGATGCCGGTGAAGCTGGTGGTTGCCTGCCTCATGGTCTTTTTTTCCCTGTTCGACCTCCTCCCCCGCTTTGCCCACATCTCCTTTGATAAAAAGTATATGCCCCTGGGAGGCTTGTTGAGCGGATTTTTCGGCGGCCTCTCCGGCCATCAGGGTGCCCTGCGCTCCGCGTTCCTCATCAAATCCGGCCTCAGCAAGGAGACCTTCATCGCCACGGGGGTGATTATCACCTTGATGGTCGACATACCCAGGATTGCAGTTTACAGCGCCACTCTGCCCCTGCTGCAAACCGGCGGCCTGCCGCTGTTATCCGCAACGGGCCTGGCCGCTTTCTCCGGGGCCTTTGTGGGCAACCGTCTGCTCAAAAAAGTCACCCTGCGGGCCATTCAAATCCTGGTGGCCTCGATGCTTTTAGGGATTTCCCTGGCCTTGGCTCTAGGGCTGCTCTAATCTGCCGGAAATTATTCTTCATCCACTGGAAAACAGTGATGATTAGAAGAAACAAAATCCACGGGATTAAAATATAATGAGCTTTTCCAGCCACCCATTTATGGATGGAAGAAATAACAGCTTATTATATTTATGCCAAAATTGATTATTATTAAGTAATGCAGAAAAAAGGAAGGGAAGGCTTAGCCGATCATCCAGGGATCACGCTTGAAAGGTTGGACTTCATTACCCCTAATTACTTTCATCTTGAGTTAGCCTGGGAAAAATCTTTTCGCCTCCGATAGCGGTAAATAGAAAAGAGAGATATTCAAGGACGAATCAATTTATAGTTAATCAACTTATACCATATCAGAAATCACCGAGTCAATCATAATCGGCTCTGAGTTTTGCAACCATGGCTTGCCCGGTATCCGCGCCTCATCCCAATAAGGGTCTGCCTAGAGAGTTTCTTTCTCCAGCAAGACCTGGGAAATTTCTCTGAACAAATCGGCCAAGCGGATCATCCCGGCCACTTTGTTGTCCGCCAGGACCGGTATCCTTTCCACGTTTTCCTTGACCATCAAAGAAACGGCTTTAACCAATGAATCACCAATATTCACCGTGACTTTGAATGGGCTCATGAACTCGCTCACCTGCTTCTGGGACTGTTTCTTCAATTCCGGGCCGACGAGATCCTTCCACGAAAGCGACTCGGAGCCGGGTCCCTGGAGCAGATCGCCTTCCAGTCCTCTGACAATATCCTTGAGCGTCAAGATACCTAGAAGATGATACCTTTCATCGAAGACCAATAGGGCCCGGGGCTCAAAAGAGCCTTCGAATTTGATCGCCGTCTCCCAGATAATCATCGCTGCCTGGTCCAGGGTGAACCAATAAGGCACATGTGGATAATTCTCCAAGGGAATCATCAAATCTTGTACTTTTTTTTCATAAGGCATGGAAACCTCCATGGAAACCCCTTGTAAAATCCTGTCTTGCTCCAGATTTCAGAAAACCTATTTATCTTCTTCAGGCAAGTCAAGAAGAAAAGGTCAGCTTAGCAAAAATCTAGAAAAAGCTAAGGCTTTGCCTGCAAAACGTCCCATCTTAACAAAAAATTAACGGCGCCGACTCGGATCTAAACGGTAAATTTATATCTTTCGTGCTATTTTATATATACGGTTAAAAGCCTTCAGATGAAAGGGTAAGCAAGCCAGGAAAGCCTGGTCCAGCGGCGATACATAATCGGTCGAGAATAATAAGGCCTGTCGGGTGGAGCCTGTCAACCCGGCAGGCCTTTGTCTTTTTGGCGAAACAATCCGGGAATGGTTTATATATGGAGGAATAATAATGGCTTGGCATAAAAAACGGGCCGTTCAGGTCCTGATAATAATGCTCCTGGCGATTTTCACCTGCCCCCTGGCATCCCCCGCGGCTCAGACAGAGAAAAGCGACCACCTTACTGTATCCGGGATCATCGCCGATGCTCAGGGTAAGGGGGTTAAAGAAGCGGAGATCGAACTGCTGGTCAACGGCAAGCAGGTCAACCCCCTGGGGCGGGACGAACACCTGGAAACCGGCAGCAAGGGCAGCTTTGTGGGCCGTTACCGGCTGCCCCAGGGCGCCTTGCCTGACGCCAAGGTGCAGGTAAAGGCGGCTAAACCGAGCTGGCAGCCCCGGGAATCAGACCCCATCAAAGTCCTGAACGCGGGCATGGACGCCGAGGGTAACCGGATATTCCAAGGGCAAGCCGACCTCACCCTGAAGCGCCGGATCACTCCGGCCTTCTGGATTGCCAGCTTCGTGCTCCTGGCGGTTTACGTCCTCATTGCCGCAGAGTTGATGCATCGCACTCTGGCTTCTTTTTTGGGGGCCGCCCTCGTTCTGTTCATCAGTTACACTGCCGGCACCTTCGACAAGGATTTCTTCATCCTCTCTTTTGAAGACGCCATGCGCTCCATCGACCTGAACGTCATCTTCCTGCTCATGGGCATGATGATCATTGTGGGGGTCCTGAAAAAGACCGGACTCTTCCAGTGGCTGGCTTACAAGTCCTATGCCCTGGCCCGGGGCAATATTTTTATCCTGTCTTTCATCCTGCAGATTATCACCGCCGTAACTTCGGCATTTTTGGATAATGTCACCACCATGCTGCTGATGATCCCGGTGACCATCGAAATTGCGGTGACCTTAAAGATCAACCCCTTAACCCTGCTCATCCCCGAGGTCTTCGCGTCCAACGTGGGCGGCGCGGCCACATTGATCGGCGATCCGCCCAACATTCTTATCGGCTCCTACGCCAAATTGACTTTCGCCCAGTTCGTCATCAATCTCGCCTTGGTTTGCACGGTCTGCCTCGCCCTCACTTCCCTGTGGTACCTTTGGTGGTACAAAAAGGGGTATCTTGCCGCCGAAGACAAGGATGTGGGCCGGACCATCGAATACTTAAAGGAAGAGTACAAGATCACCAACAAGAAGCTGACGGTTATGGGGTTGGGGATTCTGGCTTTTGTCATCTTCCTGTTTGTGGTCCACGGGGTCTTGCACATGGAGCCCTCGGTGGCCGCCCTGATCGGGGCCATGGTGCTTTTGGCCATCTCCCGGGTGGACATCGTGGAGATGCTGGAACATGAAGTGGAGTGGCCCACCCTGGTCTTCTTCATCGCCCTCTTCATGGTTATCGCCGGGGCCGAAGAAACCGGGCTCATCCAGATTATCGCCGAATGGGTGAAGGACCTCTCCGGCGGCAACCTCACCGTTGCCATCGTCTTGGTCCTCTGGGTGAGCGCCATCGCCTCCGCGTTCATCGACAATATTCCCTTTACCGCCACCATGCTGCCCATTATCGCCTTTTTAAACCAGACCATTCCCGGCGCCGAGTCCGGCGTACTCTGGTGGTCCCTGGCCCTGGGCGCATGTCTGGGGGGGAACGGCACCATGATCGGGGCCAGCGCCAACGTGGTCACTGTGGGGTTAGTGGAAAAGGCGGGCTACCATATCTCCTTTCTGGGCTACATGAAGGCCTGCTGGTGGCCCATGCTGATTACTGTCGCCATCGGCATGGTATATTTGTTGATTGCCTACTGATTGGCCTATGATGGCAGCGCTCACCTTATGTCCTTGAGCTCCTATCTTTACCCCGGCGTCAATATCTTGCCGTTGTGGAAAAATATCCCTTGAATGGGAAAATTATTAAATATATTCTGCGAATGAGAAGGTTCGGCGCGTCTGATAAGTTTTTATTCAGGATATGAAGTCCTGGTGCTGCCAGCGCTGCGTGCCGCTAACCTGATGGAAGGTAAATCCCGCTCAAAGGACCGGAAGCGATGTCCTATAACTCTCTCGTTTTCGAGATCAAGGATGGCGTGGGTCTGATCCGCCTCAACCGCCCCGATGACGGCAATGCATTAACCTTGGAAATGGCAAACGAACTGCTGGAGGTTGCCCTGCGTTGTGATGAAGACCCGGAAGTCCGGGCGGTGGTTCTCACCGGCAGCGGCAAGATGTTTTGCGTCGGCGGAGATCTTAGGACCTTTGCCGCCCAAGGCGAAAGGGTCTCTTTATATTTGAAACAGGTCACCCAAGCTTTTCATGCGGCGATCTCCCGGTTCAACTGGATGGATGCGCCGGTGGTGGGAGCCATTAACGGGACCGCGGCCGGCGGAGGCTTCAGCCTGGCGCTGGCCGCCGATATCGCCATTGCCGCGGAGTCGGCAAAATTCACCATGGCCTATACCAAAGTGGGCCTGGCCCCGGATGGGAGCTCGAGCTACTTTTTGGCGCGCATGGTGGGGCTGCGCCGGGCCAAAGAGATGGCGCTTCTTAATCCGGTTTTGTCGGCAAGACAAGCCTTGGAGTGGGGGCTCATTAATCAGGTAGTGGCCGATGATCAAGTACTGCCTGCCGCCCTGGAAATAGCGTCTCGTCTGGCAAAAGGACCGACCCTGGCTTTAGGTGAAGCCAAGCGTCTAATCCTGGCCGGCGCGACCGAGAGCCTTGAGTCCCAAATGGAGAAAGAATCCCGCGGCGTTGCGGCCATGGCCGGCAACGCGGATGGGCGGGAAGGGATAGCTGCTTTCCTCGAAAAGCGCATGCCCAAGTTCACCGGGCAATAATGCCATCACCGAGCCGCATCTCCAAACAACCGCAAGCCTTGATAGCTTTCCGGTGTTTCCGAAATCACATCTGACTTATTTTCCTTATTTTCCATTATGGACTACACCACCCCGGAAGCCAGGCTGAGGCCCAGGGTAACTGCCTCGGCCTGGCTAACCGGGAGTTTGGTGCGCAAACTCATATGCCGCGGCCTTTGGATGGATCAATGGATAGAGGTCCGATTCGTCCCATATTTTGGCAGTTTCGAACCGAATGAATTGACCCGGTTTTGACACCCAATAAAATGCAGTTAAGATATGGGGCATTGCCCGCCGGCTGTCTTCCCGGCCGGCTTGCCCCGGCTGCGGCCATTGACCTTGGGACCCGCCGACTGCCCATAAGAAGCTATAAGAGCGGGGCGCAGCCAAGGGGCACCTGCGGCATCTCGGGTTAAGATAGGAAACGCCATGGCCCCAGGCAGAAAATGTTTGATAATAGCCTCATACTTCTTGATTTCCCTCATCTTCCCAGGTTTTTCCACCCCGGCCCGGGCCAATGAGATCTGGGTCAATCCGCAGGTTGGGGGCGCGAGCATCGGGATTGGGGATTGGCCGGCTATCGGCAACCCCGAGACGCGCTTCTGCTTCGCGGTGCCGGACAACCTGAAGTCTTTCTCCCGCGCCAAAGTGGTCCTGATTGGCGGGGGCCGGGTCGTCACCACTTATGACCTGCACCTGTCCCTGTCCGAAGGGGGGAAGAGGTATACCCGAGTGCAAAGATCGAAAACGGGATTGCCTCTTCCCCTTACTCCCAATATGGTGCAGGAAGTGGATGTGTCCGCAATTTTTCCCAAGTCCTTGACTCCGGGAACCGACTACGTCACCCTGCACTTTACCGCGCATAACCGCGCGGCCCAGGTTTTGGGCTTGCGTTTCAATTATGCGGGCCCTTCGGGACCTCCGGGTCCTCCCGGGCCACCGGGCCCCCAAGGAGAAACTGGACCCCAGGGACCTGCCGGACCCCAAGGTCCTAAAGGTGACACCGGGTCAACGGGGCTTGCGGGGCCGCCCGGACCCAAAGGCGGCCCCGGAGTTCAAGGCCCCGCCGGACCTGCTGGAGCCACCGGGCCGCAAGGACCTAAAGGTGACACCGGGGCCACCGGTCCGGCGGGACCCGCGGGCCCCAAGGGCGACATTGGGCCGCCCGGTCCTCAAGGACCCCAAGGTGACGCCGGCCCGCAGGGACTTCCCGGCCCTAAAGGGAACACCGGAGCCACCGGACCTGCCGGTCCCGCAGGACCCAAGGGCGACACGGGAGCAACCGGCCCCCAGGGTCCCAAAGGTGACACGGGGCCAACCGGACCAGCGGGTCCCAAAGGTGACACCGGGTCAACAGGACCCGCAGGACCATCCGGTCCCAAGGGCGACACCGGGGCCCAAGGCCCCGACGGACCCGCCGGTGCTGCCGGACCACAAGGACCCCAAGGAGAGGCGGGACCCCAGGGACTTCCGGGGCCTAAAGGTGATACCGGCCCCCAAGGTCCCAAAGGCGACACCGGGGCCACCGGCGCGGCGGGACCCGCAGGTCCCAAGGGCGACACGGGAGCAACCGGCCCCCAGGGTTCCAAAGGTGACACCGGTCCCATGGGCGACACCGGGGCCACCGGACCCCAGGGTCCCCAAGGAGAAACCGGGCCCCAGGGACTTCCCGGGCCTAAAGGAGACACCGGCACCGCCGGACCTGCCGGCCCCCAGGGTCCCCAGGGAGTTAAGGGCGACACCGGGGATACCGGACCCCAGGGACCGAAAGGCGACACCGGACCTACGGGACCCCAGGGCGAGACCGGAGCCACCGGGGCCACCGGTCCCCAGGGGCCCCAGGGACCCACTGGTCCCCAAGGTCCGGCAGGGGCTTCTCTTAACCCCCAGCAGATCGCCCTCCTGCGCTGGTACCCGGCCATCCGAACCCTGGCCGATATCTGGACGGGCACCCGCCCCGAAGGCATCGCCTTTGACGGCGCCAATATCTGGGTGGCCAACGCCGCACCCGGCAACACCCTCACCAAGCTGCGGGCCAGCGACGGGCACCTGGAAGACATCTATAACCTGGATTTCAATCCCCTGGGCGTGGCCTTTGACGGCACCAACATCTGGGTGACCAACTACGGCGCCGACATTGTTACCAAGCTGCGGCCCGGCGACGTGCCCATCCTGGAAACCTATAACGTGGGTCACAATCCCGCCGGCATTGCCTTTGACGGCGTCTATATCTGGGTGGTAAACTACGGCGACAATAACGTCATGAAACTGCAAGTCAGCGACGGCTCCATCTTGGGAACCTATGGGGTGGGCAACGGCCCCTTTGGCATTACCTTTGACGGCACTTATATCTGGGTGACCAACTCTGACGGCAACAACGTCACCAAGCTGGCCGGTGACGGAACCGTGGTGGGGACCTATGGAGTGGGCGGCTCTCCCCGTGGCATCGCCTTTGACGGCGCCAATATCTGGGTGGTCAACTCTTTTTCCTCCAACGTCACCAAGCTGCTGGCCAGCGACGGCTCCCTGGTGGGGACCTACAACGTGGGGTCCTTTCCTTACGGGGTAGCCTTTGACGGCGCTAATATCTGGGTGGCCAATTCCCTGGACGGCACCGTCACCAAGCTCCGGGCCGGCGACGGGGCCCTGGTGGGGACCATTCCCGTGGGGAATTCCCCCCATTGGCTGGCCTTTGACGGCGTCAAGATGTGGATCTCCAACTATGATGACAACACGGTGTCCCGGCGTTAACCCGCAGTCCGATCAGATGGCCATTCCCCTTACCGGGTTGGCCGTTCACGGATGGCGCGGCTCAAACCCCGAGAGCAAAGCCACCGGCAGGTATGAAAGAGGCTCCCCAGAGGCAGGCGGTGAGATTTAACTACGCCGGCTATTTTGCCATTCAAGATGTGCTATTGGCATCGGGAATGCGAATCAGCCGCTTCATCTCAACCCGGTACCGGTCTTTTTCTTTAATCAGCAGGGTACCGGTTTCAAAGCGCAGTCTGACGACGGCATTGGCGTAGTCCAACTGGCTGTCCACCTCGGTGATCATTGCGGAGGATAGCCGGTTTTGCACGGTTATGAGGTCAATGATGGTGGATACGCCCATGCGGAATCTCAGGTTTTCATCGGCATACCCCCGCCGGTACAGAGCTACTGCCTCCCGGGCCTTTTTCAGGGCGGCGCGGTAGCGGATCAAGGCTTCCAGAGTCACCAGGACATTGGACCTTATTTTTCGATCCAAATCAGCAGACTGAATCTGGGCCTGGCGTTTCTGGGCCAGTTTTTGGGCCGCAAGGCCTTCGGCCGCGTTGTTTCCCAAAGGATACTTGAACATCAGGGACGCCGAGTAGTTGAGGCCGACGGTGTTATGGTTGATGGAGTTAAGATAATCCCGGAAATTGCCGGACTCTTGCAGCCCTCCGTAACCCAG